>NZ_KI914581.1:0-3930 GCF_000520475.1 Arthrobacter sp. 35/47
CCGGGCCGCGCTGATTGGTCACGTCTTTTCCTCGCATAACACGCGACACTTTCGCACATTATGCGAGACGGTGGCAAAGTGGCCTGCAACGGCGCGGATTCTCAGACTCAACGCACCCGACGACAAATGGGCACTCCTTCGTCCAGCCACCCATGCGTGGGCTGTCAGGAGCCTAGAATCAACGAAATACCGTGCCATGCGGCTTTACGAGAGGGGACAGGTGTCAAAGTCCGGCCAGTTCGCATCCAATGCGATTCGCCGGGTTCTAGAATCAACGAGATGCCGTGCCATACGGCTTGACGAGAGGGGACAGGTGTCAAAGCCCGGCCAATTCGCATCCAATGCGATTCGCCGGGTTCTAGTTGACATAATGTCGATTATCGGCACTGTCGGGAGGTGGTTTGGGAGGGGTAAGCGGGACGTTTCCCTGCGCACTGTTCTGGTAGTCCTCTGCATCACGGAGATCACCAGCTGGGGCATTCTGTTCTATGCGTTTCCCGTTCTCGCCGGACAGATCAGCACGAGTACCGGATGGTCCTTGCCTGTGGTCAACGGAGCGTTTTCCACCGGGTTGATCTGTTCTGCACTCACCGGCCTGCTGGTCGGACGCATCCTCGACCGCCGCGGACCACGGTCGGTGATGACTGTCGGATCCCTGCTTGCAGCGCCGGCGCTGTGCCTGGTCGCTGCGGCAGGAACGCTGCCCGTATTCTTCGGCGGGTGGATCCTGAGCGGCATCGCCATGGGAATGGTTCTGTATCCACCGGCATTCGCCGCTGTAACCCGCTGGTGGACCGACGGCCGCACCCGCGCGCTGACAGTACTGACTATCGTGGGCGGCCTCGCGAGTACGGTCTTTGCACCGCTGACGGCGCTCCTGTCCGCCGCTGCCGGTTGGCGCGGAACCTACCTGATCCTTGCCGCTGCCCTTTTCGTGATCACGGTTCCAGCCCACTTCTTCGGGCTGCGGCGGCCCTGGGAACCCCATCGGGACCCGGCCGGCACCCAGGTCACGAAGCCGACTCCCCCTGCCGAGATCGTCCGAAGCCTGCCGTTCATCGCGCTGGTGGCCGCCGTCAGCCTGGCAGCCCTGTCCTCTTTCGCCGCCGTCGTCAATCTCGTGCCGCTGCTGACGGAACGCGGGATCGACAGGACCCTGGCGGCCACCGCCCTGGGAATCGGTGGGATCGGCCAAGTGCTGGGCCGGCTGGGTTATGGAGCCTTTGAACAGTTGCCGCTGAGATTGCGGACCGTTATTGTCCTGTCCGCCACCACCCTGACGACGGCGCTGCTCGGCCTCACTGAGACCCTCACCGCAGCGATCCTGATCGCGCTGGCAGCCGGGGTGGCCCGCGGTATCTTCACGCTCCTGCACGCCACGGCCATCACGGACCGGTGGGGCTCCGCACATTACGGCCGGCTGACCGCGCTGGTTGCGTTTCCGATTACCCTCGCAACGGCACTGGGTCCGTGGGCGGGCGCCGGCCTTGCTGCGGCCTTCGGCAGCTACTCCCGCGCCTTCCTCATCCTCGCGGTTCTCAACGCACTCGCAATCCTGCTGGCGTACTACAGCGTCCCCGCGTCAGCACCGCGACTGAAGAGGCGAACCTAGGATGGGTGGATGGGAACCTACACACGCGAGAGAATCCGCGCGCTGGTCCGCGGCGTCGTCGAACAGGAGCGGCCGCCGATCGTCCAGCTCGGTGATCCGGTTCTGCGGAACCCGGCCGAACCGTTCGACGGTCAGCTGGACTCCTCGGAGCTCGCCGAACTGCTGGCCACCATGCGGAAAGCCATGCATGACGCTCCGGGTGTCGGCCTGGCAGCGCCGCAACTCGGAATTCCCCTGCGGATTGCGGTGATCGAAGACGTGATCCCGCAGCCGGAAGACATTGCCCAGGTGCGCGAGCGCCCGCCGCTACCCTACTTCGCCGTGATCAACCCGGCATACACGGCTGTGGGAGACGAAACGGCGTCGTTCTTCGAGGGATGCCTGTCGTTTACCGGCTGGCAGGCCGTGGTGGAGAGGCACCGCACTGTGCGCCTTGAATACCGGACTCCTGAAGGGCTGGAAGCCAGCCGGGACTTCACCGGGTGGCCCGCACGTATTGTCCAGCACGAGACCGATCACCTGAACGGCGTGGTCTACATCGACAAGGCGAGGACGCGGTCGCTCATGAGCAGCGACGCGTACAGGGAGCGCTGGGCCCAGCCCGGAATCGACCTGGCCCAGCGCGCCCTGAATTTCTAGGCGGGCTGGTTCTTCTTGCTCGGCAGCTTCTCCGCCCACCACCGCAGGATGTGCTCAAAACGCTGACGCCGGTGCCAGGGAGTGCCCGTCCGTGAGAGTTCGTGGGTCTCCCCCGGGAAAATCAGCATTTCGCACTCCACCCCATGGCGTTTCAGCGCCGTGTAGTAGCGCTGGGCCTGCTCGAGCGGACAGCGCAGGTCCTCTTCGGAATGAATCACGAACGTGGGCGTCCGGACCCTGTGGACCTGGGCATAGGGGCTCTGCGCCCGAACCTTCTCCGGCTCAGCCCCGGTGTAGGCCTCCGAGAAGAACCATCCGATATCAGATGACCCGATGAAGGACTCGGGGTCGAGGAATCCGCGCTCCACGATGGCGCCCTGGAAACGGTGGTCATTGGCGATCAGCCAGGCGGTCAGGTACCCACCATAGGACCCGCCCATCACACCCAGCCTGTCGCCGTCGAGCTGGTCGTAGGTCCGGACTGCACCCTCAAGGAACGCGAGGACGTCCTGCATGTCCACCGTCCCCATCGCTTCCTTGATCACCCGGCCGTGCTCCTCGCCGTAGCCGGCAGCACCGCGCGGATTGCACATGAGTACCGCGTAACCTGCGTCAAGGTAGACCTGCGCCTCATCAAAGTAGCCCCACCCGTACTGGGCATACGGCCCGCCATGGATGTTGAGCAGGACAGGGTGCGGCCCCTCCCCCTCCGGGATCAGCACCCAACCGTGTACGGGGTAACCGTCCGGTGCGGTGAAGATCTCTTCACGCGGAGGGATCACGGCGGTCTCGCTGCGCAGCGCGGCGGAGAAGTCCGTGAGCCTGGTCAGGGCACGGCCGTCAACGCGCGCCACGTCGCCCACCGTGTCCGGGTCCGTATAGGAGACGACGACGGTGCCGTTGATACCCGCCGCGCCGGTGACGATCAACTCGCCATCGGCAAGGACTTCCACCGCTCCCTGCGCATCGACGCGGCGCAGGTCGCCGGCGCCGCGGCTGCGGTTGAACACCAGGACGCTGTCACCTCCCGCCGGCACAACCTCGCCGATCTCACCGAGATCGAGGGATTCCGGATCAGTGAGCACCCGTGCCTGGGTTGGGTCATCGACCGGAGCAATGTACAAGGCGGTGTTGCGTGCAACGAAATCGACACCGCTCGGCGACAGCGCGCTGCCGAGATAATAGAGCCAGCGGCCGTCCGCACTGTGCACCGGGTTGCCGCAGCTGACAAGGTTCTCCGTGAAATTGCTCAGACGCTGCCTGTCTGTGCCGTCCAATTCGATCGAATAAATGTCGGACCGGAGATTCGCTTCGGAGTCCGGTTCCAGGGAGGCGCTGAACAGGATGCGTGAACCGTCGAAGGAGAACCTGGGCGCGGTATGGTCCGCATCCGCGTCCGTCAGCTGCGCCGGTTCGGCAAACGCCGTCGGCGCGTCCTCCCCGAGCGAGCGCGCAGCCCGCCCCACCGGCCTGACGAACGGCTCCTCCCCCAGGGACGGCACGTCGAGGAGAAACAGTTGTGACCGCTTGTCCCTGGTGTAACCGACGCCGTTCATCCGGTACTTGAAGCTGCTGACCAGTCGCGGATCCTCCTGGCCTGCCGATACGCCGTCGACCGTTCCGTAGCGGCCGTCTTCCGGGACGCGCGCGCTCAATACGAGCCGGCGGGAATCGGGCGA
>NZ_KI914581.1:4030-11275 GCF_000520475.1 Arthrobacter sp. 35/47
ATACGAGCCGGCGGGAATCGGGCGACCATTCGAAGCTGGAGACGCCCAGGGGGCGATCGGTCAGCTGCTGCGGCTCCCCTCCCCTGCCGTCGGTGATATAGACCTGCGGCTTGCCACCTTCGCCGGCGCGGAGAAAAGCGAGGATGGAGCCATCCGGGGAGAATTTCGGCGCGGTATCCCTGAACCCCCGGGTAAGCCGACGGGGAGCTCCGCCGTCCAGCGGCACCTCCCACAGCTGCCCTACATAGGCGTCGGCGTCGTAGTCGGGACGGGTCACGGAGACTACGCAGCGTCGGGTGTCCGGGTGGAGCGAGGGTGCGCTCACTGTATTCATCAGGTTGAGTGTGTCTGGTTTCACACTCCGAGCCTATGCCCCCATGGTGCTGCGGCTCAAAGCGGCGCCGCCCCCTACGATTGTCCAATGCCGCCGTCTCCGGGAGTCCTCCTTCTCTGCCCCGTCTGCCGCGGACCGCTTGCCGCCGGGCCGGACGGTACGTCCTCCGGGGTGCCGGGGCGTGAACACACTCCGCAACTCCTCAGCTGTGCCGGCGGCCACCGGTTCGATGCAGCCCGGCAGGGCTACTTCAACCTGCTCACTGGCCGGGGGACGAGCTTCCAGCCTGATACCGCTGAGATGGTGCAGGCGCGGATCGATTTCCTCGGCAGCGGGCATTTCCACGGACTCGCGGATGCTCTGTGCGCGGCGGCGAAGGAAGCAGCCGTCAACCGGCCTGTCGTCCTGGACGCGGGGGCAGGGACCGGCTACTACCTGAGCAGGCTTCTGGAAGCTGTGCCGGTGTCCGCGGCGGTGGCACTCGATAT
This sequence comes from Arthrobacter sp. 35/47, assembly GCF_000520475.1. Classification (NCBI taxonomy): domain Bacteria; kingdom Bacillati; phylum Actinomycetota; class Actinomycetes; order Micrococcales; family Micrococcaceae; genus Arthrobacter; species Arthrobacter sp. 35/47. The sequence goes on from NZ_KI914581.1 coordinate 4,853, forward strand.
ATCGAAGTTTGCGCTGAGGCGGGCAGCGAAACTGCTGCCCGGCGCCCTCTGCCTTGTGTGCGACCTGTGGCAACGGCTGCCCGTGGCGGATAGCAGCGTCGATCTGCTTCTGAACGTCTTCGCCCCGCGCAACCCCCCTGAGTTCGCGCGGATAGTGAAAGACGGCGGAGTGTTGCTGGTGGTCACTCCCCTGCCTCAGCACCTCCAGGAGATCGCGGGCACCGCAGGGCTTCTCGGAGTTCCCGGCGGAAAGGGCGACGACGTCGCCGCCTCCCTCGCAGGCGCCTTCGACCTCATCTCGACCCGGACTGTGGAATTCACCATGACGCTTGGACCGGGCGACGTGCGCAACGTCGCGATGATGGGGCCTGCCGGGCACCACCGGAGCCCAGCCGATCTCTCGAACCTTTCCGGCGAGTTGCCGGTGACGGCCGCCTTCACACTTCAGTCCTATAGCCGGCGCGCGCACGGATGAAGTGCTGAGGATATTCCCGTAACGCTATATTTCCGCCTCCGGATTTGGCATGATGGTAAGAGGCACCCTGTGCACGGAATGACTGTCTGCAGATGCCGCCACCGAGGGGAAATGCGATGCTTGACTGGCTGGTACAGAACACCTGGATTCTCTGGCTGGTGCTCATGCTCGGATTGGCTGGGGTGGAAACCCTGACCCTTGACCTGTTCTTCCTGATGCTTGCAACCGGCGCACTCGCGGGGCTGATCGGCGCACTCGCCGGAGCCTCTTTCTTCATCCAGGTAGTGATCTTCTGCGTCGTCTCACTCCTGATGGTGCTGCTGGTCAGGCCGGTGGCCCTGAAGCATCTCAAGCGGGGCTCAGCCGAGCAGCTCTCCAACATCGATCGGTTGATCGGCGAACACGCACTTGCACTGGAACCGGTCACCGGGCTCTCCGGGACCGTCAAGATCGGCGGCGACACATGGACCGCACGCACTGTTGACGGCTCGTCCGTGCCGGCCGGCACCCGCGTGACAGTTTCCCGCATCGACGGAGCGACCGCCGTCGTCGTAGGAGCCCAACCAACGGAGAACGGTCCACTTACCTCCTCCTGAACACCATTCGGCACCACAACAACACAAGGGGAACCATGTTCACAGACTCAGGCACAATCGGACTCACGATCGTCCTGATTGTTCTGATCGCTTTCGTCCTGGTTGTGCTGGTGAAATCCGTTCGGATCATTCCGCAGGCTCGCGCGGGTGTGGTTGAGCGGCTGGGAAAATATCAGCGCACGCTCCTGCCGGGCCTGACGATCCTCATCCCGTTCGTTGACCGTCTGCTGCCGCTTCTTGACCTGCGCGAACAGGTTGTTTCCTTCCCGCCGCAGCCGGTGATCACCGAGGACAACCTTGTGGTGTCCATCGACACGGTCGTGTACTTCCAGGTGACCGACGCGCGTGCCGCTACCTATGAAATCGCCAACTACATCCAGGCCGTCGAGCAGCTGACCACGACGACGCTGCGGAATGTTGTCGGCGGGTTGAATCTGGAGGAGGCACTGACCTCGCGGGACCAGATCAATGGACAGCTTCGCGGGGTCCTGGATGACGCCACGGGGCGTTGGGGAATCCGGGTGTCGCGCGTGGAGCTCAAGGCGATCGACCCGCCGCACTCCATCCAGGATTCTATGGAGAAGCAGATGCGGGCCGAACGCGACCGCCGCGCAGCCATCCTCACTGCAGAGGGAACCAAGCAATCGCAGATCCTTACTGCGGAGGGGCAGCGGCAGGCAGCCATCCTCGCGGCCGAAGGCGATGCCAAGGCAGCGATCCTGAGGGCAGACGGTGAATCGCAGGCCATTCAGAAGGTCTTCGACGCTATTCACAAGGGCAACCCCACCCAGAAGCTGCTCGCTTACCAGTATCTCCAGACCCTCCCCAAGCTTGCGGAGGGCAACTCCAACAAACTGTGGATCATCCCCAGCGAGCTGGGAGAAGCGCTCAAGGGCATTGGAAACGTACTCGGAGCGCAGGAGAACGAGGCTGGCCATGCTGACTCCCCCGCCACAGGCGAGGAGACGCACCCGCCCCAGGTGCACTAGTCATCAGCCCCGCCGCGCGCCGCTCGCGGCACCGATTGGGTGATCCGTGGTCCCAGTCGGTATAGTGGGGTGTTTGCCGGATGAGAGCGCCGCTGGGAACAGACGGCGGTTACCCGGCGTTATACCTGTGGTAGCGCGGCGTCGAACGTCGTGATGTTGCCTGCTCGGCGAGCGCGCAGCAGAGGCAGCTGGGAGTCCAGCATGCCATACGAAGTGAGGGAGATAAGATGAGCGACCGTAGCCTTCGGGGTATGCGCCTAGGCGCCCAAAGCATGGAGACCGAGTCCGGCGTTGAGCCGGCACCCCGGCAGCGTATCGAATACCGTTGCGAGGACGGTGAACGGGTTTTCGTCACGTTCGCAGCTGAAGCGGAAATTCCTCCGGTGTGGGTTTCAAAGACCGGCAAGGAAGCGTTGCTCGTTGACGGAGAGCGTCCAGACACCTCCGGTGACAAGCCGGTCCGTACCCACTGGGATATGCTCCTGGAGCGCCGGTCAATGGAGGAACTTGAGCAGATCCTGGAGGATCGGCTCAACATCCTGCGGGAGCGTCGCGGGGAACGCCGCTCCGCCTGAGAACATGTGTGAATCGCCCGGGTACTTCATCGAAGTGCCCGGGCGATTCTGTGTCCGGATCGAGGACAGCCCTTCCGGGCCGGCGCAGGATATAGCGGCCGCCTGGCCGTCCTTGCTGACGGCGCGTCCTTTGCCGGCGGCCTATGCGTCCGTTGCAGGTGATCGGAGGCCGGACAGGCGTGATGTGAGAGCGGACCAGCGGGCAGCGAGCCCCCAGCGGGTCACCGACGCGATTGCCTCCAAAACAATATTGCCGCTCATTTTCGAATCTCCGTACTCACGCTCTACGAAGGTGATCGGCACTTCGACGATGCGCAGTCCCTTCTGGGCCACACGGAAGGTCATGTCGACCTGGAACCCGTACCCCACCGAATCAACGTCGGCCAGATCGATGGCCTCGATCGTCTCCCGCCGGAACGCACGGTAGCCGGCCGTAATGTCCCGAACGGTGAGTCCGAGCATGGTGCGCGAGTAGAGGCTTCCCGCACGGGACAGCAGCGTCCGGTGGAACGGCCAGTTGACCACTGCGCCGCCGGGCACCCAACGGGACCCGATGACCAGGTGTGCGCCGGTCGCTGCCTCGAGGAGGGCGGGAAGCTGTTCCGGCTGGTGGGAGCCGTCGGCGTCCATTTCGACCAGGACGTCGTAATCCCGTTCTAGCGCCCAGCGAAAACCGGCGATGTAGGCAGCCCCCAAACCTTCCTTGCCCTGCCTGTGCAGGACCTTGACCTTGGGGTCCACCTCGGCGAACCGGTCTGCCCAATCTCCGGTGCCGTCAGGGCTGTTGTCATCCACGATCAGCACATCCGAGTGGGGGACGGCTGCCCGGAGCCGCTCAAGGGTTATCGGCAGGGATTGGCGTTCGTTGTAGGTGGGAATGATCGTGACAACGCGCACTCAAGGGCCTTTCGATGGGGCGTGTGCGCAGAGCGCAGCAGTTCAGCTATCCGAACGGGCTTCCCAGTATATGAGCTACGGGTAGGTTCGCACGCCTTCGGGCCAGCAGTGATCAATCGATCGGCGCTGTTTTCTAAGGACGTGCAAACCTACCCGTTGTGATTACCAAGCCTTCCACCGCGCGAAAGAGCCTTACATTCACTCGTGGTCCCCTTTGGCGTCGCAGTATGCGGTGGCTCGGTCAGGTCAATCCGAAACGTAAGGATTCCGACCCGTAGATCTAACAGCTTACGTCCTGTGGAGGAGGTGTCAACAGCCCGCTGACCTGCTGGTTTAGACGTTCGTGCAGGTCAGAGGGCGGACCCGGGCCCTGTCACTCCAGCCGGGTCTGGCGGTCTGCGAGGACACCGTCCGCATACAGTTGTCTGCCCCTGTGGACGGTTTCCAGGCATCGCGGCTCGTTGTCCGTATCGAGTGCGGGGAGCAGCGGAGTGCCAGCACGTGGATCCGTGCTCCATGACTGGACCCTGCTGTCCGGGGTCTGGACCATGAGCTCGTCCACCTCCCACACCGCGTAGGATGCCGGTGCGCCGGGGAGGAGCTGACCGAGCAGCGGATTCCCGGCCCCCACCGCACGCCAACCGGCGCGGGTGTGTGCGAGAAAGGCAGCACGAGCCGAGATTCGCTCCTCGGCACTGGCATGGGCAATGCAGGCGTGGATGGATTGCCAGGGCGACATACGGGTGACGGGTGAATCGGAACCCAGGCACACAGGAACACCGGCGCTCAACAAACTGCCGACCCGGTTCATCGGCGTGTAGCGGTCGGTTCCGAGCCGCTGCTCGTACAGGCCGCCGGGAGCACCCCACAACGCGTCGAAGCCGGGTTGCGCGCTCACTGTCGTACCGAAATGGGCCAGCCGGGAGATGGCGCCGTCGTCGGCGACTTCCACGTGTTCCAGCCGGTGCCGGGCGGCTCGCACCCTCTCCAGCCCGTGGTCGGATGCCACCTTCTCCAGACCGGCAATCACAGTGTCCAGTCCCTCATCACCGATGACGTGAAAGCCCGCCTGCAGGCCGGCGGATGTTGCGGCACCCAGGTGCGCGGCGACGTCGTCGGCACTCATGAACGTGGTGCCGCAGGAATGGGGCGCATCCGCGTACGGCACCCGCATACGGGCTGTATGGGAACCGATGGACCCGTCCACGTTCAGGTCCCCTCCAAGGCCCAGCACCTTGCCGCCAAAACCTGCCAAAACGGTTCGCATCTCCTCTTCGGAAGTGACGGCCTGTCCCCAGTAGGCCAGAACTTCAGGGTGCGGCCCCGCGAGCGAGAGTAGTGACAGAACGTCCTCCCGGGGAGCGATGTGCGGCGCGGCCATCTCGACGACGGCGACGATTCCGTTCGCAGCCGCGTGGTCGAGGGCCGTGCGCTGCAGCGCCTCCCGCTCGTCGGGTCCGGGACTGCGCACCGCGCTGCGGGCCGCGAAGTGCGCATCACGCACAATAAACCCGTCATCCCAACCGTCGTACTGCTGCAGCCCAAGCCGTTGCGCCAGGAACGTGGACACCACGGCAGAGTGGACGTCTGCACGCACGAGATAGACGTCACGGCCCCCGCCCGACGCGTTCTCCAGTTCGGACGCGGTGGGCGGACGCCGCTCCGACCACCTCGATTCGTCCCAGCCGTTACCCATGATGGTCCCTGAACTATCAGCTGCCGCCCGCGCGACGAGGTCGAGGAGCTCGCCGAGGCTGTTGACCCCGGTGAGGTCAAGAGAAGTGATGGCCAGTCCCGTTTCCGTGGTGTGGAAGTGGGAGTCGACGAACCCCGGTGCAACGAGCGCACCCTGCAGGTCCACCACGTCCATGCTGCTGTCGGCCAGCGCGGCCGCTGCGTGCTCGGATCCAACCCAGGCGACCGTGTCTGCCGTGACCAGCATGGCCGTCGCAAATGGATCTGCGGCGCTGTATACCGAGCCGTTGCGGTACAGGATGGGCTTGGAATCGGAAGGGGACACAGGCATGCAACTTTCGGGTAGAGAGATATGGGATTATTCGGAGACCGCGGAATAGGCCACGACGCCCCGTCGGATACGGTCAATGGAGTCGATGCACAGGCGACGGAAGCCCGGCGGCAGGTCCGGAACCTTCGCCAACTGGTCAATGAGATCAATGATCTGCTTCGCCCACCGGACAAAGTCGCCGGCAGCGAGGTCGGTCCCCTGCAGGGCGTTCTGGAGTCCCTTGCCTCGCGCCCACTTGTAGACCGGCCACATGAGCCCGAAATCGGGTTCGCTGGTGACGGACAGACGGTGCTGTTCCTCCAGGTCTGTCAGGCGTGACCACTGGCGGATGACGATGTCGATCGAAGATTCCAGCGACACCGACGGCATCCGGGGACGAAGGCCGCGCTCCTCCCGCTTGGCCTGGTAGACCAGCGCGGACGCGAGAGCCGCCAGCTCGGCGGGGTCCAGGTCATTGCAGGCGCCGTGTTCGAGGGACAGCGCGATCAGGAGGTCCTTCTCGCCGTAGATCCGGCGAAGTTTCTGTCCGGCAGGCGTGATGGCCAGGCCCTGGGTGTCATGTTCCTGGAGGTAGCCGTAGTGCAGGAGCACTTCTGACACACGGTCGAAGGTCTTCGCGATGGTATTGGTTCGTCCCTGGATCTGCTGGGCAAGCCTGTCCGTTTCCCTCCGCAGCTTCCACCACCGCTCCGCCCAACGCGCGTGGTTCTCGCGGTCGCTGCAGCCGTGGCAGGGATGTGACCTGAGCCGGCGGCGCAGGTCTGCGATTGCTTTCTCCTGGCGCTCAGTACCGACGGTCGGGAATTCCGCCGGCGTCCGGCTGGCGGGTGGGCGCTTCTCGTTCAGCGAATTCCTCAGTGACGCG
>NZ_KI914581.1:11375-17497 GCF_000520475.1 Arthrobacter sp. 35/47
CGCGAAACTATCTCGACCGGCCCGTCCAGGTCCTGGACGGACAGCCGCCGGACATGCTTTTCCAGGGTGAGGACGGTGGGCCGGGGATCCCGGGCCGCATCTCCTGCCAGCACAACGGCGTAACCGGCAACACGTCCGGCGGGAACGTCCACCACGTCTCCCGGGCGGAGCGATTCCAGAGACGCGGCCGCGGCGCTTCGACGGTTCCGCGCACCGGCCTTCGACGCGGCTGCCTCGAGGTCCGACAGCTCGCGCCGGATCGCTGAATACTCGGAGAAGTCACCGAGGTGGCAGGTCATCGCTTCGGCATAGCCCTTCAGCGACTCCTCTCGCGTACGGACCTGACGGGCGAGGCCCACCACGGACCTGTCTGCCTGAAACTGCGCGAAGGATGTCTCAAGAATTTCCCGGGTACGGTACTGCCCGAACTGCGATATGAGGTTGATGCTCATGTTGTAGGTGGGCCGGAAGCTGGAATTCAGCGGGTAGGTCCGGCGCGAGGCCAGCCCTGCAACAGCTCCGGGGTCGGTGCCCGGCTGCCAGAGAACGACGGCGTGGCCCTCCACATCGATTCCCCGCCGCGAACTGCTTGGGAATCCGTATCCGCGAAACTATCTCGACCGGCCCGTCCAGGTCCTGGACGGACAGCCGCCGGACATGCTTTTCCAGGGTGAGGACGGTGGGCCGGGGATCCCGGGCCGCATCTCCTGCCAGCACAACGGCGTAACCGGCAACACGTCCGGCGGGAACGTCCACCACGTCTCCCGGGCGGAGCGATTCCAGAGACGCGGCCGCGGCGCTTCGACGGTTCCGCGCACCGGCCTTCGACGCGGCTGCCTCGAGGTCCGACAGCTCGCGCCGGATCGCTGAATACTCGGAGAAGTCACCGAGGTGGCAGGTCATCGCTTCGGCATAGCCCTTCAGCGACTCCTCTCGCGTACGGACCTGACGGGCGAGGCCCACCACGGACCTGTCTGCCTGAAACTGCGCGAAGGATGTCTCAAGAATTTCCCGGGTACGGTACTGCCCGAACTGCGATATGAGGTTGATGCTCATGTTGTAGGTGGGCCGGAAGCTGGAATTCAGCGGGTAGGTCCGGCGCGAGGCCAGCCCTGCAACAGCTCCGGGGTCGGTGCCCGGCTGCCAGAGAACGACGGCGTGGCCCTCCACATCGATTCCCCGCCGGCCGGCGCGGCCGGTGAGTTGGGTGTACTCCCCCGCCGTGATGTTCACATGTGCTTCGCCGTTGAACTTGTCGAGCTTCTCAAGGACAACGGATCTGGCCGGCATATTGACTCCGAGTGCCAGCGTCTCGGTGGCGAAGACCGCCTTGACGAGTCCCTCCTCGAAAAGCTTCTCCACCACCTCCTTGAAGGTCGGCAGCATTCCGGCGTGGTGGGCAGCGAAGCCGCGGATGAGCCCCTCCCGCCAGGACCAGAACCCGAGTACCTCGAGGTCTTCCTCGGGGATGTCGAGCGTTGCTTCCTCAATGCGGTCACTGATCAGACCGCGTTCATATTCCGTGGTCAGCCATAGCCCGGCGTCGAGGCACTGGGTGACTGCAGCCTCGCAGCCGTTGCGCGAGAAGATGAAGGTGATGGCAGGAAGGAGCCCTTCCTTGTCGAGGGCGGAAATCACCTGCGGCCGGCTGGCTCTTCTCACCGCCGTCTGCGGTGTCTGGTACCGGTTGGGTCCGCCGCGGCCGCGTTTGGCGCCGGAACCCCAGCGGGCACGCTGGTTCAGCCGCGTCTCGCTGGTGGCCAGATCAAGCAGTTCAGGGTTGACGGTGAACTTCTCTTCGGCGCCGCTGGTGGAACCCTCCGCAGCCGCTTCATCGAACGCAACCTCACCCGCAAAGAGATCCAGGAGTTCCTGGCCGACCATGACGTGCTGCCACAGGGGCACCGGCCGGTGTTCCGACACCACCACATCGGTATCTCCGCGCACGGTGTGCAGCCAGGCGCCGAACTCCTCGGCGTTCGACACTGTTGCGCTCAGGGAAACCACCTTGACCTCGGTGGGCAGATGGATGATCACCTCTTCCCACACCGCACCGCGGAACCGGTCAGCGAGGTAATGCACTTCGTCCATGACGACGTACCCGAGGCCGGCCAGCGTGTCGGAGTCCGCGTACAGCATGTTGCGGAGCACCTCGGTGGTCATGACGACGACGGGCGCCTCGGAATTGATACTGGTGTCACCGGTCAGGAGACCCACACGGTCCGCTCCATGCAGGGCGGCGAGTTCAGCGTATTTCTGGTTGCTCAGCGCCTTGATAGGGGTGGTGTAGAAGGCTTTGAGCCCGTTGCTGAGCGCCATGAAGATGGCGAATTCCCCGACCACGGTTTTTCCCGCTCCGGTGGGGGCTGCCACCAGCACTCCCCTGCCCGCTTCCAGCGATGTGCAGGCGTCCAGCTGGAACTCATCGAGCTCGAATCCGAGGGTTTGTTCGAACTGGTGCAGCCGGGTTCTTTCATACCTGTTGCGTGCCTGCGCTGCCTGGTACCGCTCGGCTGGGGAGGTCATGGATCAAGCCTAGACTCTCCGGCGGCGCCGCTCCTGCATCCCGTGGGCAGTCAGACCTCATCAAGTCTGGAGGGAGTGTCCGCATTCGCCTCGATATCGGCATCCCGCTCCGCATTGCGCTTTTCGCGGCGCTTGTCATTGAGCAGGCAAAGGCCGATAGCGACGAAGAACAGCAGCAGTAGCGGGACGGCCAGGTAGAACATGCTCATCGCATCACCGCCGGGCGCTGCCATGGCGGCAAAAAGGCAGATGAGGAACACGGTGATGCGCCAGGATTTCAATACCTGCTTGCCCTTGATGACCCCGACGAGGTTCAACCCAAAGAGCACCACCGGAAGGAGGAAGGCGATGCCGAAGGCCAGCATCAGCCGCAGCAGGAACGTGATGTACACCGGAACGGAGATCAGGTTGGCGAAACCCGCCGGGGTGAAGTCCGTGAGCACCCGCACCGCGCTTGGCAGGATCAGCCAGGCGAGATAAAGCCCCGCGATGAAGAGGGGCACTGCAACAGCAATGAAGCCGAGCGCGATGCGCCTTTCCTTCACCCGTAGTCCCGGCGTGATGAATGCCCACAGCTGATAAAGCCAGACGGGGCTCGCGATGACCAGACCGAGGAAGACCGATATCTGGATCATCAGGTCAAACGGCGAGCCGACCCCGTCAAAGTTCAGCGCAGCGTTGCGGCCGTCAATCTCATTGATGTTGCGCACGGGCTCGGACAACGCCTCAAGCACCGGGTTATAGATGAAGAATCCAATGACCGTCCCGATGACCAGCGCAATGCCGGATTTGAACAACCGGTTCCGTGCCTCGATGAGGTGTTCCTTGAGCGCCATCCGCCCTTCGGGATTCGCCTTGCGACCCTTGCCCCGCGGCATGGTGCTCAGCTGGTGGAAGACGTGCTGCCCGGACCCGTGGGGCGGGTTGTCCCGGGCTGGGTATCCTGGTTCCCCCGCTGTGCATCATCCTGCCGCGGCTGATCCACGACCCGGCCCTCCACCGGGGAGGTCCCATTGGGGTCGTCGGTGCCGTTTTCTTCCTTCATCTGCCGGACCTCGGACTTGAAGATCCGGAGCGACTGCCCGACGCTGCGTGCCAGGCCCGGCAGTTTGGGAGCACCAAACAAGAGGATCGCAATCACGATGATGATAAGAATGTGCCAACCCTGGATCTGCATGACGAATGTCCTCTCGTGAGTCTGGTTTAAAGTCTAGGTCATAGGTGCGGCATGTCACGCAGCAGCTGGGGCTGGCCGCGGACGGACCGGCGCCTCACCCGTCGCTCAAGCCGCTGCCATTTCCTCGCCCGTGAGGCCACTGCGTTTTCTGCCCTGACCTCGGCGGGCGACCTGAAGGCTGCTGTCTGCGCGGGTGGCGCATTCCGCGCTTCCTGGCCATCGAATCCGGGGGCCAGCAGCTCAGAGGCCCGTCCGGCGTCGTCCATCAGGGCGGTGAATCCGCGGAAGATCCGCCACGCGAGGTAACCGAGGAAGAGAAGTGCCAGCGCAGCGAGGGCCAGCCACAGGAGAATCCAGGTCCACCATTCCATCTTCCCAGTCTAGGCGCCGGCGGGGTGTGCGGATGCCGCCAGGGCAGCCTCGGCGAAGTGCAGTGCCTTCCCGCGTTCGGCCGCCGGTTCGGCGATGGTGCACTCGCCGCCGAGACTCGCCACCAGGCCCGGAAGCCACGTTGTGGTGCTGACCCTGATCTCCGCAGCGAGGCGACCGTCCTCGGTCCGTGCAGTCCGTTCCGCAGCATAGGACTGCGCGATCCACTGTGCGCCGGCTGCCAGGACAAGCACCACGGTGGTGTCCGCGCCCGCCGGATCAAAGATCACCGGGGGCGTTCCAGCCTCCACGGTGACGGGCCGATCGGTCAGTTCCATGCTCTGGATACGGTCGAGGCGAAAGTTCCGACGACCCCCCGCCCGGTGGCACCAGGCATCCAGATACCACGCGTTCTCGTGGAGGAAGGCCCGGAGAGGCTCGACGAACCTCTCCGTGACTTCGTCCCGTGCCGGCACCACGTACCGCAGATGCACCTGGCGTCGCTGTTCGATCCCTGCCCGTACAGCCGCGATCACGGGGGCCAGCTCATCCTCGGCGATCCTGGTGGCGATTGAGTCGTTCATCCGCGCTGCGTCGCCTGCGCCTGCACGGAGCTTTTCCCGGGCGGAACGGACAGCGGAGTCATCGGGAAGGCCCGGCAGGTTCATGAGTGTATCCAGCCCCACCAGGAGCGCGCAGGCTTCATCAAGCCCGAAGCGGATGGGATCTCCAAGGGACTGGGGATCGCTCACGTGGATACGGTCGTCCTCCAGCTGGATGTCGATCAGGCCGTCGGGGTAGAACCGCGGTCCACTGACGAAAAGCAGCTCGACATCGCTGATCAGCTGGGCCGCCGGGATGTTGAAATCACGTGCCGCAACGGACACTTCAACTCCCGGATGGTTCAGCAGGTACGGCACCAGGTCCAGCAGGCGCAGGAGCCGGTCCTCCGTCGAGTTGACGGACCTGGCGGCGGCCGGCCTGGCAGGAGCTTCGTCCAGGGAGAACGACGGCGGTGCGGTGCCAAGCGCCTGCACGGCACCTTCCAGCCGGCGCCGTACCTCCGCTGCGAGCGGCTCCGGGGACAGCGTGACGGCGTTCGCGCCGAAGGAGGCGATTTCGCCGGCTGCCGCTTCCTCATCGGAATAGCTGAACTCGAGGTTGTCCCACCCCTCGCCGCGGGGCGAGGACACTGCGCCCGGCCTGGCCCGGAGGATATGGCATGTTTCCGCCCTCACTGCGACGGTGGCCCTGCGCCCCCGCTCCGCTGCCGTGAGGCTCGCCAGTGACGCCGACATGGAAAATTCCGGCGGCACGCTGTAGGTACCTGCCCGTATGAGGGGAGGCGTTGTGATCCGTGTCAGGCGGAACCAGCGTTCAGCCTGACGGTCGAGATCGAAGCCAACCAGATACCAGTGCCCGAAGCGGCTTCCCATTCCCCACGGCTGTACTGTCCGCTGCCGATCATCCCCCGTGCTCGCCGCCCGGTATCCGAACCGGACCACGCGGCGTGCTGTGGTTGCCTGCCAGAGTGTGTCCCAGAACGGCTCATTGGTGCGGATCCTGGCATCGATGGCGGCCGGAGGGCCTGATTCAGTGTCGACTCCCCTGCCGTGAAGCTTCCTGAGTGCCCGTGATGCTGCCGGACCCAGCGATGCTTCCTGCCACATTCCGGCGGCAATGGTCAGGGCGGCTGATTCCGCGGCGGTAAAGCTCATGCCCGGGAGCCGGTAGTCCTCGGCGTTGATGCGGTAGCGGGTGGACGCGTTGTCATGGTCGAACAATGGGTCCTCGGTGAAAGCCTCAAGCGGTATTCCCTGATCGCGCAGTGCCGCTTTGTCCCGGTCAAAGAGTTTCTCCCGGGCAGCAGGGGTCGGCGCCTGTTCATACTGCTCAATCTCACGGAACAGCTCCTCCTTGGTCCATCCCTGCCGGTTGGAAAGGAGCAGCATCACCAGGGTGAGCAGGCGTTCCGTACGTTTCGCTGACACGGTCGCAAGGATACCGTCTCACCCGGCGCCGACGACGAAGGGCGGGCAGCGACACCGGT
>NZ_KI914581.1:17597-21751 GCF_000520475.1 Arthrobacter sp. 35/47
GAAGATCAGGGACTCTCCGGGCGCGATCGCGGAGCCTGCGCCGCGGTCTCCGTAGGCGAGGTGCGGCGGGATTTCCAGCCGGCGTCGTCCGCCGACTTTCATGCCTGGAATCCCCTGGTCCCATCCCTGGATAACCTGACCGACGCCGATGCGGAAGTCCAGCGGCGCGCCGCGGTTCCACGAGGAATCGAACTCTTCGCCGGTCGAGAAGGCCACTCCGACGTAGTGTGCCGAGACGGTATCCCCAGCCTGGGCCTCCCTGCCTGTGCCCTCAATGAGGTCCTTGACGACAAGGTCTTCCGGCAGGTTCTCACCGGGGAAATCGACCTCCGGCTTGGTGCGGTCATATTCGCGCTGTCCGAACGACATGGTGACTCCTTTTATTCTGCGGGTACTTTTTCAATGATTTCGACATAGAAGGCCAGCGGTCCGGCTGGTCCCTGTGCGGGCTGGTCCCCGTAGGCCATGACCGACGGGATCACGAGCAGGACTTTTGAGCCCACTGTGAGTCCGGACAGGCCCTGGGTCCATCCGGGGATGACTCCACTGAGCGGGAACTCCGACGGCTCGCCGCGTTCGAAGCTGGAGTCGAACTGCTCGCCCTGCCAGGACCACCCGGTGTAGTTGGCGGCGATGGTGTCCGCCTCGGTGATCTCTTCGCCGGTTCCTTCCTCGATGACCTTGACGACGAGGTCGGCAGGTGCGTCATTGTCCGGGAACTCGATTGAGGGAACGCCCTGGTCATCGAGGGTCACGGTGGGCAGCTGCCCGGCTTCCTCCAGTTCCGCGACTTCCTCGGAGGAAAGCTTCTTGGGGGGATCCTGTGCACTGATGACCTGCAGGACCAGCAGCTGGTTCGGCGGTGCCTCGGATCCTTCCGGGACCTCAAGGGGTGCCGTGTAGGCGATGTGCGAGCCGACCTTGCTCCCGACCAGTACTTCGTAGAGCTCCGGGTCGGCTTCCTTGAGCTGATCCGTGAGCGCCAGGGACTGGGGCTGGCCTGCGCCGTACGAGTCCTGGAGGACGCTGCCGTCGTCGGCGTTGAAGAACACCAGATGGAACTTCAGGTCCTGACCGGCCTCGATGACTTCGCCGTCGCCTTCAGTGACAGCGCGGACGGCCGTGTCGGTAATGGTGAGCGGGGCGTCGAACTCCACCTCCGGGACAGTCTCAGGGCCTGCGTCTGTGACCTCGACTGACTCTAGGGTTTCGGCAGCACCGGCCGACTTGCCTTCCCGGTCGAAGTCCGCCGGTGTGCTGGCTCCGCTGCATGCCGTCAGGAACAGCATCGCGGGCAGCAGGAATGCTAATACTTTGCGCACGGTATTTCTTTCACGTGGGATGGGGAACGCGGCTCCGCGCTCCTGCCGGCCGTCCTCTCGGCACCGGACTTACCTACCCTAACGGGTTGGGTCAGGAAGTTTCTCCCCGACCTCCCGGTGCGGGGACCTTCAGAGGTGCTCCAAAAGGGCCGTAACCCGCTCGTCTTCCGAGGCGAACGGGTCCTTGCACAGGATGGTCTGCTGCGCCCTGTCATTCAGCTTCAGGTGGACCCAATCGACGGTGAAATCCCGGTTGGCCTCTTTGGCCCGGCGCACAAATTCGCCTCGGAGGCGTGCCCGCGTAGTCTGCGGCGGGATGTCCACTGCGGCCTTGATGTCGACGTCGTCCACCACCCGCTCAGTCTCTCCCCTGCTCTGCAGCATGAAGAACAGTCCACGTGTCCGGGAGATGTCATGGTAGGTCAGGTCGATCTGGGCCACCCGGGCGGCCTCAAGATCCAGGCTGTTCCGGTCCATGTAGCGGTCGATGAGCTTCTTCTTGATCGCCCAGTCGATTTCCCGGTCAACCAGGGCGTGGTTTCCGGTTTCGACTGCGTCCAGGGTGCGCTCCCACAACTCCAGGACCCGGGGAATGTGCGGGGTGTGGGCGCCCTCAGTTTCGACGAAGGACCTTGCCCGGCCGAGGTACTCCCGCTGGATGTCGAGTGCCGATACCCTCCTGCCGTTCGCGAGCTTCAGGGGCTGACGGCCGGTGAGGTCATGCGAGATTTCCCGGATGCTGCGGATGGGGTTCTCCAGGCGGAAATCGCGCATGATGACGCCGGCTTCGATCATCCGCAGTATCAGGTCCACGGCCGCAACCTTCAGGAGCGTGGTTGTCTCGGACATGTTCGAGTCACCGGCGATCACGTGCAGCCGCCGGTAGTATTCGGCGTCGGCATGTGGTTCATCACGGGTATTGATGATCGGCCGTGAGCGGGTTGTCGCGGAGGAGACACCCTCCCAGATGTGGTCCGCCCGCTGGGAGAAGGCATAGAGCGAGCCGGACTGTGTCTTCAGCACCTTCCCGGCTCCGACGAGAAGCTGCCGGGTCACAAGGAACGGGATCAGGATGTCGGAGAGGCGGGAAAACTCCAGCTTCCGCGGTATCAGATAGTTTTCGTGGGAGCCGTAGGAGTTTCCTGCGGAGTCGGTGTTGTTCTTGAAGAGGTAGACGCGGCCGTCGTAGCCCTCCTGTCCGAGCTTCCGCTGGGCCTCGGTGATCAGGTCTTCAAGGATGAGCTCGCCGGCGCGATCGTGGGCGATCAGCTGGGCCACGTCGTCGCATTCGGCGGTTGCGTACTCCGGGTGGGACCCAACATCCAGGTACAGGCGGGACCCATTGGTCAGGAAGACGTTCGAAGACCTGCCCCAGCTCACCACTTTCCGGAAGAGATAGCGGGCCACCTCCTCCGGTGACAGCGGCCGCGAGTTGGGACCGGAGTAGGCGATCCCGAACTCCGTCTCAATTCCGTAGATCCGGCGATCCATTACACCGCCGCCCGATCATTGCCGAGCATGGCGTCCAGTTCCTGCGCAGGGACCCGGCGGAATGCCCTGATGCTGCCGCGGGCGGTCAGCGGGTCGCGGTCCAGCACCGCCACCTCCAGGGTCCTCGATCCGAGGTGGGCGCGGGGTTCGGCGGTGGATCCGCCGTCGTACCGCAGGGAATCGACGGCCGCGCGGATGGCCTCGCCGAAATCCTGTTCTGCGTTCCAGCGACCTTTCAGCGCCTCCACCACCGCGTCCGCCTGACCGCCCATGACAATGAAGCCGGTCTCATCCGCGATGGACCCGTCGAAGGTAAGGCGATAGATGTGGTCCTGGGCAATGGTAGTCCCTACCTCTGCCACCGCCAGCTCCACCTCGAACGGCTTGCTCTCAGCGGTGAACACCGCCCCGAGGCTCTGTGCGTACACGCTCGCCAGGCCGCGTGCCGTGACGTCCTCACGGTCATACGAGTACCCTCGAACATCCGCATACCGAACGCCGGCCTGCCGTAGGCTCTCAAATTCGTTGTACTTGCCTACTGCGGCGAAAGCTATGCGGTCGTAGATCTCGCCGAGCTTGTGGAGCGAGGGAGAAGGGTTCTCGGCAACCAGCGCGATGCCTTCCCTGCAGGTGAGGACCACAACGGAGCGCCCGCGCGCGATTCCCTTCCGCGCGAAATCGGCGCGGTCCTTCATGAGCTGCTCGGGTGAAACGTAGAACTGCTGCGTCATGGTCAGGCCTCCCGCCCTGATACCGACCGGGACGCAATGATCTCCTCCGCTGCCCGGGCAAGGCTGCGCTCGGGGATGCGGCGGGCGCCGGCGCCGTTCACGGTATAGACAACGGGCCAAAGCTGCCGCACCACGTCCGGTCCGCCGGTCGCAGAATCATCATCCGCAGCGTCATACAGTGATTCCACCGCCACTTTCACGGCTTCATCCTCACCGAGATTCGGTTTCCACAACTTTTTCAGCGCACCCCGGGCAAAGACCGATCCGGAGCCGACCGAGTGATGTTCCTGCTCCTCATAGCGGCCGCCCGTGACGTCATAGGAGAAGAGGCGGCCGATCCTGCGTGTCGTGTCAAAGCCGGCGAACAGCGGCACAACCGCCAGGCCCTGCAGGGCGAGCGGAAGATTGGCCCTGATCATGGCCGCGAGCCGGTTCGCCTTGCCGTCGAGGCTCATCCGGGTGCCTTCGATCTTTTCGTAATGCTCGAGCTCGACCTGGAACAGGCGCGTGATATCGAGGGCAATCCCCGCACTGCCCGCTATCCCCAGCACAGAGAACATGTCTGCAGGGAATACCTTCTCAATGTGGCGGCTGGCGATGATGTTGCCCA
>NZ_KI914581.1:21851-47603 GCF_000520475.1 Arthrobacter sp. 35/47
CTGGCGATGATGTTGCCCATCGTGGCCCGCCTGTCCCCTGCCATGAGCACGCCGCCGGCGTAGGTCAGCGACACAATCGTGGTGGCGTGCGGTGCGAGGTCGGTACCGGTGTGGTTCGCTGCGTTCCGGGCAGAGGGAAGTGCGGCGGGGTTCTGTGCGGCGATGTAGTCGGAGAAAGAGGTGGAAGCGGCCCGACCTATGGTTGCGGCCGCGTCTTCCGGCAGCATGCGCTACTGTCCGCCCTTCTGTACGAATCCGCGGACAAACTCTTCTGCATTGGACTCCAGCACGCCGTCGATCTCGTCGAGGAGGTCGTCAACACCCTCGGTTTGGCTGGTGTCCTGCGACTGTCCGGCGGCCGGAGCGGGCGTGGGGTCCGGTGCGACCTCGTCCTGCTCCTGGGGCCGTGATCCGGTGTTTCGCTGATCCTGTGTTGCCATGGTGAGAGCCCTTCTCTGGTGCCTGTTGTCGGCTACTTCTATGGTGCCATGCTGGGTTCCGGACCGCCCTGCAGGCGGGAGACAAATTCCTCAGCCGTGCGCGAACCGTCAAACAGGCGCTCGGTCAGTGCCGCCGTCCCGCGCAGGGGCTCCCTGGTCTGAATCCGCTGCAGCCGCCGCTGTGAAGGCAGTTCGAAGATGATTGAGTCCCAGCTTGCCCCGACTACTTCCTTCGGGAAGGAGGAGATGCATCGCCCCCGGAAGTAGGCGCGCGTGTCGCGGGGCGGGTTGGAGGCGGCCGCGAGCACATCCTCCTCGCTCACCAGCCGTTCCATCGCTCCGCGCGCGGCAAGCCGGTAGTGGATTCCCTTGGCCGGCCTGAGGTCGGCGTACTGCAGATCGATGAGCGCCAGGCGGGGGTCCTTCCACTCCAGCGAATCCCGGTCCCGGTATGCTTCGAGCACCTTCAGTTTCGCCACCCAGTCAAGCTGCTGTGCCGCGTCCATGGGATCGGTGCGCAGCGTTGAAATGAGGGACTCCCAGCGCCGCAGCACCGCCGCCGTCTGTTCATCACCGCCTCCCTGGAGGTCTACGGCGGAACGGGCCGCTTCCAGGTAGATCTCCTGCACGTCCAGGGCAGTGACCCTGCGGCCGTCCGCGAGGGTGACGAGGTGGCGAAGCGATGGGTCGTGGCTTACCGCCTGGAGCTCGCGCACGGGTTCGGCGATTTCCGGTATCGGGGCCAGCTCGTTCTCGATCAGCGCCAAAACCAGTGAGGTGGTGCCGAGCTTCAGGAAGTTGGACACCTCTGAAAGGTTGGCGTCACCAATGATGACGTGCAGTCGGCGGTACTTTTCAGCTACGGCGTGCGGCTCGTCCCTGGTATTGATGATTGGCCTGCGGACGGTCGTCTCGAGGCCCACCTCATTCTCGAAGAAGTCCGCCCGCTGGCTCAACTGGAAACCGGGCGACTGGTTCAGTGCGCCGATCCCCACCCGCCCTGCACCACAGATCACCTGGCGTGTCACGAAGAACGGGATGAGCGCCGCGGCGATCTTCCCGAAGGGGACGCTGCGGGGAACGAGGTAGTTCTCGTGGGACCCGTAGGAAACGCTCTTGCTGTCCGTGTTGTTCTTGTAGAGGATCACAGGGGAAAATCCGGGGGTCCGGGCGATCCGCTCCATTGCACACTGCACAACGACGTCGCCCGCCCGGTCCCATCGCACCGCGTCCAGGGGGCTGGTCACCTCCGGACTCGAGTACTCAGGGTGCGCGTGGTCCACGTAGAGCCTGGCACCATTGCCGAGCACCAGGTTCATCAGCACCGCGGTGTCTTCCGGGGAGTCGATGGGCCCCTGATCCACCATGGCAACCTGCTCGGCTGTGAGAACCGGAGGCTGGTCGGTAAGTTGCGACGGATCGGCCGCTGCCCGCCCCAGCTGCCAGCCGCGGGCGTCGGACAACGGGGCCTCGTCCGTGTAGTCCCAGCGCGTCCCGGCGAGGTTACCCAGGCCTTCCCGAAGGGTAGCGGCGTAGGCGTTCACCACCTGCGTGGAGAGCACTGTGGCATTGGCGTCCGGGATTCCGGGCGCAATGATCCCGTATTCGGTCTCTGTGCCCATGACCCGGTGGACTGTCAGAGGTGCTGCATCTATGGGTGGTACAGGTGAAGAGGAAGGTCCCGTCACAGATACTGTCCTGTGTTGGCGGTCGTTTCGATGGTCTTGCCGGGCTCCTGCCCGGCCTTGCCCTGGACGATCGTCCGGATGTACGTGATGCGCTCGCCCTTCTTGCCGGAGATCCGTGCCCAGTCGTCCGGGTTGGTGGTGTTGGGCATGTCTTCGTGCTCACGGAACTCGTCCACCACAGCCTGCAGCAGGTGCTCGATGCGCAGCCCCTTGTGTCCGTTCAACAGCAGATCCTTGATTGCGCTCTTCTTCGCACGGTCCACCACGTTCTGGATGACGGCGCCGGAGTTGAAGTCCTTGAAGTACAGCATCTCGGTATCACCGTTGGCGTAGGTCACCTCAAGATATTCGTTGGACTTCTCGGTCGAGTACATTTTCTCCACCGTCCGGCGGATCATCGCGTGGATTGTGTCCGGAACGCTTCCGCCGTACTCGGCGAGATCATCACGGTGCAGGGGCAGATTTTCGGTGATGTATTTGGCGAAGATCTCCGCGGCCCCTTCGGCGTCAGGGCGGTGGATCTTGATCTTCACGTCGAGACGCCCCGGACGCAGGATTGCCGGATCGATCATGTCTTCACGGTTTGAGGCGCCGATGACGATCACGTTCTCAAGTTTTTCGACTCCGTCGATCTCGCTGAGCAGCTGCGGCACGATAGTGGTCTCGACGTCGGATGAAACGCCCGTTCCACGCGTGCGGAACAGCGAGTCCATTTCATCGAAGAAGACCACGACCGGCGAACCGTCCGACGCCTTCTCGCGGGCTCGGGCGAAAATCAGCCGGATGTGCCGCTCCGTTTCGCCGACATACTTGTCGAGCAGTTCCGGGCCCTTGATGTTGAGGAAGTAGCTGCGGGTTTCCTCGGATCCGGTCCGTTCGATAGCCCGCGCGGCGAGCGAGTTGGCGACGGCCTTGGCGATCAGGGTCTTCCCGCAGCCTGGCGGGCCGTAGAGAAGGATCCCCTTGGGAGCCTTCAGCCCGTGCTCGCGGTAGAGATCCGGATGGAGGAACGGCAGCTCTACGGCGTCCCGGATCTGTTCGATCTGCGGACCGAGGCCTCCGATGTCCTCGTAGGCGATATCCGGCACCTCCTCGAGGACCAGGTTCTCGACCTCGCTGCGGGCGATTTTCTCAAGCGCGTAGCCGGTTCGGTTGTCGACGGACAAAGCATCGCCGACGCGGATTTTCTGTTGCTGCAGCGGGCCGCTCAGACGCACGACGCGCTCTTCATCGGCACGGCCGATGACCAGGACCCGGTCCTTGCCGAGCAGTTCCTTGATTGTCACCAGTTCGCCGGCGCGCTCGAATGCGAGACCCGCGACGATTGTCAGGGATTCATTCAGGAGCACCTCCTGCCCGGGCATCAGCTGGTCCACGCTGACCAGCGGGCTGACCGCGACCCGGAGTTTGCGGCCCGACTGGAAGATGTCCGCGCTGTCCTGGAGGGAGGCCTGCGCGCCGTTGGAGCCGTCGGTGGACGACCGCGGGTTCACCTCGATGACGGTTGCGAAGCTGAAGGGCGCCGCCCCTTCCTTTTCCAGGGCAGCCTTCAACCGGACGATCTCGGTTCTGGCAGCTTCGAGCGCAGCGACGAGCCGCGTGTTGTTCTGGGTAGCGGCTGCCAGCTGACGGTCGATGTGGCGTAGTTTGTCGCGGAGAACATTGATCTGGCGCTGGGCGACGGCAAGCTGTCCGTCGGCGGGAGACCGGCCGGAGTCAGGCGCTGACTGCGGCGTTCCGGAATCGTTATTCGATGTATCCAACGCGATCGCCACCTTCACCGTTGTCGTTGCGTTCTCCTTCGACCATAGCGCAGTGAACGGGCGATCCGACTGAAAGTGATAACTTCGTCATCTTGCCCCCGCGCGCCTCAGTCGACCGGGTCGGCCGCCTGGGAATCGCGCCGCGCCTGCGCCTCCTCGGGCGGAAGGGCTCCCCGCTGGATGGTGGAGCTTGCGTCCCGTGCGACGCGCCGGAGCCGCTTGTCCGATACGGCCCGCTCGCCTACTGCCTGCGGAGTCCAGGCGTTGAGATCTTCCTCACTGAACCCGGTCTTTGACGGCCGGCGCTTGGTGCTGATGCCGGTCACGCCGTGGGCAAGCCTCCGTGTGGTGAGCAGGAAGCCGGTGTGCGCAACCATGCGGTGGTCGGGCCGCACAGCCAGACCCTCCAGGTGCCACCCGCGCACCATTGACTCCCACGCCTCAGGCTCGGTGAACCGCCCGTCTGCGCGGATTGCCTCAGCAGTGCGCGACAGCTGCGTCACGGTGGCGACGTAGTTGATCCAGACGCCGCCGGGCGCGAGCACCGTTGCTACGGCGTCGAGGCATTCCCACGGGGCGAGCATGTCGAGCACCACACGGTCCACGCTGCCCGGCTTCTCAGCCTCAAGGACCTGTTCCTGGAAGTCTCCCAGCGTGATCTGCCACGCCGGGTGTTCGCCGCCGAAGATGGTCTCGACGTTTCCCTTTGCGATATCGGCGAATTCTTCCCGCCGCTCGAATGAGTGGAGGTACCCGTTGTCCCCGACGGCGCGCAGCAGGGAGATGGACAGCGCACCTGATCCGACGCCGGCTTCCACCACCCGTGCTCCGGGGAAAATGTCAGCCATGGTGACGATCTGGCCCGCGTCCTTGGGGTACACCACGGCCGCACCGCGCGGCATCGAGAGCACGAAGTCGGACAGCAGCGGCCGGAGCGCCTGGTACTGGGCGCCCGTGGTGTTGGTGACGATTGTCCCTTCGGAGGCACCGATCAGCTGGTCATGGCTGAGGAATCCCTTGTGCGTGTGGAACGCCCCGCCCGGGGTCAGCGTGATGGTGTTCATCCGCCCCTTCTCATCGGTCAGCTGCACGCGCTCGCCGGCACGCAGAGGCCCACGGCGTGCCGCTGCTCCGTGCGGCTGAGGGGCTTGGGGCTGCACGGCCTCGGGCTCGGTTTCCGTGCGGGACTGGCTGGTGTTCATGAAAATCCTCCGGTGGTTCTTCAGGCAGCTGCAGGGCGCCCGGGTGCTGTAGGTGTCAGTTGATGCCGGGGTGGCGGCGGCCGGTGATCGCTGCAACAACCACGGACTGATGCAGCAGGCCGGTGACGGTCCCCTGCCTGTCCATGACCGCGTACTCGCTGCCCGCCAGCCTGGCCAGGTACTGCACCAGCTCCTGCCCCTCAGCAAATTCGGGGACGTACGCGCCGGGTGCGAGCGCCCGGGCCACCGCGTTGGCCGGCGTTCTGTCTGCCTGCGAGTCGGGGACGGCCGCGAGCGCTCCCTGGTCCACGACCGCTTCCGGCAAGCCGTTCGGACCGGTGAGTACGACGTCGATACCCGGCCTGTCGGCGATCAGCCGCTTCACCTGGTGCACCGAGGTGCCGGCCAGCACACCCACCGCGGGGTGTTGCAGCCTCCCCGCGCTCACCGCGGGGAGGCGGAGGCGCATCCTGGCGTTGGAAATGGCCGAGCTTGCCCCAATCCATAGGAAACCGCCCATGACGACGGCGACAAGCACGGTGACAACGCCTGGCTGGCTCCCGGCCACCAGCGGTACCAGTACCACGGCGGCCACAATTCCGACGGCGATGATCCGCCCGCTCCAGCCCGCGGCTACGGTCCCCTTCTCCTGGCTTCCGGTTGCACGCCACACAGCGGATTCGACGATCCGCCCGCCGTCGAGGGGTAGTCCGGGAAGCACATTGAAGGCGGCGACGAGGAAGTTGGCCCAGATCAGGATGTTGGCGAGGAGATTGGCCACTCCGGTGGGCTCCACCAGCTGGAGTGCACCCCATCCGAGAAGCGCCAGGACCAGATTCGCGGCGGGTCCCGCAAGAGCAACAATCAGTGACCTGCCGGGACTTGCTGCGAAGTTCTCGAACTGGGTGTGACCGCCCCAGAGGTTCAGGACGATCCTCGTGGTCGGCCAGCCGAACCGGCGGGCGGACAGGGCATGAGCAAGTTCATGAATGAGTACCGAAGCCGCGAGCAGCACTGCATAGGCGAACGCGACGCCGTAAGCGCCCGGTCCAAGGGTGGGATAGAGGTCCGCCACCTGCGGACCGAAGACAATGACCACAAAGGCCGCGATGATGAACCAGGACCATGCGAGAACCACTGGAATGCCGAGGATCCGCCCCAGCGGTATGCCGTCCTGGCGGGCCGCTTCCATCCGTCGGGACCTGCTCACGCGGTTCGCCTGCGGCCGGAGTGGTCCCCGGCATGCGGGTGAACCAGGTCTTCCAGATCCTCCACCCCGCGTCCGTCGAGGGTGGGCCACTGATGGTCGCTGGAGTCCGGCGGCAATGCAACGAAATGCGGCACACCGAGGGTAAGCACTCCGGCGGCCTTCGCCGAAGTAACCCCCGGCAGGCTGTCTTCAATCGCAACGACCCGGGCCATGTCCAACGGACGCCGGGCGGAAAGCTCCTCGAATGCGGTCTCGTAGGCCTCCGGGTCAGGCTTTCCCTTCGCCACGCGGTCGCCTGTGACCAGAAGCTCAAAGGTGCCGTCCGGAAGGTGGGAAGCCACCTCGGCGGCCAGGGCGTGCTCGGACATGGTAACGAGGGCGCAGGGAATGCCGCGGTCCCGAAGCTCCAGCAGAAGCTCCCGCGCTCCGGGCCTCCACGGGACTGCCTGGCGAACCTTGGCGGTGACCTCTTCGGTGAGCGTGTCGATGATCTCCCGCACGCTGAGCTGCACCCCCGCCTCCTGCAGCACTCCGGCTGAGAATGTGAGCGCCTGGCCTACCAGCCCTTCAGCCTTCTCATCCGACCATGTTCCGCCGTGCGCTGCGACAAGCCCGTACTCAGCCTCGATCCAGTACGGCTCGGTGTCCACGATGGTGCCGTCCATGTCCCAGAGCACCGCCTGGAGGCGGCGCCCGGCTGGCTCACTGTGCCCGGCACTGCGCTGCATGTCCGAGGGCACAGCCGTATCGCTGGAAGGGGTGACCATGCCCCAAGTCTACGTGCCCATGCAGGGCCGCCCTGCGGGTGCGCTCTACGCGAAGCGGCGAGGTGGCGCCTGACAGGGCAGCGGCAGAGGTTTAGGGTGAAACGGTGAGTACGTTCGAAGACAACCAGACTGAGGGTAGACCCGACGGCATCCCTGCGCTGTTCCCGGAGAGGGACGCCGGGCGCCGGATCACCGTCATGCTCGCCGCCTTCGAAGGATGGAACGACGCCGGTGAAGCAGCAAGCGATGCCCTGAAATTCCTCGGCACCCAGTGGGACGGCGAAAAGATTTCAACCATCGATGCTGATGAGTTCTACGATTTCCAGTTCACCCGGCCGGTCATCAGACGCAACAGCTCCGGTCAGCGAAGGATCAAGTGGCCCACTACGCGGATCAGCAGGGCCTCCGTTCCCGGGAGCGACCTCGACGTCATTCTCGTTCACGGCGTGGAACCTTCCTATAAGTGGCGCGCCTATACAGCAGAGCTTGTCGGTATGGCGAAGGAACTTGAGGTCGATTGCCTGGTGCTCGTTGGAGCGCTCCTCGCCGACGTGCCGCACACCCGCCCTATTCCGATCACTGTCTCTTCCGACGACGACCTGGTCCGGGAGTCGCTCAATGTGGAGTCCTCAACCTACGAGGGGCCCATCGGAATCGTCGGGGTTCTTGCCGAGGTCGGTCAGCTCGCCGACATTCCGACACTGTCCATGTGGGCTGCTGTTCCGCACTATGTCGGTCAGTCTCCCTCGCCCAAAGCCCAGCTGGCCCTCTTGAACCGGCTTGAGGAACTGCTCCATGTCAGCCTGGATACCCAGGCCCTGGCCGAGGAAGCGGAGGCATGGGAGCGCGGGGTGGATGAACTCTCCACTGAGGACCCGGAAGTCGCAGCCTATGTGCGGCAGCTGGAGGAAGCGAAGGACACCGCGGACCTCCCGGAGGCAAGCGGTGAGTCCATCGCACGGGAGTTTGAGCGCTACCTCAAGAAGAGGCGGAAGGACTAGTCCTTCAGGCGCACGCCCAGCAGCGCGTCAAAAGCATCCGCTGCCAGCTGTGCGCCGTCGTCGGTTCCGGTGAGGTGGGCGGTTTCGGCACACCAGCTATCCACTGCCCGCAGGGCGGCGGGCGCGTTGAGGTCGTCCGCCAGAGCTTCGCGCAGTTCCCCCAGCAAACGCAGGACCGACTCCCTGGTTGCGCCGGCAAGCGCGGCGCGCCAGGCATCCAGCCGGGTATGCGCCGTCTCGAGCCCTTCCGATGTCCAGGACCAGTCGGAACGGTAGTGGTTGGCCAGGATGGCCAGGCGGATGGCGGCCGGTTCCGTTCCGGCTTCCCTCAGCGCCGACACCAGAACCAGGTTTCCCCTGGATTTGCTCATCTTCTCGCCCTCAAGCCCCACCATGCCGGCATGCGCGTAGTGGCGGGCGAGCGGGCGGCCCGAGATGGCCTGGGCGTGCCCGGAACTCATCTCGTGGTGGGGGAACATCAGGTCGGATCCCCCGCCCTGCACCGCAAAGGGAGCAGGAAGATGCTGCAGTGCAATCACCGAGCACTCAATGTGCCATCCGGGACGGCCGGTGCCCAGCGATGCCCCGTCCCACGAGGGCTCCCCCTCCCGTGCCACCCGCCAGAGAAGGGGGTCGAGCGGATGGTGCTTTCCCGGCCGCGCGGGGTCCCCTCCGCGCTCAGCGAAAACAGGGATCATCTCCTCGCCGCTCAGGTGGGAGATGAAGCCCGGCTTCCACTGCGCCCCGCCCGCGGTTTCCGTAAGCTGCGAAGCCCGTTCAACCGAGAAGTACACGTCACCGTCCGGCTCGGTCTCCGATCCCGGGACCCGGTAGGCGAGGTTCCGCTCAAGCAGGTCTTCAATCACCGGGACGATCGCCCCGATCGTCTCGACGGCGCCCACATAGTGATCCGGCGCGAGGACGTTGAGTGCCTCCATATCGGTGCGGAAGAGTTCGGTCTGCGATTGGGCGAGGTCCATCCAGTCGACATCCGTCGCCGCGGCACGCTCGAGGAGCGGATCGTCGACGTCGGTGACGTTCTGCACATAATCGACGGTTGAACCGGCGTCGCGCCAGAGCCGGTTCAACAGGTCAAACGCCACGTACGTTGCCGCGTGGCCCATATGGGTGGCGTCATAGGGAGTAATCCCGCAGACGTACAGTCCCTGCCGGGGCTCGCCGGGCAGCTTCGCGAAGGCTTCCAGCGCGCTGTCCCAGAGCCGGATGGGCGGCGGGGTGCCGGGCAGGTCCGGAACAGAACGGGTACTCCAGGAAATCACGGTTCTACCTTACGGGTTGGAAACGGGCGCTTCGCTGTCCGCACGGATGGCGGACCCTGTCCTTACGCGCTGATGACGCCGAAGCCGAGGAGGAGGAAAATGACCAGCCCCAGCCCGATCCGGTACCAGACGAAGATGCCATAGCTTCGGGTCGAGACGAACTTCAGGAACCAGCCGATGATGACGTATCCCACGGCAAACGCGATCACGGTGGCGAGCAGTGTTTCGCCCGGACCGTAGGGGCCGGGCGTTCCCGCGCTCTTGTACAGCTGGTACAGCCCGCTGCCGAAAACCGCGGGGATGGCGAGCAGGAACGAGTACCGGGCGGCCGCCTCGCGGGTATAGCCCATCAGGAGGCCCGCGGTGATGGTTCCGCCGGAACGGGAAACACCGGGGATGAGGGCGAGCGCCTGCGCGAAACCGTACAGAATGCCGTGCCGGTACGTGAGCCGGTCAAGGGTGAGGCGCTGCCGTCCGATAGCGTCGGCAACAGCAAGGATGACGCCGAAGACAACCAGCATGGTTGCCACCAGCCACATGCTGCGGAAAGTGCTCTCGATCTGCTCCTGGAAGAGCAGCCCCAGGATGACGATCGGCAGCGTGCCGATAATGACCAGCCATCCCATCCGCGCATCCGGGTCATGTCTGGACACCTTGTGCGTCAGCGACCCCCACCACGCCCCGATGATCCGGAGGATATCCCGCCAGAAATAGACGATCACGGCCGTCTCTGTTCCCAACTGGGTGATGGCGGTGAACGCCGCTCCCGGGTCCTGTGCCCTCGGGAGCAGTTCTCCCATGATCCGAAGGTGCGCACTCGATGAGATTGGCAGGAATTCGGTAAGGCCCTGAACGAGGCCCAGGACGGCCGCTTCGATCCAATTCACAGATAAGACCCTACGTCACCGGTTCCGGCACCCGCGTCAGCGCCCCGGCCTCCCACCCCTCGCTAACGCTCGGCGCGGGTCCCTCGGCCAGTAGGCTTAGGCCTATGCAGTGGCGAAATGTGGGCGGTAGCGGACAACTGGTATCTGTGCTCGGCCTCGGGACAATGACCTGGGGCATGGACGTCGATGAGGAAGCCGCCCGCGAGCAGCTGCGGGTGTTCGTCGAGGCCGGAGGCACCCTGATCAGCACGGCCGCCCGTTTCTCGGACGGCCAGGCTGAAGCGGTTCTCGGATCGCTCCTCGGCGATGTGGTGGCCCGGTCCGAAGTTGTGCTCGCCGTACTCGGTGGGGTTCCCCGTGGTTGGTCCGCCGGGCGTCTGGACGTCTCCCGGAAGGGTCTTCTCGATTCTCTGGATGCGTCACTGTCGCGCCTCGGAACCGACAGCGTTGATTTTTGGCTGGCCCCTGCGGCCGACGCGGGCGTCCCCGTGGAGGAGACCCTGCAGGCGCTCGACTGGGCGTACCGCTCGGGGCGGGCCCGCTATGTCGGTGTGACCAATCACACCGGATGGGAGTTGGCAAGGGCGTGTGCAACTGCCGGTTTTCCCATCACTGTCCATGAGACGGAGTACTCGCTGCTGAGCCGTGGCGTGGAGCAGGAGGTTCTCCCGGCGTCGCAAGCCTTCGGTGTGGGAACTTTCGCCTGGGCGCCGCTCGGGCGGGGTGCATTGACGGGAAAGTACCGTTCGCAGCTACCGGCGGACTCCCGCGCCGCGTCTGAGCAGTGGGCCGGGTATCTTGAACCGTATCTGTCCGGCCGTGCGGCGAGAATCACCGATGCGGTGTGCACCGCTGCCCGCGGACTGGAACTCTCGCCCGCAGACGTGGCGCTTCGCTGGCTGCTTCACCGGCCAACCGTGGCGTCGGCCGTGCTGGGCGCGCGCACCGGGGCCCAACTGAAGGACCTGCTGGCGTGTGCGCTGGCGCCGCTGCCCGAACAGATATCGGGTGTTCTGGACGAGGTCTCAGCTCCCCGCTAGCGCCGGGGAATCAGTGGCTCCGTCAGGACCTGCTGGCCGGCTCCTCTTCCTCTTCTTCTTCCTCTTCATCGTCCTCGTAAATAACGAGCGGCGTCACTTCGCCGTAGGCGTCATACAGCGATTCCTCGTACGCCTCGAAAGAATCCGCAATCGACAGGTAAGCGGCTTCGACCGCCGGATCATCGTCTCCCCTGCGCGATGCGGCAGCGGCAAGATGCTCTTCGAGTGCGGAAACCAGCGATTGCAATGCGACACGCGGATCGATGCTCATGGTCTAGACGTTATCGGTAAAGTGAAGCAAATTGGAGGGAAATGCGCGAACAATTTCTGAATGCAACCGCCACCCGGAAACGCGACTACGGCCGCCAGTATGAGTACCTGGTGCTCACGGTAAATGCGGGTGAGCCGCTGTCCGCGGCGCGCCAGCTCCTCACCGAACATGCCGAGTACGGCAAGTGGGAACTGGAACGCAGCTGCATCTATCTTGGCGGTCACCGCCGTTTCTGGCTCAGGCGCAAGGTTCTGAGGGTCCAGCGTACCGCGTGAAGGTCAAACTACTCCTGCTGCTCCGGGCCCAGCCAGGCGGTTGCCACTGTCCGGCGTGCCGACTCAAGGCTGGACGGATGGAAAGCCCCCGCCGCTACATCCCGGAACAACCGGCTGACCTCGCTGGCATTGAAATAGCCGCGGCCCCCCGACACCGACGCTGCGGCATCCACAAGCTCCCTGGCCGCGCCGGTGGCATGGATCTTCAGCGACACGAGTTTGGCGAACCACCTGTCCCCGTGATCGACGCCGTCGTCAAGCTCTGCGGCCACCACCCTGATATGCGCGTCGAGCGACTCCCAGCTCATTGCCGCATCAGCTACGGCAGCCCGCACCCCCGGGCGGGACGCCACCGGGACACCGTCCATACCGGCGCTCCGCTCCAGCGGTGCAAGGACCGCAAGTTCGAGGGCACGATCAGCTATGCCCGCGTAGACAGCACTGATGAGGGTCTCGAACGCAGCGAAGACGGCGAACACAAACGGATCCCTGTTCGGGCCCACCGGGAGGTGGCGGAAAATCCATTCAGACGGAATGACGACGCCGTTCAGGCGCGTGGTGTGTGACTGCGTCGCACGCATTCCCACAGTGTCCCAGTCCTCGACGGTCTCGATCCCCGCAGAGCCCCGGGTGATAAAACCCTGAACCAGCTGTTCGCTCCCCGCACCGGTGCTCTTGCCCAGGACTCCGAGGCGGGTCCATACCGGCGAGAGACTGGTGAAGATTTTGGTGCCGGTAAATCTATAACTGCCGTCCGGCTGATGTTCGGCGACCGTCCTGGCGTCGAACAGTACGGCTTCATTGCCGGGCTCGGACAGTCCGAATGCGAAGACCTCCCCGGCAGAGGCCTCGGTGAGAACGGTGCGCAGCGAACTGTCTCCGCCCTGTTCGAGCAGCCTCGCCACCGCTGTCCAGACAAGGTGCATATTGACGGCCAGCGCAGTCGCAGGCGCTGCCGCAGCAAGTCTTCGCTGGCAGGCGACCGCCTGCGCCATGCCGGCGGCAGCACCGCCGTCGTCCTCGCCGCAGAAGAGCCGGAGGTAGCCCCGTGCGGCAAGCTCCTCAAAATCCTCCCGGCAGAATTCATTGCGCGCGTCATAGCCGGCGGCGCGCGAACGAAATCGGTCAAGAAGCTCTACGGGAAGAATCTCCTCGGGGGTGGCCCGCATCAGCTGCCCGTGAGCAGCCGGTTGAGGACGCGTGAACCGAACCGGAGGGAGTCTGTCGGCACCCGTTCGTCCACCCCGTGGAACATTCCGGTGAAGTCCAGGTCGTCGGGCAGACGCAGCGGAGCGAAGCCGTAACCGGTGATGCCGAGCCTGCTCAGCGACTTGTTGTCGGTTCCACCGGAGAGGGTGTACGGGAGGACCTTCGCTCCCGGATCTTCCGCAAGCAGGGAGTCCACCATCATGTCCACCAGGTTGCCGGCAAACGGTACTTCCAGCGAGACATCCTTGTGGGCGTAGCTCACGTCCACCGAATCCCCCGCGAGCGACTTGATGGTCGCGAGGACTGCTTCCTCCTGCCCGGGGAGTGTGCGGACGTCAATGAGCGCCTCGGCGCTGCCGGGAATGACGTTGTGCTTGTAGCCGCCTTTCAGGACGGTGGGGTTGGAGGTGTTCTGCAGGGTGGCGCCGACGAAGCGGGCTACGGTGCCGAGCTCCTTCAGAAGGATCTCCGGATTGTCGGCGTCGAACTCGACTCCGGTGAGCTCGGTGACGCCGTCCAGGAACTGGCGCATGGTGGGGGTCAGCTCAACCGGCCACTGGTGTTCACCGATCCGCGCCACCGCCCGCGCGAGTTGGGTGACTGCGTTGTCCGTATTGATCTGCGAGCCGTGTCCGGCCCGCCCGTGGGCCACCAGGCGGAGCCACGAGATGCCCTTCTCCGCGGTCTGCAGGAGATAGGTGCGCTGGCCGCCGATGGTGGCGGAGAAGCCACCCACTTCAGAGATAGCCTCCGTAGCGCCGTCGAACAGCTCAGGCTTGTTGTCGACCAGCCACGAGGCTCCGTAATTGCCGCCGGCTTCCTCATCGGCGAAGAAGGCGAAGATGAGGTCGCGTCTGGGCTGGATTCCTTCGCGCTGCATCGACCGGAGGACGGAAAGGATCATGGCGTCCATGTCCTTCATGTCCACCGCCCCCCTGCCCCAGATCAGCCCGTCCCGTTCCTCCGCGCTGAAAGGATCAACACTCCAGTCCTCCTTCTGCGCGGGAACCACATCGAGATGGCCGTGAACAACCAGCGCGGGAAGGCTTGAGTCGCTGCCGGCCATCCGGGTGATCACCGATGCGCGTCCAGGCGCCGATTCGAACAGTTGCGCCTCCAGCCCCACTTCCTCGATGAGGCCGGCAGCGTATTCTGCTGCCCTGCGTTCCCCGGGACCTTCATTGTCTCCGAAGTTCGAGGTGTCAATCCGGATCAGTTCGCGGCAGATCCGGACGACTTCATCTTCGGGGGCGACGCCCATTGCAGACCTCCATCGGTAGTGGGTGATGAGACCAGCCTACCGATGCGCCGCCCCGGCGTAGTGACGGCGCTGTGATCTGCAGCACGATCAACGCCTTACGGGCCCTAGTTGCCTCAGGCCACGGTTAGTCTGGGTGGCGTCACTGCCGATTCGGCGCACACTTACCTCTCTGGGGAGCTCATGAAGACCATCAGGATCGCGGCCACCGCCGCTGTCGCCCTCGCTGTACTTACCGGTTGCGGTGAGTCCGGTACCACCGCCGCTGTGTCCCCGGACGCGGCACCGACCCCCGCCACCTCAACCGCACCGGCGCAGAACATTTCCGAACCTGCCGTCAACGACCTCATGTCGGAGCCCACCGCCGCCGGCGCCAAGGCATTTCTGCATCACGTCTTTGAACTGAAGTCCTACGCACAGCAGACCGGCGACGTCGAGGCCCTGCTCGCCGCCCTTGACGGAGCGGACGCAGCGGTGGCCGATGCGGAAGCGATCAGCCAAAGGTATGACGACGGCGGCTGGATCCTGGGCGGGCAGCCCAAGGTGAAGCAGATCCTGGTCACCACCCCTGCCGAGGAGATAGCCGAGGGAGTTGAGGTTGACGCCGTGATCCCGGTCAACCCCGATGCGTACACAGCGTTCAACGGCGAGGGTGAGGTGGAAGAAACCCGTCCCTTCGACCCGGCCGGCTCCATCTACTCAGCCACTGCCGTCTACTCCGACGGAGCCTGGAAGGCGACGTACCTCGAGGAGACCCCGGACGCGGAGCTCCCTGCCGCCGAGTAGTATCCCGTCGCCTTGGGTGCGCCCGCTCTCCAGTATCGGAAAGGGCGGGCGCACTGGTGTACCACCACCGCATGAGGGCACAAAAAAACCCCGGAAAACCGGGGTTTTTGTTGTGCGCGGAGGGGGACTTGAACCCCCACCCTCAATAAGAGGACTAGCACCTCAAGCTAGCGCGTCTGCCATTCCGCCACCCGCGCAGGTGGTGTTTTCGAGGATCAAAACCTTCGAAAGCAGCGAGAAAAACTCTAACACGATCAGGGCCCAGGAGTTCAATCGAGGAGGTTCGCCCGGAGCTTTTCGGCGATGGCACGGATTCCGATGAAGGTTTCCTCGAACGATGTGGACAGCGGAGACAGCCCGAGACGAAGGCCGTCTGGATTGCGGAAGTCCGGAATAACGCCGTCGTTCCACAGGTCGGAGAGCATTGTGCGGAACTCAGGGTGGTCGATCGTCAGGTGACTGCCGCGCTGGTCGGGATCGCGGGGTGAGGCAATCGTCACCCCGTAGGAACCCATCAGTTCCTCGACCGTGTCGACGGCGAAGGAGGTGAGCCTGACCGACTTCGCCCGGACAGCGTCCATACCGGCGTCTTCGAGAACGTCGAGCATGTCCTGCAGGGCGAGCATCCCGAGGATCGGCGGTGTACCGGAAACCATGCGGCGGATCCCCTCCGCGGGCTGGTAGCCCGAACCCATCCCAAATGGATCCGCACTTCCCAGCCAGCCCTGGATGGGCTGCGAAAGGTCGGTCAGGTGCCGCTGCGCGACATAGGCCCACGCAGGGGCCCCTGGGCCGCCGTTGAGGTATTTGTAGCTGCAGCCCACCGCGAAGTCGGCGCCGCACGCGTCCAGGTGCACCGGAACCGACCCGACCGAGTGGCTCAGGTCCCACACGATGAGTGCTCCGGCGTCATGCACCTGCCGCGTGATTGCCTCCATGTCCGCGATGTGAGCGGAACGGTAGGCGACATGGCTGAGGACGACGACGGCGGTGTCCCGGCTGAGCACGCGGCTCACCCCCTCCGGAGTAGGGCCGGCGTCGTGGTCGGCCTCCACCCAGCGCACCGACAGGCCGCGGTCGGCTGCAATGCCCTCGACGATAAACCGGTCAGTGGGGAAGTTGTCGCGTTCGATGACGATCTCGGAGCGTTCTGGCCGCAGGGCGAGCGCTGCCCGGATGACCTTGTAGAGGAGCACGCTCGTGGAATCGGCAACCACGCACTGCCCGGGGCCGGCGCCCAGGGTGATCCTGCCGATCCTGTCCCCCACCTGCTGCGGGAGCTGCAGCCAGTCCTCGTCCCAGCCGCGGATGAGCCGCCCACCCCACTGGTCCCGGACAAAAGCGGTCAGGCGTCCGATGGTTGCGCTGAGCGGGCGCCCAAGGGAGTTGCCGTCCAGGTAGGCCGTGATGGCGTCGTCGTCGTGCCCTTCGAACAGAAGCCGGTATGGTGCGAGCGGATCCTCGGCATCGAAACGGCGGGCAGCGGCGAGCCGGGAATCGTCATTCATGAGATCAGTGTAGGTGGGCACCACGCCGTTATTTTCACCCCGACGCACAGGCTGGCGGCCGTGCGACTATTCCGCGGCCATGGGACTATCCGAGGGCTTCGAGGCGTCCCACGAAATGGGCTCGACGGCGGCGTGGATCCCACGCGACCACCTCGGCTCCGTGCCACTTCGCCGAATCAGACCTGTCCACCTGGGCAGACAGCAGGATCTTCGACGGCAAGGGGACCGGGGTCCGGAACTCCACGGTCCATCGGAAGCCGGCGTCCTCCCCCGGCCCGGCCTCGGCCACCATCCGCGACGCCAGATACATCCCGTGCGCAATCGGGCGCTTCATGCCAAGCAGCCGCGCGGAGGGGACACCCAGGTGAATGGGGTTGTAGTCGCCGGACACCGCCGCATAACGCCTGCCGGTGTCCGCGGACAGCGGCCACTCCCCCGTGGGAAAGGCGGGCAGGCCCTCGTCCCGCCCGGGTTCGGCCGGTGTCGATGGGGCCGACAGGGTGCTGGACGCCTGGATGCCCTTGGCCAGATAGGTTGACCTGCCCGTCCAGACAGGTACACCCGCGGCTTCCACCTCCACCACCACGTCCACCTGGGTGCCGCTCCGGTGCGGCCGCAGGTTCTCGACCCCCGCGACCACGCTCAGGCGGGCGTCCGTCGGGACGGGGCGGAGGTGCTGCACCTCGTTCCTAAGGTGGATCATCCCGAGCAGCGGCAAGGGAAAATCAGGCCGGGCGAGAACGCTCACAGCCACGGGAAACGCGAGGATATGGAGATACCCGGACGGAAGGAACGCGGTCTGCGGACTGCGCATCAGGTGCTGGAACTCCCGGACCTTCTCCGGAACGGCAGTCACCCCGTCGAGCCGGTGGCGGTCAGTCGGCAACCGGAGGCTGCCGGCTTCCCGGCTGCGTCCGGGCTTCGCTGAGCGCGCCAGCGCAGCGGCGTACAGGGCGGTGAGCCGGGGCGGGGCGTGCAACAGCTGCTCCATCAGGCACCGACCAGGTTTTGGCCGCACACCCGCAGCACCTGACCGTTGACTCCGGCACTGCCCGCGGAGGCGAGGAAGGCGACCGCTTCAGCCACATCAACCGGCAGACCGCCCTGCTGGAGGCTGCTGAGCCGGCGCGCCACTTCCCGGGTAGCGAACGGGATCTTCGCGGTCATGTCGGTCTCGATGAATCCGGGAGCGACTGCGTTGATCGAACGCGCGGAGCCGCCGAGCGCATCCGCCGTGGCCCTGACCATTCCAATTACTCCGGCCTTCGAGGCGGCATAGTTGGTCTGCCCGCGGTTGCCTGCGATGCCGCTGGTGGAGGCGAGGCACACGATGCTCCCGGCACTACTGAAGTCACCGGATGCAAGGAGTTCCTCGTTGATGCGCAGTTGGGACTCGAGATTCACAGCCAGGACCGAGTTCCACCGCGCCGGATCCATGTTGGCCAGCAGACGGTCGCGGGTGATGCCGGCATTGTGCACCATGATGTCGAGAGATCCGTAACGGGTTGCAGCATGCCGGAGAATACGCCCGGCGGCGTCAGGAGCCGTGACGTCCACCTGCAGCGCAGTGCCGCCGACGCCGTTGGCAACCGCAGCGAGCTGTTCTCCGGCGTCCGGCACGTCAACGGCGATGATGTGCGCGCCGTCCCGGTGCAGCACGCGGACAATTTCCGCGCCGATCCCGCGCGCGGCACCGGTGACCACTGCCGTACGTCCCGCGAGCGGAGCAGACCGGCGCCGTGCCTGCGTACCGGCAGAGGTGCCGATGGTGATGAACTGCCCGTCAACGTAGGCGCTCTTGCCCGAGAGCAGGAACTCCAGAGCCGCGCCCACACCGGACGCATCCGTCTGTACGTCATCCCCGAGGAGGATTCCATTGGCGGTCGCACCGCCCCGCAGTTCTTTGGCCAGACTCCGCAGGGCGCCGTCCACAGCATGCCGGGCCGCAGCTGTCTGCGGCGCCGTGGCACCGGCGGTGGGCCTCGAGATGGTGATGACGCGGCCGCCCGGCCGGAGCTGGCGCAGCACCGATCCCAGCTCGAGAAAAGCACCCGACAGCTGAGCCGGTTCCCTCAGCTCGTCGAGGACGACGACGGCTGCCCCGAACTTCTCCTTCGGCCGCAGATGCCGCCGGACGTCGAGGTTCCATTCGAGGAGGATCGACGCCACGGCCTGCGTTCCAGGCGAACTGCCCAGGACCAGAACGGGGCCCGGGACCAGCGGCTCGCCGGAAACGTACCGTCGGAGCGGAACGGGACGGGGAAGCCCTGCTGCTTTCGCAACCCTGTCCAACGGCTGTGCGTTGACGAGCTTGAGGTAGGTGTCAGCCATGATCAGCGCGCCTCCAGGATCGCGACGACGCCCTGCCCGCCGGCCGCGCAGACCGAGATAAGCCCGCGCCCCGACCCCTTTTCCGCCAGGGACTTCGCCAGCGATGCAACGATGCGCGCGCCGGTCGCCGCGAAGGGGTGCCCGGCCGCAAGGGATGAGCCGTTCACATTCAGCTTGCTGCGGTCCACCGTTCCGAGGGCACCCGGGAGTCCGAGCTGCTTACGGCAGAAATCATCGTCTTCCCAGGCAGCGAGGCTCGCCAGGACGGTCCCTGCGAAGGCCTCGTGGATCTCGAAGAAGTCGAAATCGTCAAAGGTCATGTTGTTCCGGTGCAGCAGGCGCGGCATGGCATAGACCGGCGCCATCAGCAGGCCTTCCTTGCCATGGACAAAGTCAACGGCCGCCGCTTCGGCATCCACCACATTGGCCAGCATGGGCAGGTTGTTCTCCCGGGCGTACTCTTCGGAGCCAAGCAGCACCACGGCTGCGCCGTCCGTCAGCGGCGTGGAGTTGCCGGCGGTCATGGTGGCTTCAGCCGCTAGGTTGCGGCCGAATACCGGCTTCAGCGACCCCAGCTTCGACAGCGATGTGTCAGGCCGCAGGTTGCTGTCCCGCGATACTCCCCGGAAGGGCGTGACGAGGTCATCGAAGAAGCCTCGGTCATAAGCCTCCGCCATCCTGACGTGGCTTGCGAGGGACAACTCGTCCTGTGCCTGGCGCGTGATGTTCCACCGGGCGGTGGTGATGGCCTGATGCTCCCCCATCGACAGGCCGGTACGCGGCTCCGCCGTGGAAGGCGCGTCCGGCGAAAGGTCAGCCGGGCGAAGCTTCCGGAGTGCTGCAAGCTTCTGGGAGGTTGTCCGCGCCCGTGAGAAGTCCAGCAGTACGCGCCGCAGACCCTCACTGACCGCCACCGGGGCGTCCGAAGCGGAATCAACTCCACCGGCAATTCCCGACTCGATCTGACCGAGCTTGATCTTGTTGGAGAGGCCGATCACCGTCTCGAGTCCGGTGGCGCAGGCCTGCTGCACATCGTAGGCCGGTGTGTCAGCTGCCAATGCCGATCCGAGCACGGCTTCACGGGTCAGATTGAAGTCGCGCGAGTGTTTCAGGACAGCACCGGCAGCGACTTCTCCAATCCGTTCCCCCTGCAGTCCAAAGCGCGCGACGAGACCGTCGAGGGCTGCGGTCAGCATGTCCTGGTTCGAGGAATAGGCGTACGGCCCACCGGAACGGGCAAATGGGATGCGGTTACCACCGATGACGACGGCGGCACGCGGCTTCCCAACGGCGCCTGCGCCGCTTTCCGGGGTGGGGTTCTGCTCGCTGGGAAGTGAGTTCATTGCTGCTCCTTGGGTGGGGCGTACATGCGGGGTCGGGGCATGCGGTTGAAAATTCGGGAATCCGAGGGGGCCTCACGACCAGGAGGACGTCAGGACTCGAGTGTTATCGATACCCAGCGTACCTGATACGCTGGGTATCGTGAATCAGCTTATTGCACCCGCCGGTGCCGGTGCCGTCGACGGGCGGTCCAGCAGGTGGTCAAAGCATCGCGAGGCCCGACGCGCAGCGCTCATCAGGACTGCCCGCAAGGCCGTGCACCGGATCGGACCGGGTGCCTCGATGGAGGAGATCGCCTCGGCCGCTGATACGTCCAAATCGGTGTTCTACCGGTATTTCGGGGACAAGGCCGGGTTGCAGCGCGCCATGGGCGATGAAGTGGTCAGCCGAATGCAGGAGCAGCTGATTGAGGCGGCCAGGAACGCCGCCACCCCCCGGGAAGGCCTGCGGGCCATGGTGTCGGCCTATCTTCAGATGGCTGAATCCTCACCGAACGTCTATGTGTTCGTGACGCAGCCGGCGCCGGAGTCCGGCTCCGCGCTGGAGGGCTCTCCGACGCTGAGTTCCTTCTTCGACGCCATCTCCGCCATGCTGGCCAGCCCCATGGTCGATTACCTTGCGGAGCAGCCGGCGACGACGATTCCGCAGCCGCTCGCTCTGTGGCCACGCGCGGCAATCGGTATGGTCCGTGCCGCCGGCGAACAGTGGCTGTCCATACCCCCCGGGCCCCACCGACCCAGCGAAGCCGACCTTGCCGATTCCATCACCACCTGGCTCTTCGACGGCATTGTGGCGGCCGTGCCGCACGCTTCTGCTGTCCGTACCCCACGCCGTAACCCACCCTTGAAGGACGAATCATGACCCAGACCGCCACGCGTCCGGAATTCCCGGTTCCCGCGACGCTCCCCATCCACGACGACGACGCCGCTGTTGTCAATGTTGCGGCCCTCGGCGAGCAGTTGCTCGGCCGCTGGGCGGACTCCCGGCGAACCGCCCGCGCGCTCGCCGCCGACCCGGCCCTGCACAAGGTAGAGGGGGCCACCTCCGCAGAGCACCGCGCGCGCTGCCTCGACCAGCTTCACCTGCTCGTGCGGAACAAGGCTGTGCACCGTGCGTTCCCGAGCGGGCTGGGCGGATCGGACGATCACGGCGGGAATATCGCCGGCTTCGAGGAACTGGTGGTCGCTGATCCTTCCCTCCAGATCAAGGCAGGTGTCCAGTGGGGACTGTTCGGAGCAGCGGTTCTCCACCTGGGCAGCGAGGAGCACCACAGCCGGTGGCTACCGGGCATCATGAACATGGACATCCCGGGCTGCTTTGCCATGACGGAGACGGGCCATGGGTCGGATGTATCGAGCATCGCCACCACCGCCACCTTCCAGCCGGAGACCAACGAGTTTGTCCTGCACACGCCGTTCCGTGCCGCCTGGAAGGACTACATCGGCAACGCAGCCATCGATGGGAAGGCAGCAGTTGTCTTCGCACAGCTGATCACGCGCGGGGTGAACCACGGCGTGCATGCGCTGTACGTGCCGCTGCGGGACGACGCAGGGAACTTCCTTGAGGGTATCGGAGGGGAGGACGACGGGCTTAAAGGCGGACTGAACGGCATCGACAACGGACGGCTGCACTTCACCCATGTGCGGGTACCCCGCGCACACCTGCTCGACCGGTATGGAAGCGTCAGCGAGGACGGCACCTACACCTCCCCGATCGAATCGCCCGGCCGCCGGTTCTTCACAATGCTGGGCACTCTCGTCCAGGGCAGGGTTTCCCTCGACGGCGCCGCCGTGGCTGCCAGCAAACTGGCCCTCAAGACCGCCATCCAGTATTCGGTGGAGCGCCGTCAGTTCACCACAGGGTCGGAACTGTCCGAAGAGGTACTCCTCGACTACCAGCTCCACCAGCGCAGGCTCCTTCCCCGCCTTGCAACCACCTATGCCGCATCCTTCGCCCATGAGGAGCTGCTCACCAAGTTCGACGGCGTCTTCTCCGGTGAGCATGCCAGCGACGAGGACCGGCAGGACCTCGAGACTCTTGCCGCGGCGCTGAAGCCGCTGTCCACCTGGCACGCCCTCGACACTCTCCAGGAGTGTAGGGAAGCCAGCGGCGGTGCCGGTTTCCTCACCGAGAACAGGTACACGTCCCTCCGCGCTGACCTTGACGTCTACACCACCTTCGAGGGCGACAACAACGTCCTGCTGCAGCTGGTGGCCAAGCGGCTGCTCGCCGACTACGCCAAGGAGTTCCAGGGGGTTGATTTCGGTGTCCTCGCCCGCTTCGTCGCCACCCAGGCTGCAGACCGGACACTCCACAGGACCGGTCTTCGCCGGGTGCTCCAGACCGTCGTCGACACCGGGTCGGAGCGAAAGTCAGCGATTGCGCTGCGCGACGAGGGAACGCAGCACGAGCTTCTCTGCGGACGTGTGGACACCATGGTGGGCGAACTGGCCGGCGCTCTCCGGGGCGCGCGCAGGCTCCCCCCGGCGCAGGCAGCCGCCGTCTTCAACCAGCACCAGCAGGAACTCATCCAGGCGGCCCGCGCGCACGCCGAACTCCTGCAGTGGGAAGCGTTCACAGCGGCCCTTCCCCGAACCGGCGATCCGGGCACCCGGCAGGTGCTCACGTGGCTGCGCGACCTCTTCGGCTTGTGCCTCATCGAAGACAATCTCGGGTGGTATCTGATGAACGGCCGGCTCTCCGCCCAGCGCGCCCGGACGCTCGGCCCCTACATCAACCGGCTGCTGCTGAAGCTTCGTGCGCACGCCGTCGACCTGGTTGACGCGTTCGGCTACGGTCCTGACCACCTGCGGGCCGCCATCGCCACCGGCGCCGAGCGCAGGCGGCAGGACGAATCGCGGGAATATGCGCGGATCCTGCGGGCGAGCCCCGACGCGCCGCTGGACGAGAAGATCCTTATCGCCCGGAAGGCGGGCAGGATCTAGAGGACCGAACGGTAGACATTCAGGGTGGACTCCGCGATGGAGTCCCACGAGAAGTGTTCCTCGGCCCGGGTACGCCCGCGTTTTCCCATGGAGCGGGCGCGCTCTGGGTCGGCGACCAGGGTGTTGACAGCCTCCGCGAAATCGTTCACAAATCCCTCCGGATCCAGCGGCGTGCCGGTACCGTCCTGCACCTGTTCCAGGGGAACGAGGGTGCCGGTCACACCGTCCTCAACCACTTCGGGGATTCCGCCGGTTGCGCTTGCGACGACGGCCGCCCCGCACGCCATGGCCTCAAGGTTCACAATGCCCAGCGGCTCGTAGATGGAGGGGCACGCGAAGACCGTGGCGGAACTGAGAACCTGGATCAGCTCGTGCCGCGGGAGCATCCGTTCGATGAGGATCACTGATCCGCGCCGGGCCTCAAGGTCATCGATCAGCCGCGCGGTTTCAGCCGCGAGTTCCGGCGTGTCAGCGGCGCCCAGGCAAAGCACCAACTGGACGTCCGACGGGATCTTCGCGGCGGCGCGCAGCAGGTACGGGACGCCCTTCTGACGCGTGTTGCGGCCGACGAATACGACGCTGGGACGGTCCGGGTCGATTCCCAGTGCGCGGACGGCGTCGTCATTGCGGTCCGGGGCCCACGCTTCGGTGTCGACACCGTTGTGGACCACCTGGACCCGTGCAGGATCAACATCCGGATAGCAGCGCAGGATGTCCTGGCGCATTCCGTCCGACACCGCGATGACAGCCGCTGCCGCCTCGTAGGCAGTCTTCTCGACCCAGGAAGACAGCGCGTAGCCGCCGCCGAGCTGCTCGGCCTTCCACGGGCGAAGCGGCTCCAGGCTGTGCGCGCTGAGGACGTGCGGGATGCCATGCAGGAGGGAGGCGAGATGGCCGGCCATATTGGCGTACCAGGTGTGCGAGTGCACCAGATCGGCGCCGGCGATGCCCTGCAGTATGGACAGATTCGTACCCAGGGTCTGGACCGCCGCGTTGGCATCGGCAAGGTTCTGGGGTACGCCATAGGTGCTCACCCGGGCGCCATGGTAGTCAGCCTCCCGCGGCGCACCGAAGCAGTGGACGCCCAGATCGACACGCCCGGCAAGCACGCGGGCCAGTTCCGCGACGTGAACACCTGCACCCCCGTAGATCTCCGGCGGGAACTCTTTTGTCACAATGTCTATTCGCACGTTTCCAACGTAGTGCAGGCGGGGCCAGTCCTCTAGTGTGAGTCGAACGAGGTCATACTCAAGGACGAGCGGAAGGGGATGAACCGTGGCAGTCAAAAAAGTGCTCGCGGTGGTACTGGCAGGCGGCGAAGGAAAGCGGCTCATGCCGCTCACAGCGGACCGGGCGAAACCCGCGGTCCCGTTCGCAGGAAGCTACCGCCTGATCGACTTCGCCCTGTCCAATGTGGTGAACTCCGGCTATCTGCAGATCGTGGTGCTCACCCAGTACAAATCCCACAGCCTGGACCGCCACATCTCCGAGACCTGGCGGATGTCCACCCAGCTTCAGCAGTACATCGCCTCAGTCCCGGCCCAGCAGCGCCGCGGCAAGAGCTGGTTCCTCGGCAGCGCCAACGCCATCTACCAGTCCCTCAACCTGATTCATGATGCCCATCCGGACATCGTGGTGGTCGTAGGGGCCGATCACGTGTACCGCATGGATTTCGAACAGATGGTGCAGGAGCACATCAGGAGCGGCGCGTCGGTGAGTGTCGCTGCGGTGCGCCAGCCGCTGCACCTTGCCGACCAGTTCGGCGTCATCGAGGTGGACCAGGCGAACCCGGGGCGCATCTCGGCGTTCGTCGAGAAGCCGTCAACCACGCCCGGGCTGCCCGATGACCCGGACAGCTTCCTGGCGTCGATGGGCAATTACGTGTTCAACACCGACGCGCTCATTGAAGCGCTTGAGATCGACGCGGCACGGCTGAACACCAAACACGATATGGGCGGGGACATCATCCCGCACTTCGTGGAGCGCGGAGATGCGGCCGTCTACGACTTCACCACCAATGAAATCCCCGGATCCACCGAACGGGACAGCCAGTACTGGCGCGACGTCGGCACCCTGGATTCCTATTACGACGCCAACATGGACCTCATCACGCCGCTGCCGCTGTTCAACCTGTACAACCTCGAATGGCCCATCTATACCCGGCAGAGCATTTCCCCGCCCGCCAAGTTCGTACGCAGCGCCACCGGCGTCTCGGGCGTCGCCCATGATTCGATCGTGTCCAACGGCGTCGTCATTTCGGGCGGCGCGGTGCAGGGGTCCGTCCTCGCTACGGATGTCTTCGTTGACGAGGGCGCGGACGTGTCAGGATCCGTCCTGCTCGATCATGTGACCATCGGTGCGGGGGCGGTGGTCCGCAAGGCGATCATCGACAAGAACGTCCACATCCCGCCGGGAGCGAAGATCGGCGTCGACCGGGAGATGGACCTCAGCCGGGGCTTCACGGTGACGGACTCCGGACTCACCATCCTCAGCAAGGGCCAGATCGTCCAGGAGTAGCGGGTTTCCACCCGGGTTGGGGCAGCCGCCGGA
>NZ_KI914581.1:47703-58859 GCF_000520475.1 Arthrobacter sp. 35/47
GGTTGATCCGCCGCCGCCCGAAAGGATGCCCTTCAGCGGCGAGACATCGCGGTAGTCGCGGCCCCGGGCCACGGACACATGAAAGTCGCTTACCGGACCGCTGTTGGTCGGATCCCAGCCCCGCCACTCGCCGTCCCACCATTCCACCCAGGCGTGCGCCGGATAGGCGGCTGCCCGTTACGCAACGCGGGTGATTTCCACCGTCACGTTCAGGGTTGATCCGCCGCCGCCCGAAAGGATGCCCTTCAGCGGCGAGACATCGCGGTAGTCGCGGCCCCGGGCCACGGACACATGAAAGTCGCTTACCGGACCGCTGTTGGTCGGATCCCAGCCCCGCCACTCGCCGTCCCACCATTCCACCCAGGCGTGTGACTGGCCGGCCACCGCCTCGCCCACGCCCGCCGTCCGGCGGGGGTGAAGGTAACCCGAGATGTAGCGGGCCGGAATTCCGAGGCTCCGCAGTGCGCCGATCGCGACGTGAGCGAGATCCTGGCACACGCCCTGGCGTTCGGCCCACGCGTCGCGCGCGTTGGACTGTACCCCGGTGACCCCCTGGACGTACTGCATTTCCTCCTTGAGCCAGTCGAAGATGCCGTGCGCGGCGGAGTGGGGGTCCTGGTTGCCGACGACGCCCTTCACGAGTTCACGGATCTCCTCGTTCGGTGCCGTCAGATGGGTGTCCGAAAGCCAGTCCGCGTAGTCGTTCAGGACGTCGTCGGACCGCAGCTGCTCCCAGCCCACCACCTCTTCCGGCGACGGGATCCGCTCGGTGCGGCTCACCTCGACGAGGGTCCGGGCGGACACCTCGAGCCGGTCGTGCGGGACCTGCACATCGAACGAGGTGACGCGGGTTCCCCAGTAGTCGCGGTACGTCGCCATGGAGGCGCTCGACGGATTCAGGCTGATCGTGGACTCGAGCACGACCTGCTGCGAATCGGTCAGCGGCGTCATGCGCGCCTCGTTGTAGGACAGGGACACGCGGCGCAGGTAGTCGTACCCTGTGCGGTGGTCGATCAGCAGGCGGGTCATGAGACCTCCCCAACCCAGGACAGCTCCGCTTCCTGGGAGAAATAGGTGCGTGAGACGGCATCGGAGGCTCGTGCACACGCCTTCTGGACTCGTTCCATATGTTCGGGCAGCTCCAGCATCAAGTCATCTGTCTGGTGGAATTCGAGGAAGGTGCGGGCCTGGCCGACAATCCGGCTGGCGTCATTGATGAAGCCGACCCTCTGGTAGGCGGGGTTGAGGTTCGTCAGGCATTTCTCGGCGTCGCTCAGGGCATAGACGATCGAGCGCGGGAAGAGCCGGTCCAGCAGGAGGAACTGCGCCGCATGCTGTTCCCCGAAGGAAGCCCGTCGTGTACGGAGGAAGGACTCGTAGGCGCCGGCGCAGCGGAGCATGTTCACCCAGGACAGGCCGGAGGCGTGGACGTCCCGGGTGGAGAGCATCCGGGCGGTCATGTCTGCCCGTTCCAGGCTGCGTCCCAGAACCAGGAACTGCCAGCTCTCATCGTGGCTCATGGTGGTGTCGGAAAGACCGCGCACCATGGCCGTGCGTTCGA
Source organism: Arthrobacter sp. 35/47 (assembly GCF_000520475.1). Taxonomy (NCBI): domain Bacteria; kingdom Bacillati; phylum Actinomycetota; class Actinomycetes; order Micrococcales; family Micrococcaceae; genus Arthrobacter; species Arthrobacter sp. 35/47. Next base: position 49,265 of record NZ_KI914581.1, read on the forward strand.
TCACCCAGTGGCAGAAGCGGTACGTTCCGACGACGTCCTTCCGGTGCTGCGTCAGTCCGTACCACGTGGTGTTCAGCCCCTCCCAGACGCTCCCGGACACGGTCTCACGGGCACGCCGCGCGTTTTCCCGGGCGGCCCCGAGAGCGCCGGCAATGGAGGTGGCGCTGCTGCGGTCGAACGCCAGCGCCTCAAGGAGTTCGGGCAGTCCGAAGTCATCAGACTCGGGACGGCTGCCCATGACGCCGAGGAGCTGGCGGGACACGTCGCGCTGGACGGGACGGGGCATCTGGTTCAGGCGCTCAAGGTGAACGTCCAGGATCCGTGCCGTGCCGTCGGCGCGCTCAACATACCGGCCGATCCAGAACAGGGACTCCGCAATTCGGCTAAGCATCTGCCGGCACCTCTCCTTCTTGCTCTCCCGCGTGCTGTTGCTGCTGTTGTTCGGGCTGGCGGTCCTGCCGGCCGGTCTCGACCGGCCAGACACTGACGCGCTCGTGCAGCGGCGCCGCCGCAGGGGCCGCGGGTGCGCTGTCCGACTGGCCGTCCACCACCCAGGTGTCCTTCGACCCGCCGCCCTGGCTGGAATTGACGATCAGCGAGCCTTCCTTCATGGCCACCCGGGTCAGCCCTCCGGGAAGCACCCAGACGTTCTCGCCGTCGTTCACCGCGAAGGGGCGCAGGTCCACGTGACGCGGGCTGAACTGGCCGCCGGACATGGTGGGCACGGTGGACAGCTGCAGTACCGGCTGCGCAATCCAGCCGCGGGGGTCGGCGAGAACCCGGGCCCGAAGGGCAGCGAGTTCCTCCGCCGATGCGTCCGGGCCGATGACCAGGCCCTTGCCGCCGGATCCGTCCACCGGCTTCACCACGAGCTCGTCCAGGCGGTCGAGGACCTCCTCGCGCGCCGCCGGCTCCTCCAGACGGAACGTGTCGACGTTGGCGATGATCGGTTCCTCGCTGAGGTAGTAGCGGATCAGGTCAGGAACGTAGGTGTACACCAGCTTGTCGTCGGCGACGCCGTTGCCGACGGCGTTGGCGATGGTCACCATGCCCGCTCGCGCCGCATTGACCAGGCCGGGGCAGCCCAGGACGGAGTCTGCCCGGAACTGCAGGGGGTCGAGGAACTCATCATCGATGCGCTTGTAGATCACATCGACGCGCTGCTCACCCGCGGTGGTGCGCATGTAGACCCGGTTGCCGCGGCAGATGAGGTCCCGCCCCTCGACGAGCTCAACTCCCATCAGCCCGGCCAGGAGAGTGTGTTCGAAGTAGGCCGAGTTGAAGACCCCCGGCGTGAGGACGACGACGGTGGGATCCTCCACACCGGGCGGCGCGGTTTTCCGCAGGGCGGCGAGCAGCCGGCGCGGGTACTCCTCGACCGGGCGGATGTGCTGTTGCCCGAAGGCCTCGGGCAGGCCCTTCGCCATGGCTCGCCGGTTCTCAAGCACGTAGCTGACGCCGCTGGGAACCCGCACATTGTCTTCGAGTACGCGGAAGGTGCCCTCGTCGTCGCGCACCACATCGATGCCGGAAATGTGCACGCGCACCCCGCCGGCCGGGTCGAACCCAGCCACCTCGCGGTGGAAGTGCGCGGACGAGGTGATCAGACGCCGGGGAATGACGCCGTCGCTGACGACGGTCATCTTGTCGTAGATGTCATTCAGGAACGCTTCGAGCGCCCGGACCCGCTGCGAGACACCGCGTTCGAGGACATCCCAGTCCGACCCCGCGATGACGCGCGGGACGATATCGAGCGGGAAGGGCCGCTCCTCCCCTGCAAAGTCGAAGGTCACCCCACGGTCAAGGAAGGTCCGCGCCATCGAATCCGCGCGGGCGGTCACGTCGGCGAGGTTGAGCTCGTCCAGGGCCGCCGCAACGGGCCGGTACTCCGCCCGGGGGTGATTGGCGGCGTCGAACATTTCGTCGTAGGCCACTGTTCGGCGGGCCACGGATGCGTAGTCTTCAAAGAGCTCGGACATGGGTCCACATTGCCATGCATCAGGCCCGAACACCTACCCCGGCACGGCCGCCGGTGGGAGCACGCCGCACAGACCTGCCCCCGCAGCGGCTGCCGTGGACCATGATTGAATGAGCCGGTGCACAACGAGAATCTGCGCCGCGATGAAGCGGCGGCCCGGTCAGCAGCCATCAGCGTCGCCAGCTACGACGTCACACTTGATCTGCGCACCGCCGAAGACAGCGCGAGCATCGGGTTTCCCTCACGGACGGTCATCACGTTCACCTCCCCGGCACCCGGCACAGACACGTTCCTGGACTTCATTTCCCCGGAGGTGGGGACCGTTAACCTCAACGGGACCGCCCTGGAACCGGCGGTGGTTGTCGACGGCGCACGCATCCGGCTCCCCGGCCTCGCCGAGCATAATTCCGTCACCGTGGACGGCACCGCCCTCTTCAGCCGCAGCGGTGAAGGATTGCACCGGTTCGAGGATCCTGCGGACGGCGCAACCTACCTCTACACCCAGTACGAACCTGCCGACGCGCGCCGCGTCTTCGCCTGCTTCGAGCAGCCCGACCTCAAGGCAACCTTCACGTTCCACGTCCGCGCCCCGGAATCGTGGACCGTTGCCTCCAACGGAGCGGAAAGCAGCAGGGACCGGCACGACGACGGCTCCGTCACCTGGCACTTCGAACCCACCCGGCGGATCTCGACCTACATCACCACCGTGCTTGCCGGCCCGTACGCCACCGTGGCCGACGAGTGGACCGGAATCGTCGGCGACGGCGAGGTCCTGACCGTGCCGCTGTCGCTCTACTGCCGCCGGTCCCTCGCCAAGCACCTTGACGCGGAGCGCATCTTTGACAGCACCCGGCGGGGACTGACGTATTTCCACGACCTGTTCCGCTACCCCTACCCGTTCGGCAAGTACGATCAGGCCTTTGTTCCCGAGTACAACCTCGGAGCCATGGAGAACCCGGGCCTGGTGACCTTCACCGAGTCCTACGTGTTCCAGTCGCGGGCCACGCAGGCGCAGTACGAGGCCCGGGACAACACGATCATGCACGAGATGGCGCACATGTGGTTCGGTGACCTCGTGACCATGACGTGGTGGGATGACCTGTGGCTGAAGGAATCCTTCGCGGACTTCATGGGGGCCCTCGCCGTGGCGGAGGCACTGGATTCGCCGTCGTCGTGGGTCACCTTCGCCACGCGCCGGAAGGCGTGGGCCTACCTGCAGGACCAGCTGCCTTCCACCCACCCGATCGTTGCGGACATCGTTGATCTTGAGGCAGCGAAACTGAACTTCGACGGCATCACCTACGCGAAGGGCGCGTCGGTGCTGAAGCAGCTCGTTGCGTACGCGGGCTTCGACGCGTTCGCTGCCGCTGCGCAGGCCTACTTCCGCGACCACGCCTACTCCAATACGACGCTGGAGGATTTCCTGGGCGCCCTGAGCACTGCCTCGGGACGGGACATGTCGGACTGGGCACGCCGATGGCTGCAGACCTCCGGAGTGCCGCAGCTCGCGGCCGAGGTGGAAATCGACGACGACGGCGCCTACACCTCCGTGACAATCACCCAGCGGGCGGTGGACCCGGGAACCCAGGAATCGGCACCGCGCCCGCACAGCGTCCGGCTCGGTCTGTACTCCCTCGACGCGAACGGGAGACTGCTGCGCACGTCCTCACACAGTGCCCTGGTGGACGGCGAACACACGGCCATTCGCGCGCTGGCCGGAGTCCCGCAACCTGATCTGCTCCTGATCAACGACGACGACCTCACCTACGCACGGCTCGTCTTCGACGAGCGATCCGTCGCAACACTTCTGGCGTCTGTGGACCGGATCGAGGAACCGCTGGCGCGGGCGGTATGCCTGGCTGCGCTCTGGTCCTCGACCCGGGACGCCCTGCTGAGCGCCGAGGATTACGTGGCAGCGGCGGAACGCGCGGCCCAGGCCGAAACCGTGGTGGGGATCCTCCAGCAGCTGCTCCAGAACGCGGGCCACGCGATCGAGCGCTATGCGCCCCGGGTGACCCGGCCGGCGCTTCGCGAACGGTTTACGGCATTCCTCGAACGCGGCCTGAAGAGCGCTCAACCGGGATCCGACCACCAGCTGCTCTGGGCCCGCGCAACGGCTGCCGTGGCCAGGAAAACACCCACCCCCGCTCCGCTGCTGCGTGGGCTGCTGGACGGGAGCCGGTCCCTTGAGGGACTGGCCGTCGACGATGAGCTGGCCTGGCAGCTGTGGCAGGGGCTCGCAGCGCAGAACCTCGCGACCGCCGATGAACTGGAGGCTGCCCTCCAGCGAGACCGGACGGCAGCAGGCCGTGTCGGTTTCACCACGGCCTGCACTGCGGTCCCGGATGCAGCGGTCAAGGCCAGGGCCTGGAAGGAGATCGTCTTCGGGGACCGGCTGTCCAACGAGCTGCTCAGCGCCACGATCGCCGGTTTCCGGGAAGGTGCCGTCGAGCTTCGCGAGCCGTATGTGCGCCCGTACTTCGAGGAGATCGACCGGGTGTGGCGTGAGCTGCCGATCGAAATGTCGGCAAGGATTGTGCGCGGACTCTATCCGGGAGACCATGACCTCGGTGCGGACGAGGCGCCACGGGACCATCCCGTCGTCGTGCTGACCGACTCGTGGCTCGCCGGTCACGCTGACGCACCGCAGTCGCTGCGGCGGATCGTGCTGGAGGAGCGCGACCACCTGGTGCGTGCGCTGCGGGCGCAGGCTGCGGCGTTGCAGGATCAGGGCACGCGATAGAGCCAGTCCGCTGTACCGAACTTCTCCTCCACCAGGACCTGCGCCGCGGACACCTCCGCCGGGTGCAGCGTTCCGTCCACCGCCTGGTACCGCTCGCGGAAGGTGTCGCTCAGGACGCGGACGATCTCCTCGCGTGGCAGTCCGGTCTGCCGGCGCAGCGGGTCAACCCGCTTTTTGGCGCTCCTGATCCCCTTGTCCGAGAGCTTCTCCCGGCCGATCCTCAGGACCTCTAGCATCTTGTCCGCGTCGATGTCGTAGGACATGGTCACGTGGTGGAGCATGCCCCCGTTGCCCAGCCGCTTCTGGGCTGCGCCGCCGATTTTTCCGACGTCGGTCGCGATGTCGTTGAGGGGCTGGTACCAGGCGGTGATGCCGAGCTTCCTGAGCCCCTCCATCACCCAGTCGTCGAGGAAGGGGTAGGAATCCGCAAAGCTCAGGCCGTCAACCAGGGACTGTGGAACGTACAGGGAGTAGGTGATGGCGTTTCCGTGCTCCATGAACATGGCTCCGCCACCGCTGATGCGGCGCACCACGCTGACGCCGTGACGCCGGACCGCCTCGCTGTCCACCTCGTTGCGCATGGACTGGAAGCTGCCAATGACCACCGAAGGGCTCTCCCACTCCCAGAAGCGAAGGGTGGGGTTCCGCCGCCCGGCGCCCACCTCGCGGGTCAGCACCTCATCCATGGCGACGTGCATCGCCGTCGGAAGCGGGGTGGGGCCGATGATCTCCCACTGGTGGTCGGCCCAGGAGGAGGCCATCCCGACGGCCCGCCGGACGGCGGTAGCTACCGCCTCCGGGGAGAAGCCGAACATTTCGGCGTCCGGCCGGAGCCGCTGACGCACTGCCGTTGCCAGTTCCCCGTGCGGCGTCCCGATGGGCAGACCCTCAAGAGCGGCGTTGATGTCGTCAAGGGCCTCATCCGGTTCCAGGAAGAAGTCGCCATTGATGGACACACCGCTGAACCGGCCGTCGGCAACGCCGAGGTCTGCGACAACGAGTTTGCCGCCCGCCACCTTGAATTCCCCGTGATATTCCCGCCGTGCCGCCCGTTCCATGGCTCTCCTGACGCCCCGTCCGCTGTACACCCCGTTAAACCACTGGGCCCGAACCGGAAATTCCGGTTCGGGCCCAGCAATAATATTCGGGACGCCTTACTTCTTGCCGAAGCCCTTGAAGCGCTGGTTGAAGCGCTCAACGCGGCCGGCGGAGTCCATGATGCGCTGCTTGCCGGTGTAGAACGGGTGCGACTCAGAAGAGATTTCCACCTCTACCAGCGGGTAGGTGTTGCCGTCTTCCCATTCAACCGTCTTGTCAGAGGTCACGGTGGAGCGGGTCAGGAAAGACTTCTCGGAAGCGAGATCGCGGAAAACGACCGCTGCGTACTTGGGGTGAATATCAGACTTCATGGCGGTACCTTCTGTTGTTGCCTGGATTTTGCCAGACACCGGTGGTTTGAAAGTTAGGGGCCCGTGGGCCAGCAACCAACTCTACCGCACGGGCGCGGGATCCGCGAAAGCAGCGCGGCCCCGTCAGCGTGTACCCGCCCGGCATTCCCAGAAGGCGACGGCGCCCGCCGCGGCGACGTTGAGCGAGTCGACGGCGGCGTTCATCGGAATACGGACAGCGACGTCGGCCTGTTGGACCGTCTGCGGCGACAGGCCCTCACCTTCGGTGCCCAGAATGAGGGCAAGGCGGTCGTGATTGCGCCGGGACAGCTCCTGTAGCTCGATCGAGCCGGGGCCAAGCGCCAGCGCCGCCACCAGGAAACCGGAACTGCGCAGCGTGCCGATGGCCGCGGGCCAGGATTCCAGCCGCACCCACGGGACCTGGAAGACGGTGCCCATGCTCACCCGGATCGCCCTCCGATAGAGGGGGTCGGCGCAGCGCGGCGTCACCAGGACGGCGTCGATCCCGAGTGCCGCCGCTGACCGGAAGACCGCTCCGAGGTTTGTGTGGTCGACCATGTCCTCGAGGACCGCAACGCGGCGGGCGTCCCTGAGGACCTCCCCCAGATCGAGGGGTGCCGGCCGGTTCATCGCGGCGAGCGCTCCGCGGTGGAGGTGGAAACCGGTGATCTCCTCCAGGACAGCCTCCGACCCGACATATGCCGGAACCCCGGGGAACCGGGCAAGGATGTCTTCAAGGTCCGGCAGCCATTTGTCGGTCAGGAAGAAGGACCGCGGCGTGTGGCCGGCGTCGATGGCCCGTCGGAGGACCTTGGTGCTCTCGGCGATGTAGAGCCCCTCCGCAGGTTCCCGGCGCCTGCGCAGCTGCGTGTCGGTGAGGCCGGTGTAATCGCTGACGCGCGGGTCTGCGGCATCGCTGAGCCGCTCCAGGGCCACCTAGCTCACCAGCCGCGCGATCATCACGTACAACGCCACCAGTCCGAGGACCACAATGACGCTCCGCAGTACGACGGGGGAAAGCCGCCGCCCGACCTTCGACCCGATGACACCGCCAATCAGGGAACCGACGGCGATGAGCAGGACCACCCACCACTCGATCCTGTCGAACGCGAAGATCATGTAGGAGACGGCCGCGATGAGGTTCACGCCGAGGACGAGTACGTTCTTCATTGCGTTGGCTGCCTGCATGGTGCCATGGAGGAACACCCCCAGGATGCCGACCAGCAGGATTCCCTGCGCCGCGACGAAGTATCCCCCGTAGACGCCGGCCAGGAACACGAGCAGGGTCAGGGCCAGCGGATGGGAACGCGTGGGCGGTTTCGCCTCGGCGCGGCGCCGCACCCAGCGCTGCAGCCGGGGCTGGAAGATCACGAAGCCGAGGGCCACGACGATCAGGAAGGGCGCCACCACCTCGAAGACCGTTTCCGGAAGGTTCAGCAGGAGTGCCGCCCCGAGAATCCCGCCGAGCAGTGAAGCGGGCAGGAGCCGCGCCAGCGTGCGGCCGTTGCCCTTCAGTTCTTCGCGGTAGCCCCACGCCCCGGACACATTTCCGGCCACCAGCCCCATGGCGTTACTGATGGTGGCGGTCACAGGGGCGTATCCCAGTGCCACCAGGATGGGGAACGTCACAAGCGTTCCCGATCCCACGATCGTGTTGATGGTCCCTGCCCAGAGACCGCCGAGCAGAATCAGCGCATCGCGCAACAGGTCCACGTTGGTGCTGCCGCTGCGCTAGGACCGCGCGACGGCGCTGTACCGGCCGTCGCGCCGGGTGACCTCGAGCGGGAGGTCGAAGGCCTGGCTCAGGTGCTCCGCCACCAGCACGTCATCGATGGGGCCTGCGGCGACTACCGCGCCGTCGCGCAGCAGCATCGCGTGGGTGAACCCGGGCGGCACCTCCTCAAGGTGGTGCGTCACCAGGACGATGGCCGGCGAGTCCTCATCGGCGGCGAGTTCGCTCAGGCGGGCAACCAGGTCCTCGCGGCCCGCGAGGTCCAGGCCCGCCGCCGGCTCGTCAAGCAGCAGGAGTTCCGGATCCGCCATGAGGGCACGCGCAATCTGGACCCGCTTGCGTTCGCCCTCGCTCAGCGACGCGAACGGTCTGTTCAGCATGGTGGAGACGCCCCAGTTGTGGAGCAGGTTGAACGCCCGGCGTTCGTCGAGCTTCTCGTACTGTTCGCGCCAGCGGCCGGTAACTCCGTAGGAGGCCGTCACCACAACGTTGAGGACTGTTTCATGTTCGGGGATCTGTGCTGCCAGAGAGGCGGAGGCCAGGCCGATCCGCGGACGCAGTTCGAAGACGTCAACGGCGCCGAGCACCTCGTCGAGGATGCCCGCAACGCCCCGCGTGGGGTGGATCCGGGCACCGGCAATCTGCAGCAGAGTGGTCTTCCCGGCGCCGTTGGGGCCCATTATGACCCAGCGCTCACCTTCCCGGACCTGCCAGTCGATGTCGTCCAGCAGCGCCTTTCCGCCGCGGACAAGGCTCACCCCGGAGAGTTCAAGAACATCACTCATGAGAGTAGACACTAGGCCAAGAGCGGCCCGGAACGTTAAATGAAACGCCAGCGTGCGCAAGGGGGTCCGCCGGGGATCGCCCACCCGTTTCACGGCGGCTGCGGCGGGCACCATAATGGCTGGTGAGGAGTCGGATCGAGGAAAGGCCGCAGGCACGTGACGGAGATGTACAGGGTTGTCAGCTTCGGCACCCGCCTGGAGGATTCCCACTCGGCGAAGGTGCGCCGGGCACTGCAGGAGACCGGCGCCGTCGTTGTCGGTGAAAGCCGGAGCGATTCCGGCAGGTACCAGGTCGCCGGGCTGACCGTCAGTACCGACCACGGGATCGACACGCTGCGGACGGCGGTCGCTCCGCTGGCCTCGGACGGTACGGGGATCGCGGTGGTGCCGCCGGCGCTGCTCGGCGAGGGAACCAAGCTGCTGATCATGGACGTGGATTCCACCCTGATCAAGCAGGAGGTGATCGAGCTTCTCGCCGCCCATGCAGGCCGCGAAGCGGAGGTTGCCGCCGTCACGGAGTCGGCCATGCGCGGCGAACTCGACTTCGCGCAGAGCCTGCATGCCCGGGTGGCCGTGCTGGCGGGCCTGGCTGAAGGCGTGATCGAGGATGTGGGAACACGGATCGAACTGAGCGAGGGAGCGGAACATCTGATCGAGGCGTTCCTGGAGGCGGGCCACGTGGTTGCGGTTGTGTCCGGGGGTTTCAGCCAGATCCTGGAGCCGCTCGCGGCGCGGCTGAACCTGACGCATGCCAAAGCCAACGAACTCGGCGTGGATGCGGGCACGCTCACCGGGTCGGTGATCGGTCCGGTGGTGGACCGTGCGGAGAAGGAGCGCTGCCTGCGCGCGTGGTCTGAAGCGGCCGGGATTCCCCTGGAGCGCACGATCGCTGTGGGCGATGGCGCCAACGACCTCGACATGCTGGCCGCGGCAGGGCTTGGCGTCGCC
>NZ_KI914581.1:58959-63380 GCF_000520475.1 Arthrobacter sp. 35/47
TCGCCTTCAACGCCAAGCCCGCCGTGCGTGCCGCCGCCGACGTGGCGGTGAACTTCCCGTACCTGGACGTTGTGCGCCACTTCGTGCGACTGTAGGCCGCTGCGGGGACCGCAGCGGCCCGGATGGTGTCGCTAGCGGGTGAAATGCTCCGCGCCGCCGACGTACTCGGTGTGGCCGGTGGGGACGTCCGCCGTGGCCATGGCAACGATTTCCGCCGCGAACTCCTCCACCGAGTAGAGCCGGCCGGCTTCCTGCCTCCTGGCCTCGATGGCGCCGGGAGCAGCACGGTCCAGCAGCGTGGCGGTGACCGTGCCCTCGATCATGTCCCCTGAAACAACCACGAAGCTGATGCCGCGTTCGGTCAGGGCGGGAATCAGGTCCCGGAGTGCGTCCTCACCGGCGCGCTTGCTGCGTGCAACGGGCTCATACGCGTCCATGGTGGCCACTGAATTGATGAAGTGGGCCTGGTGGCTGGTGACGAACACAACCCTGGATCCGACCGGCATCACCTCAAGTGCCGCCTGGAGCATGCCCACCTGGGCGTCGCGGTTGAGCTTGAGCGCGTAGTCCTCGCCCAGACCGGTCTCCATGCCGCCGGAGGCGTTGAGGACCAGCAGGTTGAGCCCGCCGAAATTCTGCACGGCAGCATCGACCAGTGCCTGCGCGCCGTCCGGTGAGGTCAGGTCGGCGCCCACCGCAACGGCCCGGCCGCCGGCTGCTTCGATACCGGAGACCACCTTCTTGGCCCGCGGCGCCTTCTGCCGGTAATTGACGACGACGGCGGCACCCTGCTCAGCGAGCAGCCGCGCCACCTCCGCGCCGATTCCGCGGGATGATCCCGTGACGATTGCCGTTGTGCTGTCCAGTGCGCCCATGGGTGGGTGTCTCCTTGATTCTGTTGGTCCTGCTGGGGTAGGTCGGTGAACTGCTCTGCGTCAGTGGCCCATTCCGAGGCCGCCGTCAACGGGGATGACCGCGCCAGAGATATACGCCGCCTCATCGCTGGCGACCCAGCGGACCACGTTGGCCACTTCATCCGACTCGGCGAACCGTCCCGCCGGAATCGAGGAGAGGTAGTTCTGCTGGGTTTCAGCCGGGAGGGCGGCCGTCATGTCCGTGTTGATGAAGCCGGGTGCGACGACGTTGCAGGTGATCCCCCGCGATCCGAGTTCACGGGTGAGTGACCGGGCAATACCCACCAGGCCCGCCTTCGAGGCGGAGTAGTTGATCTGGCCCGGTGCGCCGTAGAGACCGGAAACGGAGGAAATGAGCACGATGCGTCCCTTGCGCAGGCGGATCATTCCCCTGCTGGCGCGCTTGATGACGCGGAATGCACCGGTGAGGTTGGTGTCGACCACGTCGGTGAAGTCCGACTCGCTCATGCGCAGCAGGAGGGTGTCCCGCGTGATACCGGCGTTGGCAATGAGCACCTCCACCGGCCCGTGCGCCTCCTCGACCTCCGCGAACGCAGCATCGATCTGCGCGGTGTCCGTGACGTCAGCCTTCACCCCGAGCATGCCGGGCGGAACGTCACCGCTGCGGTGGGTGATGGCTACCCGGTCGCCGTTGGCGAGGAAGGACTGCGCGATGGCCAGCCCGATCCCGCGGTTGCCGCCCGTCACCAGGACGCTGCGCCCGGTCTTCTGCTCGGGCGTTCCAGCGGCGGTGTTTTCCTGCATGGAGGGTCCTTTCGTCAGTCAGCGGTGCCTGCATCCGTACGATCCTAGCGGCGAGGGCGGGAACTTTAACAACGGCTGACGGAGTGAGACAATGGAAGAGTCCCCTTGGAGTGTGATGATCAAGCTGAGCCATCAGTCAAAGCGCCGCCCGGAAATCCATAACATCAGTGATGCCCGCGAGGCGCACAGTGATGAGATGCGCCAGCGGATGATCAAGTACTCCGTGTCCATGGGTATCCGGATGGTGTGCCTGATCCTGGTGTTCGTGGTGGAGGGCTGGCTGCAGTGGGTCATGATTGCCGGGGCCGTTTTCCTGCCCTACTTTGCGGTGATCATCGCAAACGGCGGAAGCGACACCAGTAACCTCGCGCACAGCGACTCTCTGCTGGACCGTGCACCTGCGCCCGAACTCGAGGCGCCGGCCCCCGGCGCTGCCCAGGCAGGCGAACCGGTCACGCTCCAGGGCGAAATCGTCGAGGAAGAGGGTGGGCAACCGGATACAGGTACGGATCCGGACTCGGAAGCCGGCAGGAAGGAAGGAGCGGCGTGAGCATTTTCGATCAGCTCCCGGGTGCAAAGCCCTCCCCCGCAGCGGGCGAGCCCGGTGACCCCGTGTGTTCCCGGAAGGCCTGCCGGAAGAGCGCGTCCTGGCAGCTTCTCTGGAACAACCCCCGCATCCATACACCGGAACGCCGGAAGGTGTGGCTGGCCTGCTCCGAGCACCGTGAGTGGCTCCAGGAGTATCTGACCACGCGGGGGTTATGGAAGCAGACGCTGCCGCTGGAAGGCAGTCCGGCCGCACCGTGAACATCCTGAGATATCTGGCGACACCCCGCTGGTTCGGCTGGCTGGCGCTTGTGCTGGTCCTTGCTGCCGCCTGCACCGCGCTGGGGCTGTGGCAGCTGGATCGGCGTGACCAGGCGGCCGCGACCGTCAACACGGTGCAGGCCAACTATGACCGGACCCCGGTCACCTACTCCCCGGAGTTCTTCGAGGCCTTCGAGGAAAACGCCGAATGGACCCCGGTCACCCTTGTAGGGGAATATGACTCCGCCGGCCAGCGCATTGTCCGCAACCGTCCGCTCAACGGCCGTCCCGGGTACGAGGTGCTGGTTCCGTTGAAGCTGAAGGACGGCACCGCCGTCGTCATCAACCGTGGGTGGCTGCCCATCGGCAATGATCAGGCCGGCCGCCCCGACGACGTTCCACCGGCACCGGACGGCGAGGTCACCGTCGTCGCGCGCATCCGGCCGGCAGAGCCCGCCCTTGACCGCTCAGCGCCCGCCGGGCAACTGGCCTCGATCGACCTGGCCGAGTACAGGGAACAGCTTGGGTACCCGGTGTCCACCGCCGCCTACGGGCTGCTGGCCAGCGAAACACCCGCCCCCGCAACCGCGCCGGTTGCACCGGCAAAGCCCGCCATCGACCTCGGACCGCATCTGTCCTACTCGATGCAGTGGTTTGCGTTCGGCGTCCTCTTGTTCGTGGGACTGGGCTATGCAGCCCGCCAGCAGTACCTCATCGACCATGAAGACGCGGACGCACCCCCGGTGCCCGCACGGGCACGACGGCGGCCTTCATCCGAAGAGGAAGAGGACGCCATTCTCGATGCCCGGGGCCTCTAGGCCAGGGTCACCAGTTCGAGGTAATCGTCGTTCCAGAGGTCCTCGACGCCGTCGGGCAGCAGCACCACCCGTTCCGGGTTGAGCGCGTCCACGGCTCCCTCATCGTGGCTGACAAGGACAACGGCGCCGGAATAGTTCCGCAGCGCTCCGAGGATTTCCGCACGGCTGGCGGGGTCCAGGTTGTTGGTCGGTTCGTCGAGGAGCAGCACGTTGGCCGAGGACGCCACGATGGTTGCCAGTGCCAGGCGCGTTTTTTCACCGCCGGAGAGTACTCCGGCCGGCTTGTCGACGTCGTCGCCTGAGAAGAGGAACGATCCGAGGATGCCGCGCACCTCGGCATCGCGCATGTCCGGTGCTGAGGACCTCATGTTCTCCAGGACCGTCCGCTCGGTATCGAGGGTTTCATGCTCCTGAGCGTAGTAACCCACCTTCAGTCCGTGTCCCGGGACGATTTTCCCGGTATCCGGCTGGTCGACGCCCGCGAGCATGCGCAGCAGCGTGGTCTTGCCCGCACCGTTGAGCCCGAGGATCACCACCTTGGATCCCCGGTCGATGGCCAGGTCAACGTCGGTGAAAATCTCCAGCGAGCCGTAGGACTTGCTCAGGCCCTCCGCGGTCATCGGAGTACGCCCGCAGGGTGCAGGTTCCGGGAAACGCAGCGCGGCAACCCGGTCGGAGGCGCGCACGGCGTCCAGGCCGGAGAGCATCCGCTCGGCGCGCTTGGCCATGTTCTGCGCCGCCACGGCCTTGGTGGCCTTGGCTCGCATCTTGTTGGCCTGGTCGATCAGTACCTGGGCCTTCTTCTCGGTGTTGGCCCGCTCGCGCTTCCGCGCGCGTTCATCGGTTTCACGCTGCTGCACATACCGCTTCCAGCCCATGTTGTAGAGGTCGATCGTGGAGCGGTTGGCGTCCAGGTGGAAGACCTTGTTCACGGTCGCCTCGAGCAGGTCGACGTCGTGGCTGATGACGATGAGGCCGCCCTGGTGGTTCTTCAGGAAGTCGCGCAGCCAGGTGATGGAGTCCGCATCCAGGTGGTTGGTCGGCTCATCCAGGAGCATGGTCTCCGCACCGGAGTAGAGGATGCGGGCGAGCTCGACCCGCCGGCGCTGACCACCGG
>NZ_KI914581.1:63480-82000 GCF_000520475.1 Arthrobacter sp. 35/47
CCCGCCGGCGCTGACCACCGGAGAGGGTCTTCAGCGGCTGGTTGAGGATGCGCTCGGGCAGGGCGAGATTCGAGGAAATCGCTGCGGCCTCCGCTTCTGCGGCGTACCCGCCGTGCGCCAGGAATTCGCTTTCCAGGCGGTCGTAGCGGCCCATCGCCTTGTCTCGAACCTTCGGGTCCTCGCTGGCCATCTGGTCCTGCGTCTCCCTGAGCTTCCCCACCACAACGTCCAGGTTGCGGGCCGAGAGAATCCGGTCGCGGGCCAGCTGCTCCATGTTGGGCGTCCGGGGGTCCTGCGGCAGGTAGCCGATCTCGCCGGTCCGGGTCACCGAGCCCGCAGCCGGGAGTCCCTCACCGGCGAGAACACGGGTGAGGGTGGTCTTGCCGGCTCCGTTGCGGCCGACGAGTCCGATCTTGTCTCCCCGGTCTACCCGGAAGGACACCTGGTCCATCAGTAGCCGTGCGCCCGCGCGCAGTTCAAGATTCGACACGGTAATCACAGTGACTGGGCCTTTCCCTGTTCCGGCATCATGGGCCGGGCCTCAATATTGTAGGAACCCTACAAAAGCGTTTGGTTCTTTCCGCACTAATCTCGGTAAGTAGCAGCTCACCGTTGTGTAGATCCCACAGAAAGCTTCACGATGCAACAGACCAATCCGGCTCCGCACCCCACACCCGCCGGCACTCCGGCCCGGGCCCGCACGTCCTGGAATGCGACCGACCTGTCGCTGATCGCGGTGTTCGCAGCCGTTGTGGCCGCCAGTGCCATCCTACCCGCTATCCCGGTGGGCCAGGTGGGGGTGCCCATCACCCTGCAGACCCTGGCCATCATGGTGACTGGAATTGTGCTCGGTCCGTGGCGGGCCGGTGCCGCCCTGAGCCTGTATGTGGCCGTGGCCCTGGCCGGGCTGCCGATCTTCAGCCAGTTCCGCGGCGGCATCGGAGTCCTGTTCGGCCCTTCCGCCGGTTACATCATCGCCTTCCCGATCGCCGCGTTCGCAGTGGGTTTCCTCGCGCGCATCGTTTTCCGACGCTTTGACCGCTTCCGCTTCCTTGCCCTCTTTGCAGCCTGCACCGCCACCAGCCTCCTCATTACGCATCCGTTCGGCATTGTCGGCATGATGATCAACGCAAAGCTGGATCTCGCGGCTGCCGTAGCGGCCGACGTCGTCTTCCTTCCCGGGGACATCCTGAAAAATCTGGCAGCGGCCGCGATCGGACTCAGTGTCGTCAAGGCGTTCCCGCGGCTTCAGTCCCGTCCGGCACGCCGGTCCTGATCCGCATGATCCAGTTCGACGGCGCAGCCGTCCAGGCCGAGCATCCGGCAACACGGCAGATCCTTGCCCCGCTGGACCTGTTCCTGGGCGAGAAGCGCATCAGCATCATCGGGGCTAACGGTTCGGGCAAGTCGACCCTGCTCAAGCTGATCAACTCGCTGGTGCTGCCCACCTCGGGGCGCGTGTCAGTGAATGGCCTCGACACTGCGCGGCGCGGTTCCGCCGTGCGCCGCAGCGTGGGGTTCATGTTCACGGACCCGTTGTCCCAGCTCGTCATGCCCACCGGGCGTGAGGACGTCGAGCTTTCCCTGCGCCGACGCCACCGGCACCGGGAAGAACGGCGCGCGGCGGCGGAAAAGGTCCTGGAACGGTTCGGCCTCGCCCATCTGGCGGACCAAAGCGTCTACGATCTCTCCGGAGGTGAACGCCAGCTCCTCGCGCTGGCGGTGGTGCTGGCCTGCGACCCTGTGGTCCTGGTTGCCGATGAACCCACCACCCTCCTGGATCTCCGGAATGAAGCGCGGGTGCGCAGCCTTTTCCGCAGCCTCGACCAGCAGGTCATTTTCACGACCCACTCACTCGAGTTCGCCCGGGAGGCAGAGCGAACCCTGGTGGTGGACTCAGGCAGGATCGTCTTCGACGGCGCGCCCGCCGACGCGGTGGCCGCGTACCGGGAACTCAGCCTCCACGGGGCAGCCGCAGAGGGACGGCGGTGAGGGGACACGCCAGCCTCCTCGGCGCCTACGTTGAGCGGACGTCGGTGCTCCATGCTGCGCCGCTGTGGGCAAAGTTCATCCCGGTGGCAGTGCTCTCGGTCCTGGTGCTCACCCTGTGGTCGCCGTGGGTCACCCTCGGGGCTCTCGGCCTGGTGATCCTCGCCTACCTGGCCGGCGCCCGCCTGACCGTGCGGGAACTGGTCCGGCCGCTCGCCCGGATGTGGCCGCTGATCCTCATTCTCGGCGCTTTCC
This sequence comes from Arthrobacter sp. 35/47, assembly GCF_000520475.1. Taxonomy (NCBI): domain Bacteria; kingdom Bacillati; phylum Actinomycetota; class Actinomycetes; order Micrococcales; family Micrococcaceae; genus Arthrobacter; species Arthrobacter sp. 35/47. The sequence goes on from NZ_KI914581.1 coordinate 65,725, forward strand.
AGTGGTTCAACGCCGGCCCCCTGACCGCGTTCATCGTGGTGGGGAACATCGTAGTGTGTGTCCTTGCCGCCCTGCTGGTGACCCTCACAACCGAGAGCCAGCGGCTCCTCGACGGCCTGGTGCTGCTGGCCCACCCGCTGAAGCGGTTCGGTGCGGATCCTGAACGTTTCGGACTGACCGTCGCACTGATGCTCCGCAGCATTCCCTACCTGGTCGGTGCGGCAGAGGATTCCCGGGACGCCGCCAGGGCGCGCGGCCTGGAGCGCAGTCCGCGTGCGCTGATCCTTCCGGTCTTCATCGGTGCGGTGGCCTATGCCCAGCAGACGGGCGAGGCACTGGCGGCGCGCGGACTCGCCGACCCGGAACACGACGACGACGGCGCACTCCCCGGTGACGCGCCGGATGCCGGTGACGCGCCGGATGCCTTCCGGGGCTAATTGCCCGGCCGCAGTTGCCCGGCCGCAGTTGTCCGACAGGATCCTCCCGCAGGGGGAAGCGGGGAGCCGCTGCAGAACCGTCCAACCGGAGCGTCAGCCCTACCGGAGCGTCAGCGGCCGGAAGGCCGCGGCCGTACCCACGCCGCCCGCAGCGCTGACCGCCGCGACGGACCAGCCGACGCCGTCCGGCCTGCCGCCCGGGACTGATACGCGGCGGAGGAGGTTGGCCACGAGCATGGCGCCGGACGCTCCGTACGGGTGGCCGTAGGCCAATGCTCCGCCGTGCAGGTTGAGCTTCTCGGGAGCGATGCCGATGAGCTGGGCAGAGGCGAGAACCTGTGCGGCGAACGCCTCGTTGTATTCCCAGCCGGTGATGTTGCCGGGGCTCAGCTGCAGCCCTCCGAGGAGTTTCCCCACCGCATGCGCCCCGGCGATGCCGAACAGTGCGGGCTCGCTGCCCGCGCTGGCTGAACCGTGGAACTCCAGAACCCGGGTGAAGCCCGCAGCGGCGGCCCTTTCAGTACTGGTGACGAGGGCCACCACCGCGCCGTCCGCGTCGGCGCAGGAGTTGCCCGCCGTGACGGTTCCATCTGCGCGGAAGGCCGGCGGGAAACGGCCGAGCAGTTGGGCTGACATGCCGCGGCGCCCGGTCTGGTCCGTTCCGCATCCGTTCACGGGAACTATCTCCGCTGCCATCAGCTCCCGTGCGGCCGCCGTGCGGCTGTGGCTGCGCAGGGCAAACGCGTCCTGCTCCGGGCGCCCGATACCGAAGGCGGCGGCAACATTTTCGGCCGCCTCACCGGCGTCGGGATCGCCGTGGGAGTCCGGAGCGAACCTCGCGCGCGTATAGAAGTCCGGGGCATCCGGCACGGAGGTCAACCGGTGTGCCCGCAGCGGTGCCGTGCTGCAGCTCTCCGCTCCCCCGGCCAGATACCAGGCGCCGGCCCCCGACTCCACCAGCCGGCAGGCATGCACGATGGCGTCCAGGCCTGAGGCGCACTGCCGGTCGAGGGTGATGCCGGGCACCGTTGCCGGGAGGCCCGCAGTGAGTGCGGCCAGCCGTGCGACATTGCCTCCGCCCCCGGCGGCGTTGCCGATGATGACGTCATCAATCTCCCCGGCCGGCAGCTCCGCATCCCGCAGGACGGCGGCCAGCACACCCGCAAGGAGATCGTGGACCTCAACCGTTGCGAAGGCGCCACGCAGGCGGCCGAACGGGGTACGCCGGCAGAGCACCACCGCCGGCCGCCTGCCGGGCGGACGTTCATCGGGCGGGAAGTTCATGCACCTCACCTCCCGTGCGCACCATCGCCTCCAGAGCCGCGCGGTCGGGCTTCCCGGCCGGTGTCAGCGGCAGGCGCACTGTGCGGTACATCCGGCGCGGAACCTTCGGCGGAGGCAGCTGTTTCTTCAGGAACGAGCGGAGCCGGGGCACATCAAGGTCGGTTCCCGGCGGGGTTTCGATGACAGCAGCGAGCGTGGCGCCCCGCCGTGGATCGGGGATACCCACCACGACGGACGCCGGGTAGCCCGCTCCCGCCAGAACGGCTTCCACCTCGGACGGATAGACGTTGGTGCCGGCCACCACCACCATGTCTCCATGCCTGCCCGTCAGGTGCAGGGCGCCGTCGTCGTCGATCCAGCCCGTGTCCTGAACGGTGACCCAATCCCCGTGCCGCTGGAAGGAGCGGCCGTCGTCGCCGAGCAGATAACCCTCGATCGCGGTGTCCGTGCGTACGTGGATTGTCCCTTCCTCACCGGGCCCAGCTGTCCTGCCATCCGCGTGCACCCGGATCTGAACCCCGGCAAAGGGGTGCCCGACGTCGCTCCCGGCAGAGCCGTCGACCCGCCGGACCGTCACGATGCTGAGCTCCGATGCGCCGTAGTACTCGAAGACGCGGGCAGCCGGTGCGGCCCGCAGCACCATGCCGGCTTCCGCCGCTGACAGCCGGGAACCTCCGGAGACTACCGTGCGCAGGTGCGGCAGGGCGGTCTCGGCGCGTTCCAGCGCAAGGCGCAGGGCGGACGGCACGCCGACGAGGTGTTCGATGTGTCCGGACCGGAGAATCTCCAAGAACGCGGCCCGCCCCGCAACAGCTTCCGGAGCGGGTGCGTAAAACGTGGCGCCGGCGTAGAGGCATTCGGCCAGCGCGTAGAGGCTCAGGCTTGCTGCCAGCGGTCCGGGTGCGAAGACGCGCAGGCCCGGCGTGACCCCGAACCAGTCGACGCTGCGCTCCAGCGAGCGTGACCAGGAGCCGACGGTACGGACAAAGCCCTTCGGCATGCCCGATGTCCCGGAGGTGAAGCCGCAGTAGAAACGCGCGTCGGGCGGAGGGTCCGCGAGCTGGGATGGACGGGAAGCCTCCGGGCAGAGCTCCCCCGCGAGAACGGCATCAGGCCCGAGACCCTCGAGGACCTCGGCCAGCTGCGCCGCGGGCCAGACGGGGTCCAGCACGGCCGCGCAGCGGCCCTGGCCTACCACCGCGGTGAACGCGACTGCGAAATCCACGGGGTCCTCGAACTGCATGGCGATCATGCCGCCTGCGGGCAGTTCACTGCGGGATGCCCGGGCAGCCAGCTCACCGTAGGTCAGTTCCCGGTCACCGGCGACGACGGCGGCACGCTCCGGTGATGTGCGTGCCCAGTGGAGCAGGCGGTTGATGAAGGGCATGGGCCAGGGAAGCTCCCTCTTATCGCGGTACCCCTCACGCTAGTACATTGGTGCGCAGAATCGGCACCTGCGAAGGCGCCGGGGTTTGTCCCGGCGCGTACCGGACGGAGTACCCATGGCAGCTCAGGTGGAAATTGTTCAGGGCGACATCACCACCGAGGATGTCGACGCCGTCGTCAATGCGGCCAATTCATCGCTGCTGGGCGGCGGCGGGGTGGACGGCGCCATCCATTCGGCTGCCGGGCCGGATCTTCTTGAGGCCTGCCGCACGGTCCGGCGAGAGTTCCTTCCGGACGGGCTGCCGGTGGGGCAGGCGGTTGCGACACCGGGTTTTCGGCTGCAGGCCCGGTGGGTGATCCATACGGTGGGACCGAACCGTCATGCCGGCCAGACGGACCCGGCGCTGCTGGAGTCCTGTTTCCGGCGCAGCCTGGCGCTCGCCGCGGACCTTGAAGCGGAGTCCGTCGCTTTTCCTGCCATCAGCGCGGGCATTTACGGCTGGGAGCCGGAAGAGGTGGCCCGGATCGCACTTCGGACCGTCTCGGATTACGACGGCGGCGTCCGGCTGGTCCGCTTCGTCCTGTTCTCCGACAGAATGGCTGAGATCTTCCGGCGGGCGCGCCCCTGAACCCGCACGCTGTTGAACGCGCGGCCGTTAAACGGCATCGGGTCAGCTGAGGCGACTTGATTTCGCGAGAAACCAGTCCCCTCAGCTGACCCGGGTGCCGGACAGGCTGCTGCTAGATGTTGAACCCGAGGGCACGCATCTGGTCGCGGCCGTCCTCGGTGATGCGCTCGGGGCCCCACGGCGGCATCCATACCCAGTTGAGCCGCCAGTCATCGACGACTCCGTCAAGAGCCTGCCCGACCTGCTCCTCGATGACGTCGGTGAGCGGGCAGGCGGCGGTGGTGAGGGTCATATCGATCAGCAGGGCGCCGTCGTCGGCGTATTTCAGGCCGTACAGCAGGCCCAGGTCGACGATGTTCACGCCGAGCTCGGGATCGATGACGTCCTTCAGCGACTCTTCGACATCCTCAAGGGACGTCTGTGCTGCATTCACATCGCTCATGTGCAGGAGCCTTTCTCTTTCAGGATCCGGGAATCAGGCGCCGGCAGTTGCGGAGCCGGGAACCAGGAAGCGGTCGTAGCCCTCTTCCTCAAGGCGGTCGGCGAGTTCGGGGCCACCCTCCTCGGCAATCCGTCCGTCGACGAATACGTGCACGAAATCAGGCTTGATGTACCGGAGGATGCGCGTGTAGTGGGTGATGAGCAGCGTGCCCATGTTGCCCTTGCCGTGCTCGCGGTTGACCCCTTCAGAGACAACCTTGAGCGCATCAACGTCGAGACCCGAGTCGGTCTCGTCCAGGATGGCGAAGCGCGGCTTGAACAGTTCCAGCTGGAGGATCTCCACGCGCTTCTTCTCGCCGCCGGAGAACCCCTCGTTCACGTTGCGCTGTGCGAAGTCTGCGTCGATGCGCAGCTGCGTCATTGCCTCCTTGACGTCCTTGGTCCAGTGCCGGAGGCTCGGAGCCTTGCCGTCCAGCGCCGTCTTGGCGGTGCGCAGGAAGTTTGTCATGGTGACGCCGGGAACCTCGACCGGGTACTGCATGGCCAGGAAGAGGCCGGCCCGGGCGCGCTCGTCGACGCTCATCTCCAGAACGTCCTCGCCGTCCAGGGTGATGGAGCCGCTGTCAACGATGTATCGGGGATGCCCGGCGATGGTCGACGCGAGGGTCGACTTGCCGGATCCGTTGGGACCCATGATGGCGTGGGTCTCACCGGTGTTGATGGTCAGCGTGACGCCCTTGAGGATGGGGACGTTGCCCTGCTCAGTGTTGATGCTGACGTGCAGGTCCTTGATTTCAAGAGTGGACATCTGTGGTTCTCCTTTGCATCCTGCTCCAGCAGGATCGCTCAAATGTTCGAAAAGTTGGGGCTTCGGACTGGTTCAGCCGCGGTCGGGAACCGGCGCGGAGTTGGTCACCGTGGTGATGTCCACGTAGACCTCGTCGCCGACTATCTCGAGCGCGAACACCGGAACCGGTTCGTAGGCGGGAAGCTGGAGCGGCATGCCGCTGCGCAGATCGAACTGGGAACCGTGCCCCCAGCATTCGATCCTGCACCCCTCGACGTCACCCTCCGAGAGGGAAATGTCGGCGTGGGAGCAGGTATCCCCGATGGCGTGGATACCGCCGTCGGAGTCCTTCACGATCGCAACGGGATAGTCATCGATCAGGATCCGCAGAGCCTGCTTGACCTGGATGTCATTCACGTTGCAGACCAGCTCGCCCTGCGGCATGCCGTTCGGTGATGCTTCGCCCATCAGAGGTTTCCTGCGGCCAGCTCGCGCTCCACTGCTTCAGTGAGGCGCTCCTCCAGAACCGGAACCTTGATCTGCTGGATGACCTCGTTGAGGAATCCACGCACCACCAGCCGGCGAGCGGTCTTCTCATCGATCCCGCGGGCCATCAGGTAGAACAGGTGCTCGTCATCGAAGCGGCCGGTGGCGCTGGCATGTCCGGCGCCTTCGATCTGTCCGGTTTCGATTTCGAGGTTGGGCACCGAGTCGGAGCGAGCTCCGTCGGTGAGCACCAGGTTGCGGTTGACCTCGTAGGTGTCGGTGCCTTCGGCTTCCTTGCGGATCAGGACGTCGCCGACCCACACGGTATGCGCGCCCTGGCCCTGCAGCGCGCCCTTGTAGGTCACGCGGGACTTGCAGTTCGGAACGGCATGGTCAACGAGCAGCCGCTGCTCGAGATGCTGCCCGGCATCCGCGAAGTAAAGACCGTACATCTCCACCTCCGCGCCGGGGGCGGTGAAGAACGACGACGGCGTGAGACGCACGAGGTCGCCGCCGAGGCTGACCACAACATGCTTGAAGCGCGCGTCGCGGCCGATCTTTGCCTGCTGGGAGGAGACGTGAACGGCGTCGTCGTCCCATTCCTGGACGCTGACGACGGTGAGTTCAGCGCCGTCGCCAACCAGGATCTCGACGTTCTGTGCCAGCACGGCGCTGCCCTGGTGGTCAAGAACCACCACTGCCCGAGAGAACCGGCGCGCGTCGATGATGATGTGCTGCGCCGCTGCGGCGCTGTCGGTGCCGCGCACGCTGACGGTCACTTCGCAGTCAGCGACCGTCTCTTCAGGAATGGTGATGACGGTGGCGGCGGTCACTGCTTCCCAGGCCGCGGCCGACACCCTGTCCTCGGGGACAGCGGCGCAACCGAAGCGGGCATCGTCCCGGCCGACAGTCTCAACCTGGATATTGGATGCGCCGGTCACCGTGACCGCCGGGGCCTGACCGGACAACGGCTCGCTGTGCAGTCCGCGGAGACGCTTGAGCGGAGTGAACCGCCAGTCCTCCTCGCGGCCGGTCAGCGGGGCGAAATCGGCCAGACGGTAGGACTTGAGGCGCTCGCCGCGCGAGGCCTCCGGCACCACAGGCTCATCGCCGTGGCTGTGCCGCCGTGCACCGTGCTGTTCCGTTCCGGTGTTCAGCGGGGAAAGGTTTTCGCCCTCCTCGGTGAAACCGTCAATGGCTACCTTCTCCTCATCGGAGGGCGCTCCGACGCGAGCCTTTTCGTCGGTCAGTCCGGGGCTCAATTGTGAAGTTTCGGCCATCAGCCTACGGCTCCTTCCATCTGGAGTTCGATCAAGCGGTTGAGTTCGAGGGCATACTCCATTGGGAGCTCCCGGGCGATCGGCTCGATGAATCCGCGGACGATCATCGCCATCGCCTCATCCTCGGGCATGCCGCGGGACATCAGGTAGAACAGCTGTTCCTCACTGACGCGGGAGACCGTAGCCTCGTGGCCCATGGTCACGTCATCTTCACGGATGTCCACGTACGGGTACGTGTCCGAACGGGAGATCGAATCGACAAGAAGGGCGTCGCAGCGGACCGTGTTCGCCGAGTGCGAGGCGCCTTCCCGGATTTGGACGAGCCCCCGGTACGCCGCGCGTCCGCCGCCGCGGGCAACCGACTTGGAGATGATCGAGGACTTGGTGTTCGGTGCGATGTGCACCATCTTGGAACCGGTGTCCTGGTGCTGGCCTTCACCCGCAAAGGCGATCGACAGGGTCTCGCCCTTGGCATGCTCGCCGACCAGGTAGACAGCCGGGTACTTCATGGTGACCTTGGAACCGATGTTGCCGTCGATCCACTCCATGGTGGCGCCCTCGTGTGCGATGGCGCGCTTGGTCACCAGGTTGTACACGTTGTTGGACCAGTTCTGGATGGTCGTGTAGCGGACGCGGGCACCCTTTTTGGCGATGATTTCGACGACGGCGGAGTGCAGGGAGTCCGACGTGTAGATCGGGGCGGTGCAGCCCTCGATGTAGTGCACGTAGGAGTCCTCGTCGGCGATGATCAGCGTGCGCTCAAACTGGCCCATGTTCTCGGTGTTGATCCGGAAGTACGCCTGCAGCGGGATCTCCACGTGTACTCCCGGGGGGACATACACGAACGATCCGCCGGACCACACCGCGGTGTTCAGCGACGCGAACTTGTTGTCTCCGACCGGAATGACCGATCCGAAGTACTCCTCGAAGAACTCCGGGTGCTCGCGCAGTGCCGTATCGGTGTCCATGAAGATGACACCCTGGCGCTCGAGTTCCTCGTTGATCTGGTGATAGACAACCTCGGACTCGTACTGCGCTGCGACGCCCGAGACGAGGCGGTTGCGCTCAGCTTCGGGGATACCGAGCTTCTCGTAGGTGTTCTTGATGTCCTCGGGAAGTTCTTCCCAGCTGCCCGCCTGCTTCTCGGTGGACCGGACGAAGTACTTGATGTTGTCGAAGTCGATCCCCGAGAGGTCCGCACCCCAGGTCGGCATGGGCTTGCGGTCAAAGTACTTCAGGCCCTTGAGCCGCATATCGAGCATCCACTGGGGCTCGCTCTTCTTTGAGGAAATGTCGCGGACAACTTCCTCGTCGAGACCACGCTTGGCGTTGGCGCCGACATCATTCTTGTCGGACCAGCCGTACTCGTAGGTGCCGATACCGTGGAGTTCGGGGTTCCTCTCGAGGATGTCGCTGATCACTGAAGCGGGCACGGCGTCGGGAACCAATGCCTTCTGATCTGTCTGATCCGTCATCACGGCCTTCCTTGCTGATGGTTGGAGACGAAAGTTGCGTACGTTTGCGGAGCCGGGGGGACGGCGTCCGTGTTTGGAGCGGCTCCGGGTGCTGCGCGCGCCACCCTGCCGATCGGTATATGGGTGGTGCACACGTGCCCGCCGCTTGCCAGGGTGGAGAGCCTGCGCACGTCCACGCCGAGCAGCCTGGCGAAAACCCCGGTCTCCTGCTCACAGAAATCCGGAAATTCCGCTGCGAGCTCCTGGATGGGGCAGTGTCCCTGGCAGAGCTGCACGCTCAGCATTGCTGCATTGGGTGCGTTGCGGCCGATCTCCCTGGTGGAACCGACAAAGCCGTCAAGGCTCAGCGCTTCGGCCAATGCCGCTGCCCGGTCCTCCAGCCGCTCGCCCGCGGACTCGATGATGGGGCGGTACCGCTCCTCCATGTCGGCGAACCTGCCCGCTGCAAACTGGCGGACGGCGTCGGGCCCTGCCACTTCGCGCAGCTGCCCCAGGGCGGCCTGGGCAATGTGGAGGTAGTCGTTGCCGAGGCGCGTCTGTCCGCGCTGGCTGAGTACATAACGCCGGGCCGGGCGTCCGGCCCCGGGAGACGGGCTGCCGATGCCCTTGACTTCGATCAGTCCGTCACGGGACAGGGCGTCGAGGTGACGCCGGACAGCCGCGGGCGTATAGCCGAGCAGATCGCCCAGTTCAGCCGCACTCACGGGCCCGTGTTCCAGCACGGCGGCGAGCACCTTGTCCCTGGTCCGCTCATCGACTACGCGTGGATACTCGGCGTCGTCGGTCCCCTCGTAGGGGGTGTGTGCCCTGGTCTGCCCGGGCGCAACGGGATGGGACATCGCGGGGCCTCCTTCAGGGTACGCGGGGAACCGGCCGCAAAGTGGACGGCCAATTAAGACAACATAACCGTGACTTAATCTATTCCACATTGCCTGCCGCTTCCAGTAAGGCGAGGCTACCCATCGGGTGCCCGGCGGGCAGGCACAACGGGCTACTACCTAGCGTAGAATTATTCGGTGCCTTCCTCCTCCCCTGCCGTCGAAGTGTGCGGGCTCGTCAAGGACTTCGGGCCCGTGTCCTCACTGGACGGAAAAATGGTCCGGGTGCTCGACGGCGTGAGTCTGCGGGCGGAGACCGGCCGCGTCACCGCGCTGCTGGGAGCCAACGGAGCGGGCAAAACCACTACTCTGGAGTGCGCCCAGGGCCTGCAGAAGCCCAGCGGCGGCAGCGTCCGCCTGCTCGGGCAGGATCCCTGGCGCGCAGGCGCCGCACTGCGCAGCCGCGTGGGCATCATGTTGCAGGAAGGCGGCCTGCCCCCGGCGGTTCGTCCCCTTGCCCTCCTGCAGCATGTCGCAGGCATGTACGCAGCGCCCCGGGACGTGCCCGGTCTTGCGGACCGGCTGGGCCTCAATTCCTTTGCCAGGACCCCGGTACGGCGGCTCTCGGGAGGCCAGAAGCAGCGGCTGGCGCTCGCCTGCGCCCTCGTGGGAAACCCCGAGGTGCTTTTCCTGGACGAGCCCAGTGCGGGGCTCGATCCGCAGTCCCGGAACATCGTGTTCGAGCTGATCAACGAGCTTCGCGCGGAAGGCCTGGCGATCGTCCTGACCACGCACCTGCTCGATGACGCCCAGAAACTCGCTGACTACGTCTACATCATCGACCACGGCCGGTTGGTCCGGCACGGGACAGTCCCGGACCTCACCAGGCATGCTGCCGACGCAGTACGTGAACTGCATTTTGAGGCTGCCGAGCATCTGCGGCTCCCCTCTGCACGCCTGCCCCACCTCACAATCACGGAACCGACCCCCGGCCGGTACCGGGTGAGCGGACCGCTGACGCCGGAAGACCTGGCTGTCCTCGCGGCCTGGTGGGCCGAGGAGCGCATCCTGCCGGCCTCGATCGCTCTGACGTCGCGTTCGCTGGAGGACGTCTTCCTCGACATTTCCGGACGGAACATCCGATGAGCGCAGCCGCCTTGCCCGTGCGCGTCCTCCAGCACGGCCGGTACGAGACCCTCGCGATGCTCCGCAATGGCGAACAGCTTGTCCTCGCGATTGTGCTGCCGCTGCTGGCCCTGAGCGCCATTGCCTTCACTCCCTTCTTCGACGCCTTCGGCGGCCCCCGGCTTGAGACAGGCACACCGGGAGTTATTGCCCTGTGCGTGCTGTCCACGGCCTTCACGGGGCAGGGCATCGCAACCGGCTTCGACCGCCGTTATGGTGTACTCCGCTTCCTCTCCACCACGCCTCTCGGGCGCAGCGGTCTGATTCTGGGCAAGATCCTCGCGGTGGGCGCCGTGCTCTCCCTCCAGCTCGCAGTCATCGGCACGACGGCGGTCCTGCTTGGGTGGCAGCCCCCTCCCGGCGGAATACTTCCCGCACTCGCCATGCTGATTCCCGGGATCGCGGCCTTCACGGCGCTGGGACTGCTGATCGCAGGCACCCTCCGGCCGGAAGCCACGCTCGCGGTCACAAACCTCGTGTGGGTGCTGCTTGCCGCCGTCGGCGGCACCATCATTCCCGGGGACAGACTCCCCGAAGCAATCCAGCCCGTGGTCGCACTGCTGCCGTCGGCAGCCCTCGGGGACGGGCTGCGCGCTGCCCTCGCATCCGGCACCTTCGATCTGTCCTCATTCGCGCTGCTGTGCGGCTGGGCCGCCGTCGCGTCAGTGGCCGCCGTCCGCTGGTTCAAATGGAGTTAGGAACATGACTCAACTCTCCCCCGCCCGCTTCGCTGCGCGGCTGCCCCGGACGGTCACACCGCTGGTCCGCGGCCTGGCGCTCGCCTCCCTGGTCTCCCAGATCCTCATCGTGGTCACCGGAGGCGCGGTGCGGCTCACGGCGTCCGGGCTAGGGTGCCCCGAATGGCCCCGCTGCACGGCCGAATCCATGGTCGCAACCCCCGAGATGGGCATGCACGGTGTCATCGAGTTCGGTAACCGCCTGCTGACGTTCGTCCTCACCGCGATTGCGGTCGCCATGCTCGTCTCGCTCTGGAATATGCGCAGGACCCGTCGCGATCTGTTCATTCCCGCCGTCGTGCTGCTGGCGGGGATCCCGGCGCAGGCTGTGGTGGGAGGAATCACCGTCCTGACCCAGCTCAACCCGTGGGTTGTCGGCTGGCATTTCATCATCTCGATGATTCTCATTGTGGTGGCAACCGTCCTGGTGAACCGGGCCCGGCTCACCGATGCGGAAACCGGGGCGGACACCGAACCCCGCGCGGCACCCCTGCTGCGTCAACTGTTGGTCGCCGCAGCGGGCCTGGTGGCAGCCGCGGTGCTTCTTGGAGTGGTGGTCACGGGGTCCGGGCCGCACGCCGGGGACTCGGGAGCCGCACGGAACAACCTCAACCCGGACCTGATGACCCGGATCCATGCCGCGCCGGTGTACCTGCTGGTGCTGACGGTGGTGCTACTGGTCGTGGCTGCCTACCGGCTCCGCGTTGCGCCGCGGCTGCGCGGTGCGCTGGTGCTGCTGGCCGTCGTTGTGCTTGCCCAGGGCGCCGTGGGCTATCTGCAGCACTTCCTCCACCTGCCGGTGGCCCTGGTCGCGCTGCACATGCTGGGGGCGTCCCTGCTGACCGCCGCGACGGCACATGCGGTCTACGTGGGTTTCACCCGGCGGCGGGCGGACCAGGCCTAGCCTGTCGGAAGCGGGTCAGCGCAGAACGCCGTCCTCGACGTCGTCGAACGCTTCCGCGAGCCGGGCGAGGTCGCGCTGTTCACTGCCTGCGATCGGTAGCAGCGGATGGCGCGGATCGCCTGCATCAATCCCGCAGGCCCGGCCCAGGGCGTGCAGACCGCTGAGCTTCCGAAGCCGGTGCACGGCCTGCACCACCGGAACCAGCCGGGAGCGTTCGGCCGAGATCCGGGCGGCGTCGCCGTCGAGCACTGCGGCCCGGAAGGCCACGTAACTGGCAGGCAGGAGCGCGGCGAGTCCGGTGTGCCAGGCATCAGCGGCAACCTCACCGGTCGCAAGCAGCGGGTCGGAACTCGCGCCGTGGCTGATCGGCCGGTCGAGTACCTCCCGCAGCCGGGCGGCGCGTTCGGCGAACTCCGCCGGGGTTGCAGCGGTGTCCTTGAACGCCACCAGGGTGGGCACATGTGCCATGCGGGCCACGAGGTCAACGTCGATCGAGAACTGTGTGGTCGACGGATTGTTGTAGAGGCAGATCGGGAGCGTGGTTGCCGCGGCAACCTCCTCCACCAGGACAATGAGCTCATCGTCGGTAAGCGGCAGGTAGGACACCGGGGACAGAACCACGCCGTCCGCCCCAACCTGTTCGGCGGCACGCGCTCCGGCCACCACTTCCCGCGTTGCCACGGCGCTGATTCCGGCCGCTACCGGCACACGGCCGCCGGCGGCCTCCACCGCGTCGGCGAGAACCTGCCTGCGTTCATCCGCATCAAGATAGGCGAAGCTGCCCGAGGACCCCAGCACCGTGATGGAATCGATCCCCGACAGCGCGAGACGGTCGACCAGGAGCTTGAGCTCAGAGGAATTCACCCCGCCGTCTGCGTGGAAGGGTGTCAGAGGGTACGCAACTACTCCAGTGAAGACCATGCCACCATCCTAGGTGGACCGGGCTCCTGCTAGACGGCGAAGATCGCCTGACCGACAAACGGGTCGATAGCCAGCGCCAGGAACAGCACCGTCAGGTAGCTGATGGAACCGTGAAAGACCTTCATGGCGCCCTTGCCGGTCGCCGTGCCCGCCCGGGCCGCTGCGTGCAGTTTGTGGGACTCGAGGAGGAACCATCCTCCACTCAGCAGCGCAGCAATGGTGTAGACCCAGCCTGCACCGCCGACCGGGACAAGGAGAAGCGAGCAGATCACGGTGGCCCACGCATACAGAACCACCTGGACGGAGACGATGCCGGCTCCGGCAATGGCACCGAGCATCGGCACGTTGGCCGCGTTGTAGTCATCGCTGTACTTCATGGACAACGGCCAGTAGTGCGGCGGAGTCCAGAGGAAAATCACGAGGAAGAGCACGATAGCCGGCCATTCGACCGTTTCGGTCACCGCGGCCCAGGCGATGAGTACCGGCATGCAGCCGGCGGCGCCGCCCCACACAATGTTCTGCGCCGTACGGCGCTTCAGAATGAGTGTGTAGACGACAACATAGAAGAAGATGGCCGCCACTCCCAGCCAGGCGGCAAGCGGGTTGGCGCCCAGCCACAGGATTGCGACCGCCGCAACGCCCAGTGCCCACGAGAAAATCAGAGCCTCGCGGGGTGTCACCTCACCGGTCACCAGCGGGCGGTTGAGCGTGCGGTTCATGACCCGGTCGATGTCACGATCGAGGTAGCAATTGAAAGCTCCCGCGCTGCCGGCGGCGAACGCGCCGCCGATCATGGTGGCAAGAACCAGGCCCAGCGGCGGAAAGCCTCCCTGCGCGAAAATCATGGTGGGCAGGGTGGTCACCAGCAGCAGCTCAATCACGCGGGGTTTGGTCAGAGCCAGATAGGCCCGCAGCTTGCGGGAAACGGCGCCGCCGGTCCGGGGCACGCTGGTAGCCACTGCCGCCTGGTCGAAATTCACGTGAGGATGCTCTGCTTCTGAAGTGGGGGCTGAAATCCTTAGCCATCATACCCGCTCGATCCTCCTTTTTTACAGCTCGTAGAAAGTCCGCGGCCTGCGCTCCATCCCGTCAGGACGACGTCGTTCGTGTCGTTGTGTGACCCTTCACAAAGAGTCAGCCCACGCGCATCCGCAGCCGAAAGCGCTAAGGTGGCATGTATCGCCTGGATCACTCCCGCTCCCCGGGACATAGGCAAAAGCCCGGAGGGACCATCCTTCGGAAGCTTTGCCCCCGCCCTGGGGATCTGCGCGGATCCGGTTTGGTCGAAACTCAGCAGTATTCAAGATTTCAACGGTGAACGGCCGGCTGGCCGCGGGGATTTTCGCTTCCGTGGCGCAGTCCCACTCGGCGCCGCGGCGCTGGCCGTGACGTAAAGAGAGGGGCCCGGTGAACGTGCCACAGCTGGAAAATCAGGAACTGGACTGGAACGAACTGGATGAGCGCGCAGTAGACGCAGTACGCGTACTCGCCGCAGACGCCGTCGAGAAGGTGGGTAACGGCCACCCCGGCACGGCGATGAGCCTCGCGCCGGCAGCATACCTTCTGTTCCAGAAGTTCATGCGCCACGATCCGACGGACCCGGAGTGGACCGGCCGCGACCGCTTTGTCCTGTCTCCCGGGCACACCTCGCTCACGCTCTACATCCAGCTCTTCCTTTCCGGCTACGGCCTTGAGCTCGACGACCTGAAGTCGCTGCGCACCTGGGGCTCAAAGACACCCGGGCATCCGGAGTACCGCCACACCGCCGGCGTGGAAATCACCACCGGCCCCCTCGGGCAGGGCCTGGCGTCCTCCGTCGGGTTCGCCTACGCCCAGCGTCGCATGCGCGGACTGCTGGATCCCGAGGCGCCCCAGGGTGAGAGCCCGTTCGACCACACCATCTGGGTGATTGCTTCTGACGGCGACCTTCAGGAAGGCGTCACTTCCGAGGCGTCCTCGCTCGCCGGGCACCAGGAGCTGGGGAACCTCGTAGTGATCTACGACGAGAACCACATCTCCATCGAAGACGACACCGACATCGCCTTCACCGAAGACGTGCTCGGGCGGTATGCCGCCTACGGCTGGCACACGCAGCGGGTCGACTGGACGAAGACGGGCGAGTACGTCGAGGACGTCGCCGAGCTGTACAGTGCGCTCAAGGCCGCGAAGGCAGAGACCTCCCGCCCCTCGATCATCTCCCTGCGCACCATCATCGGCTGGCCCGCGCCGAACAAGCAGAACACCGGCAAGATCCACGGCTCGGCCCTTGGCAAGGACGAGGTCGCAGCCCTGAAGACCACGCTCGGCCTGGATCCGCAGAAGGACTTCCAGATCGACGACGAAGTGCTGGCGCATGCGAGGAAGGTCGTGGAGCGGGGGCAGGACTCCCGCACCTCCTGGGAGGATTCATTCAGCGCCTGGAAGGCCTCGAATCCGGACAGTGCTGCACTTCTCGAGCGCATCTCCGCCCGGGAACTCCCCGAGGGCTGGGAATCAAGCCTGCCTGAGTTCGAGGCGGGCAAGGACATGTCCACCCGCGCCGCATCAGGCAAGGTGCTCAGCGCCATCGGTCCCGTGCTGCCCGAGCTCTGGGGCGGTTCCGCCGACCTCGCCGAATCGAACAACACCACGATCGAGGGCTCCCCGTCGTTCGTCCCGGTAGGCAAGCAGACCGATGCCTGGTCCGGGAACCCTTACGGGCGCGTGCTGCACTTCGGAATCCGTGAGCACGCTGCGGCAGCCATCGTCAACGGCATCGTCATGCACAGCAGCACCCGCGCCTTCTCGGGAACATTCCTGATCTTCAGCGACTACCAGCGGCCCGCCATCCGGCTCGGCGCCCTGATGGGAGTCCCGGCCATCTACGTCTGGACCCACGACTCCATCGGCCTCGGCGAAGACGGCCCCACGCACCAGCCGGTTGAGCAGCTGGCTTCCCTGCGTGCCATCCCGGGACTCGACGTCGTCCGCCCCGGTGACGCAAATGAGGTCGCCGTCGCCTGGCGCACCATCCTTGAGAACACCTCCAACCCCGCCGGAATCGTCCTCACCCGCCAGAACATCCCCACCTGGGAACGCGGAGACGGCGCAGCGTCCGGTGACACCTTCGGCTCGGCCGAGGGAGTGGCGAAGGGCGCCTACGTGCTGGCCGAAGCCCCTGACGGGGAGCCGGACGTCATCCTGATTGCAACCGGCTCGGAAGTCCAGCTTGCCGTTGAGGCACGGTCTGCCCTGCAGAAGGACGGCATCGCTGCACGCGTTGTCTCGCTCCCCTGCCTGGAGTGGTTCAACAAGCAGGACGAGGCCTACCGCGAGTCGGTCCTGCCTTCCGGAATCCGTGCGCGGGTTTCCGTGGAGGCCGGCGTGGCGCAGGGTTGGCGGGAGCTCGTCGGAGACGCCGGCCGTTCCGTCTCGCTGGAACACTTCGGGGCATCGGCAGACTACAAGACCCTCTTCCGAGAGTTCGGCATCACCACCGAAGCCGTCGTGGAAGCCGCTCGCGACTC
>NZ_KI914581.1:82100-85082 GCF_000520475.1 Arthrobacter sp. 35/47
GAAGCCGTCGTGGAAGCCGCTCGCGACTCCCTTGCGGCTGCCGCAACCCGCAACGCTCCCGAGGGGACAGCTGCGGCTGCCGGTGCTTCCGCCTCGGCTACCGGCGACCGTCTCTAGCAGTGCCCACCGAACAGCACAACCCATCTGGTTCAAGGAGAACACCCATGACTCCCACCCCTACCGCCGCACTTTCCCAGGCCGGCGTATCCATCTGGCTGGATGACCTCTCCCGTGAGCGGATCACCACCGGAACGCTCAAGGCGCTCATCACCGAACGGAACGTCGTAGGCGTCACCACCAACCCGAGCATCTTCGCCGCAGCGCTGAAGAACGGCGAATCCTACTCGGCCCAGGTCAAGCAGCTCGCTGCAAACGGCGCCGACGTCGACACCGCCGTCTTCGAGATCACCACCACCGATGTTGCTCAGGCATGTGACATCTTTGCTCCGGTCGCCGAGAAGACCGACGGCGTCGATGGACGCGTCTCGATCGAGGTTGACCCCCGGCTTGCGCGGGACACCGAGGGCACCATCGCCGAGGCGCGCCACCTGTTCGACGCAGTGGGCCGGACCAACGTCCACATCAAGATTCCGGCAACCGCTGAGGGGCTTGCGGCAATCACTGCAACCCTTGCTGCCGGTATCAGCGTGAACGTGACCCTGATCTTCTCCCTCGAGCGTTACCGCGAGGTCATCAACGCCTTCATGCTGGGCCTTGAGCAGGCGAAGGAGAACGGACATGATCTCGCCACCATCCACTCGGTCGCGTCCTTCTTTGTCTCCCGCGTGGATGCAGAGATTGACAAGCGCCTTGACGCCCTCGGCACCGATGAGGCCGCCGCACTGCGCGGCAAGGCCGGGCTCGCAAACGCCCGCCTCGCCTACCAGGTCTACGAGGAAGCATTCAGCTCCGAGCGCTGGAAGGTCCTTGCCTCCGCCGGAGCACACCCGCAGCGTCCGCTGTGGGCTTCGACCGGCGTCAAGGATCCGGCGTACCCGGACACCCTGTACGTCACTGGCCTTGTCGCCGAGGGCGTCGTCAACACCATGCCGGAAAAGACCCTGGAGGCCACGGCTGACCACGGTGAAATCACCGGCAACACGGTGACCGGAACCTATGCCGAGTCAAATGAGGTCCTCGACCGCCTCGAAAACATCGGCATCTCCTACAAGGAGGTCGTGCACCTTCTCGAGGAAGAGGGACTCGACAAGTTCGTTGTGAGCTGGAACGAGCTCCTCGAGACCGTCACCGCGGCGCTCGACTCCGCGAAGGGCTGATTGTCCATGGCTACCCTTTTTGTCAATGCATCCGGAGCCGCCGCCGAAGCGATCGAGCGCGCCATGCCGGAGCTGGTTGAGGAGCGGGTTGCATCACGGATCATGGCGAAGGACTCCACCCTGTGGGGTCCCGAGTCGGAGTCCGAGGCCTCGGTCCGTCTCGGCTGGGTCGACCTCATTGAAGCGTCACGCGCGCTTCTTCCGGACATTGCGCAGCTCCGCAGCGACCTGCACGGCGATGGGGTGAACCACATTGTGCTGTGCGGTATGGGCGGTTCTTCCCTCGCGCCGGAGGTCATCACCCGGTCGGCAGGAGTGGAACTGACTGTGCTCGACTCCACCGATCCGGCCCAGGTCCGCACGGCGCTGGCAGACCGCATCGGGAGCACGGCGGTCGTTGTGTCCTCGAAGTCGGGTTCCACGGTTGAAACCGACTCACAGCGCCGGGCCTTTGAGCAGGCGTTCGCAGACGCCGGAGTGGACCCGAAGAGCCGGATCATCATCGTCACCGATCCGGGCTCCCCGCTGGACGAGTCCGCCCGCGCGGCAGGCTACCGCGCTGTTTTCACTGCGGATCCGACCGTCGGCGGCAGGTACTCCGCGTTGACGGCCTTCGGGCTGGTGCCCTCCGGCCTGGCCGGTGCGGACCTCGCCTCGCTGCTTGACGATGCTGAGTCAATCTCCGAGTTCCTGACCGATGACGACGCGGGCAACGTCGGGCTGCGCCTCGGCGCCGTCCTCGGCGGCACACTTCCCCTGCGGGACAAGATCGTCTTTGCGGACGAGGGCTCCGGGATTGTCGGCCTGGGCGACTGGGTCGAACAGCTCATCGCTGAGTCGACGGGCAAACTGGGTACGGGAGTCCTTCCCGTCGTGGTGGAGCAGGATGCGCCGGAACTGTCCTCCGGCGCCCCCGACGTGCTCGCGGTCCACCTCGTCTCGCCGGAGTCCACCACGGAGCCCGAAGGCGACTCGATCGCCGTCGGCGGCAGCCTCGGCAGCCAACTGCTGGCCTGGGAGTTCGCCACTGCCGTGGCCGGCCGGCTCCTGGGGATCAACCCGTTTGACCAGCCCGATGTCGAGGCAGCCAAGCAGGCTGCCCGTGGGCTGCTCGATGCACAGCCCGAGTCCGTGCCGGCCAACTTCGTGGACGGAGCGGTTGAGGTGCGCGGAAGCACTGCTCTTCTCGGCACAGCCTCCACCCTCGGCGAAGCACTTGAGTCATTGTTCGGCGCACTGGAATCCAACGGGTATCTCGCGGTGCAGGCCTACCTTGACCGCATCGCAGAAGCACCCCTGGCCGGGATCCGTCCTGCCCTGGCCGGAATCACGGGCCGTCCGGTGACGTTCGGTTGGGGACCGCGGTTCCTTCACTCCACCGGCCAGTTCCACAAGGGTGGTACGCCTGTCGGCGTCTTCCTGCAGATCACGGGCGCCACCACCGAGGACCTCGCCATCCCGGAACGCCCGTTCAGCTTCGGTGAGCTGATCACGGCCCAGGCCGCGGGAGACGCACAGGTCCTCCAGGACGCGGGCCGCCCGGTCCTGAGGCTGCATCTTGCCGACCGTGCAGAGGGACTGCGGCAGCTTCAGGACGTCATCAGCCACCTGTCCGGTCAATCAGCTGAAAACGGAAACGGGTAAATGCCTGAGAACAGCACCAAGTCCAGAAATCCGCTACGGGACCCGCGGGACCGGCGGCTCA
>NZ_KI914581.1:85182-87438 GCF_000520475.1 Arthrobacter sp. 35/47
CAGCCGGATCGCCGGTCCCGCGTCCCTGGTCCTGTTCGGGGTAACAGGCGATCTGGCCCGCAAGAAGCTGATGCCCGCCGTCTACGATCTGGCGAACCGCGGACTCCTGCCGCCCAGCTTCGCCCTGGTGGGTTTCGGCCGCCGGGACTGGAGCGACGAGGAGTTTGCGCAGGAAGTTCTGTCCTCCGTCAAGCAGTACGCGAGGACCCCGTTCGACGAGTCGGTCTGGGAGCAACTCTCCCAGGGCATCCGGTTTGTCCAGGGAAACTTCGACGACGACGAAGCCTTCGTGGAGCTGAAGAAAACGGTCGAAGACCTGGATTCGACGCGCGGGACCCGCGGGAACCACGCGTTCTACCTCTCCATCCCGCCGAAAGCGTTCGAGCTAGTCTGTCAGAAGCTCTCCGAACACGGACTCGCCCAGCCCGAAGAGGGCAAATGGCGCCGCGTGGTCATCGAGAAGCCTTTCGGCCACAACCTGGAATCAGCGCGCGAGCTGAACGCCATTGTGGAGCAGGTCTTCCCGCCGGATGCGGTGTTCCGTATTGACCATTACCTCGGCAAGGAAACCGTCCAGAACATTCTTGCGCTCAGGTTCGCGAACCAGCTTTTCGAACCGCTCTGGAACGCCAACTACGTTGACCACGTCCAGATCACCATGGCGGAGGACATCGGCATCGGCGGCCGTGCAGGCTATTACGACGGCGTCGGCGCCGCACGGGACGTCATCCAGAACCACCTGCTCCAGTTGCTGGCACTGACCGCGATGGAGGAACCGATCTCCTTCAATGCGGAGGATCTCCGGGCCGAGAAGGAAAAGGTGCTGGCTGCGGTGAAGCTTCCCGAGGACCTGTCCACCCATTCAGCGCGGGGACAGTACGACGGCGGCTGGCAGGGCGGTGAGCTGGTCAATGCCTTCCTGGACGAGGATGGGATCCCGGCCGACTCCACGACCGAAACCTATGCGGCGGTCAGGCTGGATATCCATACCCGCCGCTGGAGCGGCGTGCCGTTCTACCTCCGCGCCGGCAAGCGTCTGGGCCGCCGGGTCACCGAGATCGCCGTCGTCTTCAAGCGGGCACCGAACCTGCTGTTCCTCGACCACAACGAGGGCGACTTCGGCCAGAACGCCGTTGTTATCCGGGTCCAGCCGGACGAGGGCGCCACGATCCGCTTCGGTTCGAAAGTTCCGGGCACGCAGATGGAGGTGCGCGACGTGACGATGGACTTCGGTTACGGCCACTCCTTCACAGAGTCGAGTCCTGAAGCCTATGAACGGCTGATTCTCGACGTTCTGCTGGGCGAGCCGCCGCTCTTCCCCCGCCACGAGGAGGTGGAGCTTTCGTGGAAGATCCTCGACCCGTTCGAGGAGTACTGGTCCACGCTTGCCGATGCACCGGAGAAATACGTCCCCGGCAGTTGGGGACCGCCCTCTGCCGATGAATTGCTTGCCCGCGATGGAAGGACCTGGAGGCGGCCATGATCGTCGATCTTCCCGATACAACGACCTCCAAGGTCTCCAAGGAAATCATGACCATGCGCGACAAGGGCGGCGTCGTCGCCCTTGGACGGGTGCTCACGCTCGTGGTCATCACCCGCTCGGGCCACGAGGAGGAGGCCATCCTCGCGGCGAATGAAGCCAGCAGGGAACACCCCTGCCGCATCATCGTGCTGGCGGAGGGCAAGGGCTCCGGAGAAACCCGCCTTGATGCACAGATTCGCGTCGGCGGCGACGCGGGCGCCTCGGAAGTGATTGTACTGACGGGTTACGGCGAGCTCGCAGGGGAGAGTGAGTCGCTCGTGTCCGCGCTGCTCCTCCCGGACGCACCCATCGTCGCCTGGTGGCCGCACGGCGTCCCGGAAGCCGCAGCGCGGACATCGATCGGCAGTATCGCTCACCGCCGCATCACCGACTCTGCCAATGAGGCGGACCCCACCGCCGCCCTGTTCAACATCCGGCGCACGTATGAGGCCGGCGACACGGACCTCGCCTGGACAAGGCTGACCAACTGGCGAATCCAGCTTGCCGCCGTGCTGGAGCAGCTGGACGGCTCCCCCATCACGGCCGTGACGGTCGAAGGAGCCTCGGATTCACCCAGCACGGTCCTCCTCGCGGCGTGGCTCACTCTGGCGCTTGACACGCCGGTGTCCATCGAAGCCGGTGAACCGGGAACCGGTCTGCACAGCGTCCGCTTTTCACGCCCGGCCGGAGACGTCCAGTTGAACCGTCCACGGCGGGCGGTGGCCGAGCTGCAC
>NZ_KI914581.1:87538-143103 GCF_000520475.1 Arthrobacter sp. 35/47
CGAGCTGCACCAGCCCGACCAGCCGGTGCAACGAATTTCCCTCCCCCGCCGCAGCCTGAAAGACTGTCTCGCAGAGGAGCTGCGGCGGCTTGACCCGGATGATGTATTCGGGGAGGTCATCACCGAAGGGCTCGCACGGACAAACCTGAGGAGCGTACGGACCAGTGAACACTGAACCAAAAGTCAGTATCCATCCTGATGCGGACCTCCTGGCAGCGTCCGTGGCGGCCCGGCTCCTGACGCGCCTGGTGGATATCCAGAATGAACGCGGCACAGCAACCGTGGTCCTCACCGGTGGAACCCTGGGCATCGGCGCCCTCCGCGCCGTCGCAGAGTCGCCGATACGGTCCGCCGTGGACTGGTCCGCCGTCGACTTCTGGTGGGGAGACGAGAGGTTCCTGCCCGCCGGGAATCAGGACCGCAACGCCGATCAGGCCAGGGCTGCACTGCTGGACCAGCTCGGGGTTTCCGACGAGCGCGTTCATGAGTTCGGAAGCTCCGATGCCTTCGACAGCCAGGATGACGCCGCTGCCGATTATGCGGCCAGGCTCCAGGAAGCGGCCCGGAAGGAAGCGGCCCTGGGCCTTGAGCTCTCCGATCCGCGGCTGCCCAGGTTCGACATCCTGCTGCTCGGTGTGGGGCCGGACGCGCATGTGGCATCCCTCTTCCCTGAAATGTCAGGAATCCGCACCAAGGGGCAGACGGTGGTGGGCGTGAACGGCGCTCCGAAGCCGCCGCCGGAGCGCGTCAGCCTCACCCTCGAGGCAATCAACTCGGCCGAGGAAGTCTGGCTCGCCGTCGCGGGCGCGGACAAGGCCGGAGCGGTCGGTCTCGCGCTCGCAGGAGCGGGCCCCGTGCAGGTGCCTGCGGCGGGCGCCCGGGGCCGGAGAAAGACCCTGTGGCTGATTGATCAGGAAGCAGCGAGCCAGCTCCCCGGACGCCTGATCGATAACGGCGACACGGACGCGGTCTAGACTGAGCGCTGCCGGCGCAACTGCGCCAGCGCATTCTCCAGCACCCTGGCTGCTTCCGCTTCGGTGCGGCGTTCCTTGACGTACTGGAGATGGCTCTTGAAGGGTTCGTCCCCGTCAATGTTGAGGTCCACCCCGGGTGAGCGTCCGGCGGGCCTGCCGCAACGTCCGCACTCCCAAACCTCCGGGATTTCGGTCTCGTTCAGTTTCGCGAAGGTCGGCCTTGTCTCGTGTCCCTCAAGACACCAGTAGCTGACAACGGTTCGGTCGACGACGCCGCGTCTGCGCTCAGCATCGAGGTGCCCGGAGGACCCGGCGCTGTAGCCTGACCCGACGCGCGTTCCCTTAAAAGCGTGTCCCGCGTTCACCATGGATTTCTCCCATCAGTACCGCACACGACCTGCGTTCGAGGTTCAGTGTACGCCCTGATGTGGTGGACGCGGGATAGCTTTGGCGGCTCACAGTGCCGCCCCGGACCGGGACCGGTTTCACCGGAACCGGCCGTCGGGTGTCAGGAATCCCCGGCGAAACGCTGGATCAGGCCCAGTGCCACGATGACTACACCCCAGGCGAGCCCAAGGGCCACCGTGAAGCGGTTAAGGTTGCGCTCGGCAACTCCGGACGATCCCATGCTGGTGGTCATACCGCCGCCGAACATATCGGACATGCCACCGCCCCTGCCTTTGTGGAGCAGAATGAGCAGTGTCAGCAGCAGGCTGGTGATACCCAGCAGTACCAACAGGATGATACGGAGAATTTCCACGGTGACCTTTCAGTGTGACCTTAACCGGTCACCAGATGGTGCTCGAACCTGACAATGTTAGCAAACTCATCGACGTCGAGGCTCGCTCCGCCGACGAGCACGCCGTCGACGTCGCGCTCCTTGAGGATCGCCGCCGCATTGGAAGCCTTGACCGATCCACCGTAGAGCAGGCGCACGCGGGCTGCGACCGATTCGTCAAACAGTGCCGCGAGCTCCGCGCGGATGGCCGCGCACATCTCCTGGGCATCAGCCGGCCCTGCGACTTCTCCCGTTCCGATGGCCCACACGGGCTCGTAGGCCACAACGAGTTCGCCGGCCTGCTCTGAGTCCAGACCGGCAACGTCCTGGCGCAACTGGGCCAGAGTGTGCTCGACGTGGGTTCCGGCCTGACGGACCTCGAGCCCCTCACCGACGCACAGTACCGGTACAAGATTGTGCCGGTATGCTGCCTGGACCTTCCGGTTCAACAGTTCATCGGATTCGTTGTGGATGGTCCGGCGTTCCGAGTGGCCGACCAGCACATAGGCGCATCCGAGCTTCTCAAGGAACTGCCCGGAGATGTCGCCGGTGTAGGCACCCGAGTCTTCCGGCGAGAGGTCCTGTCCGCCGTACACGACGTCGAGGTCGTCGCCTTTGACCAGCGTCTGCACGCCCCGCAGATCAGTGAAGGGCGGGAAGACCGCGACCTCCACCCGCGAGTAATCGTGCTTCGCGTCGTCGAGGGTCCACGCGAGCTTCTGCAGCAGGGTGATGCCCTGGACGTGGTCCAGGTTCATTTTCCAGTTGCCGGCGATGAGTGGACGACGGTCGTATGTTCCGTTCGTCGAGGAAGTCATGGAGTCTCCAGTTCTAGAAGTACTGCGGATGGATGTCAGCGCTGCAGAGCGGTCAGGCCGGGAAGTTCCTTGCCCTCAAGGTATTCCAGGCTGGCTCCGCCGCCGGTGGAGATGTGGCTGAAGCTGGATTCGTCGAATCCGAGTCCCCGGACCGCCGCAGCGGAGTCGCCGCCACCTACCACCGTGAGTGCGCCGGCAGCGGTGGCGTCGGCCAGTGCCTGCGCCACCGCCTTCGTGCCTGCTGCGAAGGCGTCGAACTCGAAGACTCCCATGGGGCCGTTCCAGAAGACGGTGCGTGCCTGCCCGATCTCCCGCGCGAAGGCTGCACCGGAGTCCGGGCCGATATCCAGTCCCAGCCCGGAGGAACCGAACTCCCCTGACTCCATTGCGTCAGCCGGACGGATCTCATGGCCGGCGTCGGGCGCGAACTTCTCTGCCACCACAATGTCGGTGGGCAGCACAAATTCCGTTCCGGCCTCCCTGGCACGGGCGAGGTAGCCCCGTACCGTGTCCAGCTGGTCTTCCTCCAGCAGGCTGGAGCCGACCTGGTGACCCTGGGCTGCCAGGAAGGTGAACACCATGCCGCCACCGATCAGCAGGCGGTCAGCTGTACCGAGGAGGTTTTCAATGACCGCAAGTTTGTCGGAGACCTTTGAACCGCCGAGGACCACCACAAAAGGCCGCTCCGGGTCAGTGGTGAGCCGCTGCAGCACATCAACTTCCGCCTTCACCAGATCGCCCTGATAGGCAGGCAGTCGCGAGGCCACGTCGTAGACGCTTGCATGCTTGCGGTGGACCGCTCCGAACGCGTCATCCACGTAGGCGCCGTTTTCACCGGTCAGCTGCACCAGCTCGTCTGCGAAAGCTGCCCGTTCGGCGTCGTCCTTGCTTGTCTCGCGCGGGTCAAACCGGACGTTCTCCAGGACGAGGACGCCCCCTTCCGAGAGTGCCTGGGCACGCTGACGCGCGCTGTCCCCGGTGACATCCTCAGCGAACGCCACGTCGAAGCCGGCCAGTTCAGACAACCGGTCCACGGCGGGTTTCAGCGAATACTTCTCTTCCGGGGCGCCCTTGGGACGCCCGAGGTGGGCCATCACAATCACGGCGGCACCGGCCTCCGCGAGCTTGCGCAGCACCGGGAGCGAGGCGCGGATGCGCCCGTCGTCCGTCACCCGCAGGGTGGGGAGGTCGCCCTCGAGCGGCACGTTGAGGTCCGACCGGACCAGAACACGCCGCCCGCGGACGCCCTCGTTCAGCAGTTCATCCAGGGAGGAGTAGCTCACGGTTTCCCTAGGAAAGCTTTGCCGCGACGATTTCGGTCAGGTCAACGAGCCGGTTTGAGTAACCCCACTCGTTGTCGTACCAGGAAACCACCTTGACCTGGTTACCGATCACCTTGGTGAGTCCGGAGTCGAAGATGGACGACGCCGGATCGGTGACAATATCCGAAGACACGATCGGGTCCTCGGTGTAGGTGAGGTAGCCCTTGAGCGGTCCTTCCGCTGCGGCGGCCTTGTAAGCAGCGTTGACTTCCTCGACGGAAACCTCGCGGCCGACGGTGACGGTGAGGTCAGTGGCGGAGCCGGTGGGGACCGGGACACGGATGGCGTAGCCGTCGAGCTTGCCCTTCAGCTCCGGCAGAACCAGCCCGATGGCCTTCGCAGCACCGGTGGAGGTCGGAACCATGTTGATGGCCGCTGCGCGCGCCCGGCGGAGGTCCTTGTGCGGCCCGTCCTGGAGGTTCTGGTCAGCGGTGTAGGCGTGGATTGTGGTCATGAGGCCGCGCTCGATGCCGAAGGCGTCATTGAGTACCTTCGCCAGCGGCCCGAGGCAGTTGGTGGTGCACGATGCATTCGAGATGATGTGGTGGTTTTCGGGATCATACTGGTCGTCGTTGACGCCGAGTACAACCGTGATGTCCTCGTCGGATGCGGGAGCGGAGATGAGCACCTTCTTGGCGCCGGCGTCAATGTGCTTGCGTGCATCCGAGGCCTTGGTGAAGAAACCGGTCGACTCGATGACGATGTCGACGCCCAGGTCCGCCCAGGGCAGGTTCGAAGGGTCGCGCTCGGCGAGGACCTTGATGGTTTTGCCGTCCACCACGAGTCCGCCGTCGGCAACCTCCACGCTGACGCCGAGCCGGCCCGTCACGGAGTCGTACTTCAGCAGGTGGGCAAGCGCCTCGGGGCTGGTGAGGTCATTGACGGCCACGATTTCGAGGTCCGCGCCCTGTTCGAGGGCCGCGCGGAAGTAGTTGCGCCCAATGCGCCCGAACCCATTGATTCCTATACGGGTAGTCACAGTTTCTATCTCCTTGATAGGGGTTGCTGCCGGCGGCTGTTGCCCTTAAAAAGGCGGACCGGTCCGGCGTCTGAAATCAATGCACCGCACTGTGCGCGTTTGTAAAGCGTTCATGGCTGCAGCCCCGTGGAATGTGACGGAGGCGACAGGAATCATCTTACGCATCGGGAACCTTTCCTGCCCGGTCAGGCAGGAAAGGTTACGCCGATGCGGGTGGAAGGGGTTATGACAGGGTGATCAACCCGCCCGCGTTTGCGCGGGCGCCCTCGAAGCGGCGGGCGACGTCGGCCCAGTTCACGATATTCCAGAAGGCCTTGACGTAGTCAGCCTTGACGTTGACGTAGTCAAGGTAGAAGGCGTGCTCCCACATATCGAGCATGAGCAGCGGGGTGGTTCCGACGGGAACGTTGCCCTGCTGGTCGTACAGCTGCTCGATCACGAGATTGCCGCCGATGGGCTCCCAGGCAAGCAGCGCCCAGCCTGATCCCTGGAGGCTCAGTGCGGCTGCATTGAAGTGCCCGCGGAATGCGTCGAATGAGCCGAACGCATCGTCGATCGCAGCGGCGAGCTCACCTTCCGGCTTGTCGCCTCCGTCCGGCGAGAGGTTGTTCCAGAAAACCGAGTGGTTCACGTGGCCGCCGGTGTGGAAGGCAAGATCCTTGGACAGCTTGGGAATATTGGTGAAGTCCCCGTTCTGGCGGGCCTCGGCGAGCTGCGCGAGGGCGTCATTGGCTCCCTTGACGTACGCAGCATGGTGCTTGCTGTGATGGAGCTCCATGATCCGCGCAGAGATGTGCGGCTCAAGGGCGGCGTAGTCGTAGTTGAGTTCGGGCAGTACGTATTCGCTCACGAAATCCTCCAGGTCCTGTAATGCTGTTCCGGGCTTGCCGCCCGGCTGTTGCGGTTCTCCAGGTGAGGCCCCGCTAACCTGGCGGCACGCGGAACCCCTTGAAGTCCCATCCTAAGCACGTATTCAGTCATCCAGCATGTCTGCAGTCACATTGGCATCGGTTCCCGGGATCCCCAGTTCCGCCGCACGCTTGTCCGCCATGGCTAGCAGGCGCCGGATGCGACCGGCGATGGCGTCCTTGGTCATGGGCGGATCCGCGATCCGCCCCAGCTCGTCAAGGCTCGCCTGCTTGTGCCCCACACGGAGTTCACCCGCGTACTTCAGATGGTCCGGGACTTCCTCACCGAGGATCTCCAGGGCCCGTTCAACGCGGGCGCCCGCTGCCACGGCTGCCTGCGCGGACCGCCGAAGGTTGGCGTCATCGAAGTTGGCAAGCCGGTTGGCGGTGGCGCGGACCTCCTTGCGCATCCTGCGCTCCTCCCACACCATCAGGGCGTCGTGTGCTCCCATGCGGGTGAGGAGGGCAGCGATGGTATCCCCGTCCCGGATGACCACGCGGTCAACGCCACGGACCTCCCGGGCCTTCGCGGTGATACCGAGTCGCCGCGCGGCACCGACAAGTGCCAGCGCGGATTCCGGCCCGGGACACGTGACCTCCAGGGCTGACGAGCGGCCCGGCTCGGTCAGGGACCCATGGGCCAGGAAAGCGCCTCGCCAGACGGCCTCCGCATCCGCCGCGGAACCATTGACGACGACGGACGGCAGCCCCCGCACCGGCCTTCCGCGGTTGTCGAGCAGGCCGGTTTGCCGGGCAAGCGACTCCCCGTCGCGGACCACGCGCACCACGTAACGGTTGCCGCGCCTCAGACCGTTCCCTGACACCACGATGATCTCGCTGTTGTGCCCGTAGACATCCGCGATGGCCGCACGCAGCCGTCTCGCGGTGGACGCCAGGTCCACTTCCGCCTCGATGACAATGCGCCCGGAGATAATGTGCAGGCCGCCGGCGAAGCGCAGGAGTGCGGAAACCTCAGCCTTGCGTACCGACGACTTCTTGACGTCGAGGTGTGAGAGTTCCTCTTTCACATCCGCGGTCAGCGCCACAGACATCCTCCTAAAATTCGCCGAACATGTCTTGGTAGGCCGTTGCCAGGCGCAACGCGTCATGAACCGGTCCGCCGCTTGAAGAGCCTACTTTACCCAAGAACGCACGCCCGCCCATTTCAGCTACCGCAGCTTCGAACTCACTGCGGTCGGAGACGACAGACGGGTCGGCAATCACTGCATCGACGCGGAATTCCGGAGCGTACCGCCTGATCACCGAGAGATGGTCGACGGCGCTCATCCCCTGGGTTTCCTTGGTGTCATTGCTCAGGTTCATGGTCAGGCAGCGCCGCGCCGTCGTGGTGCACAGTGCATCGCGCAGCTCGGGCAGGAGGAGATGAGGCAGCACCGAGGTGTACCAGGAACCCGGCCCCAGAATCACCCAGTCCGCCAGTTCGATCGCATTCAGCGCATCGACGCACGCCGGGGCGTCCTCGGGAAGCAGCCGGACCTTGCTGACGTTTCCCGAGCTTCCGGCCATGGCGAGTTGCGCCTGGCCGCTGATCCTGCGCATCCGGAGGCCGCCGTCGACCTCGGTGAGCACATCGCCCTCAATGGTGAGCGGCACGCTGGCCATGGGGAGCACCCGGCCCCTTGCCCCGAGCAGGGCGCCGGCCCACTGGAGCCCTGCAACCGGGTCACCCAGCAGTTCCCACAGCGTGACGATGAGGAGATTGCCGAGGGCGTGGTTATCGAGGGAACCCTGAACGCCGTCGCGTGAGGCAAAGCGGTGCTGCATCACGTCACGCCAGGTTCTCCCCCAATCCGTGTCATCACACAGCGCCGCCAGCGCCATCCGCAGGTCGCCCGGCGGCAGCACCCCAAGTTCCCGGCGGAGACGGCCCGAGGAGCCGCCGTCGTCGGCCACCGTCACCACAGCGGTGAGCTCAGAGGTGAGCAGGCGGAGGGCGGACAGTGAAGCGGACAGTCCGTGACCGCCTCCCAGCGCCACCACCGACGGCGCGTTGTCCTGCGTACCCGAACCGGCCCGCGCGGCCGAGATGGCTGGTATCAGCGGCAGTGATCCGGTGAGGACTGCCACTATTCCCGCCCGAGATCGCGGTGGTGGGCTGCTACCTCCACCCTGGGGAGCTGCGCGAGCCGCTGCGCGATCTCCTCGGTCACCGCGACGGAGCGGTGCTTGCCGCCCGTACAGCCGACGGCGATCGTTGCGTAGTGCTTGTTCTCGCGGCGGTAGCCCTCAAGGACGGGTTCAAGGGCGCTGACGTACCGGTCGATGAACTGCGAGGCGCCGCTCGCGTCCAGCACATAGTCCCGGACAGGCCCGTCGAGCCCTGTCTGCGGACGGAGCACGGGCACCCAGTGCGGGTTCGGGATGAACCGGACATCCGCGACGAAGTTGGCGTCGACCGGCAGCCCGTACTTGAATCCGAAGCTCATGACGTTCAGCCGCAGCACGATGGGCCCGGAATCGGAAAAGAGTTCGGTGATGGTGGTGGCGAGCGCATGCACGTTGAGCTGGGTGGTGTCCACCACCACGTCCGAGGCGTGCTTGAGTTCCTTCAGCACGTCCCGTTCGGCGGAGATCCCGTCCAGGATACGGCCATCCCCCTGCAGCGGGTGGGGGCGCCTTCCCTGCTCGAAGCGGCGGACGAGGGTGTCGTCTGCCGCGTCCAGGAACAACACCCGGTACGTGATGCCCGCAGCCCGCAAAGCCGCCAGGGAACCCTGGATATTGCGGAACAGTTCCTTGCTCCGCACGTCAATGACGACGGCGAGCTTCGGAATGGACTCCGGGGTCCGCGACACGATTTCGGTGAGGGTGCCGAGCATCTGGGGCGGGAGATTCTCCACGACGTACCAGCCGTGGTCTTCCAGCGCATTGGCTGCCGTACTGCGGCCCGCACCCGACATGCCCGTGACCACGAGGAGTTCGGACTCGGCAGGTTTGACCGGCGTTAGACCGTCAGTCTGGTTCATATGTAAGTTTTCCGTCCCACCGTTTGCACACAGCTGTCGAGCTCCTGTCGGCCGACCCGCGGCCGGCGTCCACGTCTACCCTAACTAAGAATCGAGTATTTCGCCGGTCATCATATTGACCGCCGGTGCGGGCGCCGGGTCGGTTCCCTCCCCGCTGCCTTCCGCCAGCTGACGCCAGATGGTCCCGGCCAGCGCCGGCCCCACACCCGGTACTTCCTGCAGCTCCTCAAC
Source organism: Arthrobacter sp. 35/47 (assembly GCF_000520475.1). Lineage (NCBI taxonomy): Bacteria > Bacillati > Actinomycetota > Actinomycetes > Micrococcales > Micrococcaceae > Arthrobacter > Arthrobacter sp. 35/47. Next base: position 96,536 of record NZ_KI914581.1, read on the forward strand.
ACTCGCCGCCTTCAGCTTCCGGACGGAGCCGAAATGCTTCAGCAGCGCCCGGCGTTTGGCCGGACCGAGCCCGGGCACCTCGTCCAGAACGGAGACGGTCATGGACTTGCCGCGCTTCTGCCGGTGGTAGGCGAGAGCAAACCGGTGGGCTTCGTCGCGGATGCGCTGGAGCAGGAACAGCCCCTCGGAGGCGCGGGGAAGGATCACGGGGAAGTCTCCCTCGGGGAGCCATACCTCCTCCAGCCGCTTCGCCAGCCCGATGACAAAGACATCGTCGATGCCAAGGTCTTCGAGCGCACGGGCGGCCGCACGCACCTGGGGCTGTCCGCCGTCCACGACCACCAGGTTCGGAGGATAGGCGAACTTCTGGCGGGCAGGCATCTTCGGCTCCTGTTCGACGGGGCCGTTGCCGCCGTCGTCGTCGCCCGGCAGTGAATCCAGCGGATTCCGCTCGGCGAGGTAATTCCGGAACCGGCGCGAAATGACGTCATACATCGATGACGTGTCATCCCGGGCCGCATCCCCGGAGATCGAGAACCTGCGGTAGTCCGATTTCCGTGGGAGCCCGTCCTCGACGACAACCATGGACGCCACCACATTGGTGCCCTGAACATGGGAGATGTCGAAGCATTCAATCCGCATCAGCGGCATGGGAAGCTCCAACGCCTCCTGCAGCTCCTGCAGCGCGGCGGACCGGGTGGTGATGTCTCCGGCGCGGCGGCTCTTGTGCAGCCTCAGCGAGTCGGCGGCATTCTGCGCGACGGTGCCGAGCAGGGTGGCCTTGTCCCCCCGCTGGGGCACGCGGATGTCGACGGCGGCGCCGCGCAGCCGGCGGAGCCACTCGCGCATCTGCTCCTCGTTGCTGGGCATTTCCGGTACGAGGACCTCCCGCGGGATACGGTTGTTGCTGCTGCTGCCCTCGCCGTAGACCTGCTGGAGGAGGTGTTCGACGAGATCGGCGGTACTCATGTCCTCGACCTTCTCGACCATCCAGCCGCGCTGGCCCCGGATTCTTCCCCCTCGCACGTGGAAGACCTGGATCGAGGCCTCCAGCTCATCCTCCGCGAGGGCGAACACGTCGACGTCGGTATCCTCGCTGAGCACGACAGTGTTGCGTTCGAAGACGCGTTTGAGTGCGGCGATGTCGTCCCGGATGCGGGCAGCGGACTCGTAGTCCAGCCCAGCGACGGCGGCGGACATCTTCTGCTCCAGTTCACGGATGAATCGGTTGGCCTGACCCGACATGAAGTCGCAGAACTGGTTCGCCAGTTCCCTATGGTCTTCGGGTGAGATCCGTCCGACGCAGGGGGCGGAGCACTTGTCGATGTAGCCCAGCAGGCACGGCCTCCCGGAACGCTCCGCGCGCTTGAACACTCCTGCGCTGCAGGTGCGCACGGGGAAGACCCGCAGCAGGGTGTCCACCGTCTCGCGGATTGCCTTCGCCGGGTAGAACGGACCGAAGTAGCGCGTGTCCTTGCGCCGGTCGCCGCGCATGACCTGCACCCGCGGGTACTTCTCCCCGAGGGTGACCGCGAGGTACGGGTAGGACTTGTCGTCGCGGAACATCACGTTGAACCGCGGATTGAACTCCTTGATCCAGGTGTACTCCAGCTGGAGTGCCTCAAGTTCGCTGCCGACCACCGTCCACTCCACACTGGCCGCGGTGTGCACCATGGCCCGGGTGCGGGGCATCAGTCCCCGGGGATTGGCAAAGTAGGAGTTGAGCCTGGAGCGAAGGTTCTTCGCCTTGCCGACATACACAACCCGCCGGTGCTGGTCGCGGAACCGGTACACACCTGGGTCCTGCGGAATTTCGCCGGTCCTCGGGCGGTATGTTGCTGGATCTGCCACCCCAATATCCTACCGGTGGACGCGCGCCCACCCCGCACCGGGGCTGCGCCGGCCGGAAGGGTGGTTATTCGGTGGCGCCCTTGTTGTAGCCCGCCGCCCGGTCCTGGCCGGTCAGCGCGGCTATGGCGTCCATGATGGTGTCGGTTGCCTGCCTGCGCGCCGGCAGCGAGTGGTCGGGGCCGGTCCGCTCGAAATACAGCGGTTCACCGATTCTCATGGTGAAGTGCTGCGGCCTGATCCAGCGGCTGCCCGCGGGCTGCAACCGGTCCGTGCCGAGCAGTCCGACCGGAACCACCGGCGCTCCGGTAGTCAGGGCAAGCCAGCCAACGCCGGTCCGCCCCCGGTACAGCAGCCCGTCACGTGACCTGGTCCCTTCGGGATAAATGCCGACGCCGTCCCCCGCCTCCAGCATTTCGAGCAGGGTCTTGAGCGCCTGCACGCTGGCCGCCTGCTGGCCCCGCTGCACGGGGATGGATCCGACTCCCTCGAAGAACGAGCGCATGAGTGCGCCCTTCACGCCGGTGCCGGTGAAGTACTCGGCCTTGGCGAAGAACGCGACAGGGCGCGGCATGAGCGCCTGCACCAGCACGCTGTCCAGGAACGACAGGTGATTCGGAGCAACGATGAACCCGCCGCTCGGCGGCACATTTTCGAGCCCGACGACGGTCGGCCGGCAGAGCCCCGCGATCAGTCCGCGGGTGCTGCTGCGCGTCAGGTCATAGACGCCCATGCGTCACCGCCGGAACGGGATCGGCGTACGCGAGCAGTCGGTCAAGCAGCGCTCCTGCCGAAGATACGACGGCGGCGGGCCGGGTACGGTCGAACTCCTCCGCGCTGCCGAACCCCCAGTCCACCGCGACGCACTCAAGACCGTTTGCAGCGGCCCCCTCAATGTCATGCGAGCGGTCGCCGACCATCACGGCGCGCTCATAGCGGCCCGCATGCTGAGCCAGGGCCGCAGCAATGATTGTCCGCTTTCCGTCGAGCAGCGCCGCGGCCAGTTCGTCGTCCGGCGCTCCGTGGATCGAGGCGAACAGTGCAGTCATGCCCTGCACGTCGAGAAGTTCCCGGGCCAGGCGCTGGGGTTTCTGGGTGGCGACGGCAACAGTGTGGCCAAGGTCGCTGAGCGCGAGCACAGTGTCCGCAATCCCCGGGTAGGGCCGGCTCTCCTGCATGCCGCGTGCACGATAACCCGCCCGGTACACAGCGATGACCTCGTCAACCCGGTCCTGTGGTACCCGGGCGATATCCGTCAACGACCGGACCAGCGCGGGCCCGACCATCCGCCGCATGTCTCCGGGAGCGGGAACCGGCAGCCCCACCGTGCGCAGCGCACCTGCGATCCCGCCGGTGATGGCTCCTGCCGGGTCCACCAGGGTGCCATCCAGGTCAAATAGGACGAGGAGCCGCGTATTCTTCACCGGGCAAGTTTCCCATAGCACCGGCCGCCCCCGAAATTGCATACCAAAAGCGGAATATAAGACCTAGGGCTTGAGGACCTCGGCGAGGAAGGTGCCGGTGTGGCTTCCCTCCGCGACAGCGACCTGCTCCGGTGTGCCGGTGGCGACAATCTCGCCGCCGCCCGACCCGCCATCGGGCCCGAGATCGATCACCCAGTCCGCGCTCTTGATGACGTCCAGGTTGTGTTCGATGGTGATGACGGTATTCCCCTTGTCCACGAGCCCCTGCAGTACCTGCAGCAGCTTGCGGATATCTTCGAAGTGCAGGCCGGTGGTGGGCTCGTCCAGGACGTAGACGCTGCGACCGTTTGACCGTTTCTGAAGCTCGCTCGCGAGCTTCACGCGCTGCGCCTCGCCGCCCGAGAGGGTAGTGGCGGGCTGTCCGAGACGCACATAGCCGAGGCCGACGTCGACCAGCGTGGTCAGGTGGCGTGCGATCGGCGCGAAGGCAGCGAAAAACTCGGCGGCCTCCTCAATCGGCATATCGAGGACGTCGGCGATCGTCTTGCCCTTGTAGTGGACCTCAAGGGTTTCCCGGTTGTACCGCGCGCCATGGCACACTTCGCACGGCACGTAGACATCCGGCAGGAAGTTCATTTCGATCTTCAGCGTGCCGTCTCCCGAGCAAGCCTCGCAGCGGCCGCCCTTGACGTTGAATGAGAACCTGCCGGGAAGGTAGCCGCGCACCTTTGCTTCCGTGGTCTCAGCGAACAGCTTGCGGATGTTGTCGAAGACACCGGTGTAGGTGGCGGGATTCGACCGCGGGGTCCTGCCGATCGGGCCCTGGTCCACGTGGATGACCTTGTCCAGATGCTGCAGTCCGTCGATCCGGCGGTGGCGTCCGGCTACCTGCTTGGCGCCGTTGAGCTTGTTGGCCAGGACCTTGTACAGGATTTCATTGACCAGGGTGGATTTCCCGGAGCCGCTGACGCCCGTCACGGCGGTGAGTACGCCCAGCGGGAAGGTGACGTCGACGCCCTTCAGGTTATGCTCCCGGGCGCCTACGACCTTCAGTTGCCGGGAGCGGTCGATCTTCCGGCGCCTGGCCGGCGGATCGATCCGCCGCCTCCCGGAGAGGTAGTCCCCCGTGATGGACTGTTCATTCCTCAGGAGATCCTCCAGGGAACCGGAGTGGACAACCTGTCCTCCGTGTTCGCCGGCCCCGGGTCCGATGTCGACGATCCAGTCGGCCTCGTTGATGGTGTCTTCGTCATGTTCAACGACGATCAGGGTGTTGCCCAGGTTCCGCAGCCTGGTCAGGGTTTCAATGAGTCGCCGGTTGTCACGCTGGTGGAGCCCGATGGAGGGTTCGTCAAGGACATACAGCACGCCCACCAGGCCGGATCCGATCTGCGTGGCGAGCCGGATGCGCTGCGCTTCCCCACCGGAGAGGGTGCCCGCCGCCCGTTCAAGATTCAGGTACTCGAGCCCGACGTCCAGCAGGAAGCGGAGCCTTGCCTGGATCTCCTTGAGAACCTGGGATGCGATCTGCGCCTCGCGTCCGGTGAGGACAAGGTTGTTCAGGAAGTCGCTGCAGTCCCGCATGGGCATTGCTGCGACCTCGGCGATGGACCGCCCGTTGATCAGCACGGACAACGACGCCGGGTTGAGCCTCGCTCCCCCGCATTCCGGGCACGGGACCTGGCGCATGTATTCCTCGTAACGGTCCCTGGCGTAATCGGATTCCGTCTCGAGGTGCTTGCGGTGGATGTACTGGACGGCGCCCTCGAACCCGGTGCTGTATTTCCGCTCGCGGCCGAACCGGTTGCGGTACTGCACCACCACCTTGTGGTCCTTGCCGTACAGGGCCGCATCGCGGGCATGCGCAGGCAGCTTCTTCCAGGGTGAATCCATGGAGAAGTTGAGTTCCTTCGACAGTCCCTCGAGCAGCCGGGTCCAGTACTCCAGCGTGGCCGTGCCGAGCGCCCAGGGCGCTATGGCGCCCTCCCGGAGAGAAAGATCGGGATTCGGAACTACCAGCTCCTCGTCCACCTCGAGCTTGGTGCCGATCCCTGTGCAGGCAGGGCAGGCACCGAACGGGTTGTTGAACGAGAAGGACCGCGGTTCGATCTCGTCAATGGCAAGCGGGTGCTCGTTGGGACAGGCAAGGTTTTCCGAAAAGGCCCTCAGCCGGTGCGGGTCCTCGGAGTCGAGGTCGACAAAATCGGCCAGGACACGGCCCTCGGCAAGATTGAGCGCCGTTTCGATCGAATCGGTGAGGCGCTGCCGGACGCCGGCCTTATTGGCAAGGCGGTCAACGACAACCTCGATGGTGTGCTTGTACTGTTTGCCGAGCTTCGGCGGATCCGTCAGCTGAATCAGCTCACCGTCGACCCGTGCCCGGGAGTAGCCCTTCGACGCGAGGTCCTGGAAGAGATCGACGAACTCGCCTTTACGCCCCCGCACCACCGGGGCAAGTACCTGGAAGCGCGTGCCTTCGTCGAGTTCCATCAACTGGTCGACGATCTGCTGGGGAGTTTGCTTGGTTACCGCCTCCCCGCACACCGGGCAGTGGGGCCTGCCTACGCGCGCCCACAGGAGGCGCATGTAGTCATAGATCTCAGTGATGGTTCCGACAGTGGAGCGGGGGTTTTTGCTGGTGGACTTCTGGTCGATCGACACCGCGGGAGACAGGCCCTCGATGAAATCGACGTCCGGCTTGTCCACCTGCCCCAGGAACTGCCGGGCGTAGGCGGAGAGCGACTCCACGTACCGGCGCTGGCCCTCGGCGAAGATGGTGTCGAAGGCCAGGGAGGACTTGCCGGATCCTGACAGGCCGGTGAAGACGATCATGGCATCCCGCGGCAGGTCCAGGTCAACGTTGCGGAGGTTGTGTTCCCGGGCGCCCTTGACGATGAGCCGGGACAGGTCCTGCGGCATCTTGTCAGGGAAGGAGAGGCCGGAATCCACGGAGGTTGCTATAGACACCATTTCACTTTAGAGGAAACTTCTCTCGAACATTTATTCGAATGCGGGTATTCCCGGCGTGTCGCGGAGAATGTTCACCGACGGCGCAGAGCCGCGCGCAGGTAGGACACCGCTTCCTCCTCGGTCAGGCCGTTCGCCTTGATGAGCCGGGCGTACTCGGCCGCCCCCTCCGCCGCCTTGCGGCGCGCCTCGTCACCGGCGGCGGCAACGACCGTTCCGGCACGTGAGCGCGTCACAACAATATGCGCCTGCTCCAGTTCCCGGTACGCCCGGGCGACGGTATTCACGGCCACGCCCAGGTGCCCGGCAAGCGTTCGGACCGGGGGAAGGCGGGTACCGACGGGCAGGGAGCCGTCATTGGCGGCATCCAGGATCTGGACGCGCAGTTGCTCGTACGGCGGCACCGAACTGTTGGCGTCAATCCGCAGCCACGCCGATACATCAGAATTCACGGGCGCTCCTGGACGACGGTGGACGGGTGCTCACATTCTGCCACGAGTATGTTGCATCACCATCGGCACTAGAGTGGCCACCATGCATGATCTTGCCGAGGTAACCATCCGCAGTATCCCGGTCAGCGAGATGGACAACAACGTCTACCTCATCACGGCGAAAGCCACGGGTGCCCAGGTGCTCATTGACGCGGCCGATGACGCCGCGGGCATTCTGCGGCTGCTCGCCGACGGGGCGAAGGACGCCAGGGTACCGGCAAAGCTCGCCCTCATTGTGACAACCCACTCCCACTGGGACCACGTCCGTGCGCTGGCCGACATCGTCAGGGCGACGGGCGCGCGCACCGCGACGGGCCGCGAGGACATCGGGGACATCCCGGTGCCCACCGATGTGCCGCTCTCCGACGGCGATGTCGGGGAGTTCGAGGGATTCAGTCTGGAAGCCATTGCGCTGCGCGGCCACACCCCAGGCTCCATCGCCCTGGCCTACCGGGATCCCGGCGGCCCCGCGCACCTGTTCACCGGCGACTCGCTCTTTCCGGGAGGACTCGGCAATACCGGCGGGGACGCCGCCCGGTTCGAATCCCTGTACAACGACGTCGTCGAACGGATCTTCAACAGGTTCGGTGACGACACCGTTGTGCATCCGGGACACGGCAAATCCACCACGCTGGGTGCGGAACGCCCCTCCCTGCCCGAGTGGCGGTCCCGCGGCTGGTGAACTGAGCGTCCGCCGCTCCAGCGGATAGGCTGGGAGGACATGAGCATCCAGGAGCATCTCCCCCACACCGAGCGGCCGGGCGCGCCCGATCCCGACGCCGTCTATACCGCCTTCCATTCGTGGTCTGCCGACACGGGAATCACCCTCTACCCGGCTCAGGACGAGGCAGTTCTGGAACTCGTGTCCGGCAACAACGTGATCCTCGCGACCCCCACAGGCTCAGGCAAGTCGCTGGTTGCGGTCGCTGCGCATTTCCACGCGATCGCCGAGGGGCGCCGGAGCTACTACACCGCTCCGATCAAGGCGCTCGTATCCGAGAAGTTCTTCGCTCTCTGTGCCATCTTCGGCGCTGAGAACGTCGGGATGGTCACCGGTGACTCTGCCGTGAACCAGGATGCTCCCATCATCTGCTGTACCGCGGAGATCCTGGCGAACATTGCCCTGCGCGAAGGTAACCGCGCGGAGGTTGGCACAGTCATTATGGACGAGTTCCATTTCTACGCGGATCCCCAGCGCGGCTGGGCCTGGCAGGTCCCGCTCCTGGAACTGCCGCAGGCCCAGTTCCTCCTGATGTCCGCGACGCTCGGCGACGTCGAGCGGTTCGAGAAGGACCTGACGAACCGGACAGGCCGTCCCACAGTGCTGGTCAGTTCCGGGGACCGGCCGATCCCCCTCAACTTCTACTACTCCGAGAATCCCCTCCAGGAGACCCTCGAGGAGCTGCTGTCCACCAATCAGGCGCCCGTCTACGTAGTCCACTTCAGCCAGGCTGAAGCCATCGAGCGTGCCCAGAACCTGATGAGCATCAACGTCTGCACCCGGGAGGAGAAGGACCGGATCGCGGCGCTCATTGCCCACTTCCGGTTCTCGTCCGGCTTCGGCAAGACCCTCAACCGGCTGGTCCGCCATGGAATCGGTGTCCACCACGCGGGCATGCTGCCGAAGTACCGGCGCCTGGTGGAGCAGCTCGCGCAGGCAGGACTCCTGAAGGTCATCTGCGGCACCGACACACTGGGAGTGGGCATCAACGTGCCCATCCGCACCGTGCTCCTGACCGCCCTCAGCAAGTACGACGGCGTGCGCACCCGTCTGCTCAATGTACGGGAGTTCCACCAGATCGCCGGGCGAGCGGGACGTGCGGGGTACGACACCTCCGGCACCGTCGTGGTGCAGGCGCCGGACCACGTCGTCGAGAACACCAAGGCGATGGCCAAGGCCACCGCGAAGTTCGGGGATGACCAGAAGAAGCTGCGGCAGGTGGTGCGCAAGAAGCCGCCGCAGGGTTTCGTTTCCTGGGGCAGGCCCACCTATGACCGCCTGGTGGAGGGCACCCCGGAACCGCTTGCGTCAAGCTTCGCCGTGAGCCACTCGATGCTGCTGAACCTGCTCGAGCGGCCGGGTGACCCGCTGCGCGCAGTCCAGAACCTGTTGCGCAGTAACCATGAACCGCCGGCGCGGCAGTACGCGCACCTTCGCCGGGCGATCAGCATCTACCGGGAGCTCGTGGCGGCGGGAATCGTGGAACGGCTTCCGGAGCCGGACGAGGAAGGGCGCACGGTGCGGCTCAGGGTCCATCTGCAGGCCAACTTCGCGCTGAACCAGCCACTCTCCCCCTTCGCCCTGGCCAGCCTGGAGCTTCTCGACCCGGAAAGCCCGGCGTACGCACTCGACGTTGTCTCCGTCATCGAGGCAACTCTCGAAAAGCCGCGGCAGGTATTGAGTGCCCAGGAGAAAAAGGCGCGCGGCGAGGCGATCGCCGCCATGAAGGCTGACGGTCTGGACTATGACCAGCGCATGGCGCGCCTCGAGGAAATCTCGTACCCGCAGCCGCTCGCGGAGTTGCTGCAGCAGGCATTTGAGACCTACCGCTCGGGAGCCCCCTGGCTCGGGGACTTCGAACTCACCCCGAAGTCCGTTGTGCGGGACATGTATGAACGGGCGATGAACTTCGGCGAGTACATTGCGTTCTACTCGCTCGCCCGGTCGGAGGGCATCCTCCTGCGGTACCTCGCCGACTGTTTCAAGGCGCTGCGTCAGACTGTCCCGAGAGATGCGCTTCGCGAGGACCTCACCGACATTATCGAATGGCTCGGTGAAATGATCCGCCAGGTTGACTCAAGCCTGCTCGATGAGTGGGAGCAGTTGGCAGCCGGGACGGCGTCGTCGGATTCCGCGTCTGTCGATCTGCCGCCGGAGCCCGACTCCGTGACGTCCAATGAGCGCGCTTTCCGAGTGATGGTGCGCAATGAAATGTTCCAGCGCGTCCAGCTCTTCGCAGCGGAGGACGATGCCGCGCTCGGCAGGCTCGACGAAGCCTCCGGGTGGGATGCGGACCGTTGGGCGGAGGCGCTCGACGGGTATTTCGACGCCCATGACGACATCGACGACGGTCCGGACGCACGAGGGCCCGCGCTGCTGATCATCCGGCAGCTTCCGGGCCGCTGGGAGGTTCGGCAGATCTTCAAGGACCCGTCCGGAGACCAGGACTGGGGCATCAACGCGGTCGTTGACCTTGCCGCGTCGGACGAGGCGGGATTCCCCGTCGTTGCCGTCACCTCCGTCGGCGGACCCTGACCCTTGCCGCAGGGGCCGGCGCAGTAGGCTGGATTGCATGAAAGCCATCCGTGAAGCCCGTCGCGACGACGTGCCCATCATTCTGCAGCTGATTCACGACCTCGCGGTCTATGAGAAGGAACCCGACGCAGTCCGCAACACGCCCGAAGGGCTTGAGGAGGCACTGTTCGGTTCACATCCCCGCATCTTTGCGCACGTGGCGGAGGACGACGGCGGCGTTCAGGGTTTTGCGCTCTGGTTCCTGAACTACTCCACCTGGGAAGGCGTCCACGGGATCTACCTTGAGGACCTGTACGTGCGCCCCGAAGCGCGCGGCGCCGGTTACGGCAAAGCCCTGCTGCAGACCCTTGCCGGCATCGCCGCGGAGCGCGGGTACGCCCGGGTCGAGTGGTCGGTCCTGAATTGGAATGAACCGTCCATCCAGTTCTACCGCAGCCTCGGTGCCCTGCCGCAGGAGGAGTGGATCACCTTCAGGCTGTCCGGAGCGCCGCTGGCCGGGTTCGCGGGGGCCGGGGCGTGAGACCGGCGGCGCATCGGCCCGAACCGATGCGCGTGATGCGCGGCCTGCGGACGGTGCCGCACCGGTTCACGGTGCCTCTGGATCACCGTGATCCGGCTGGGGAGCACCTTTCGATCTTCGCCCGGGAGTACAGTTCCACGGACCATGATGAGCAGGATGCAGCCCGGCTTCCGTGGCTACTGTTCCTTCAGGGCGGACCGGGCGTGCGCGGCAGCCGCGTCACCCAGCTCTCAGGCTGGATGAAGGCCGCCGCGCGGAGCTTCCGCATTCTGATGCTCGATCAACGCGGAACGGGACTTTCGGGTCCGGCGGACCTGGTAACCCTGCCCGGGCGGGGTGGCCCGGCTGACCAGGCGGCCTACCTCCGCCATTTCCGGGCGGACTCCATTGTTGCCGATGCTGAGCTGGTCCGTTCCGCACTGGGGTCGGAGCCCTGGACCGTCTTCGGGCAGAGTTTCGGCGGGTTCTGTACGCTCTCCTACCTCTCCTTCGCACCCGAGGGGGTCAAGCGCGCCCTCATCGCCGGCGGGCTGGCGCCCCTCGAGGGTCCGCCGGAGCGGGTCTACCGTGCCACCTACCCGCGCGTCGCGGAACGCAATGCCGAGTACTTCGCCCGTTATCCGGAGGACCGGGCCAGGGTCACAGGCATCATGCGGCACCTTGATCGGGTGGAGGAGTACCTGCCGAGCGGTGAACGCCTCACGGCGCAGCGGTTCCAGATGGCCGGATCATTCCTCGGCGGCAACACACGGATTGACGCCCTCCACTATCTGCTGGAGGACGCCTTCAGCGAAACATCAGGCAGTCCCCGCCTCTCGCCCGCCTTCCTCGATGAGCTCCAGGGCGTGGTCAGCCGCCGCTCGAATCCGCTCTACGCGCTCCTGCACGAGTCCATCTACTGCCAGGGCGGGGCGTCCGACTGGGCCGCCTGGCGGGTGCTGGAGGAGTTCCCGGAATTCGCGCCCGGCGCTGACGAGCCGCTGCTGACCGGCGAAATGGTCTACCCCTGGTATTTCGACGAGGATCCCGCGCTGGTGCCGCTGAAGGAGACCGCCCACCTGCTTGCCGCAGCGGACGGCTGGGGGCCGCTCTATGACCGGAACCGCCTGGCCGCCAACACGATGCCTGCAGCCGCCGCGGTCTACAGCGACGACATCTACGTTGACAGGGACCTCTCCCTGGAGACTGCGGCACTGGTTCGGGGCCTGCAGGTCTGGGAAACCTCGGAGTTCCACCATGACGGCATCCATGACGACGGCGAGGCAATCTTTACGCGCCTCCTCGCCATGACCTCTTCCCCCTGACCTTCCCTTAACGCCGGAAGGCGCCGGTCCCTGCAGGGGCCGGCGCCTTCCGCGCTGACGGTCGGGTCAGGTTCAGTGCTCGGGTCCGCCGGTCCGTGCGCTTTCGGCGTCCGCCGCGAGTTCGGCGTCGATCTTTGCCTGCTTGCCGGCGGGGCTCAGCAGGCTGGCGATCACAGCAACAACGATGGTTGCGACGATGAAGCCGAGTGACGCGAAGGTCGGGATTACGGGCGCCCACTCGATGTGCTGGCCGCCGTTGATGAACGGCAGCTCATTCTCGTGCATTGCATGCAGGATCAGCTTCACGCCGATGAAGGCCAGGATGATTGACAGAGCGTGCTTCAGGAAGATCAGGCGGGTCATCAGGCCACCCAGGAGGAAGTAGAGCTGGCGCAGGCCCATCAGAGCGAACAGGTTGGCCGTGAACACAATGAAGGGGCTCTGGGTCAGTCCGAAGATCGCCGGAATTGAATCCACGGCGAACAACAGGTCAGTCAGTCCGATCGTGATGAACACGATGATCATCGGAGTGAAGACCTTCTTGCCGTCCACCACGGTGCGGATCTTGTTGCCGTCGTAGTGCTCGGACATCGGCAGCACGTTACGCAGCCTGCCGATGAGCTTGTTCTCTTTCTCCTCTTCCTCTTCACCGGAATCCTTGGCCTGGTGGTACGCGGTCCACAGCAGGAAGGCGCCGAAGATGTAGAAGATCCAGGAGAAGTTGCTGATCAGGGCAGCGCCGAGCAGGATGAAAATTCCGCGCAGGATCAGGGCGATGATGATGCCCACCATCAGCACTTCCTGCTGGTACTTCCTGGGCACGGAGAACCTGGCCATGATGATGATGAAGACGAACAGGTTGTCGATGCTCAGGCTGTATTCGGTGACCCAGCCGGCGATGAACTGGCCGCCGAATTCCGGACCTGTGACGGCGAACATGATGCCCGCGAAAACGAGCGCCAGCGCAACGTAGAAGGAGACCCACAAGCCGGCTTCCTTCATGCTGGGCTCGTGCGGGCGCTTCACGACGAGGAGGAGGTCGAACAGGAGCACGAGGCCCAGAACGACGAAGGTGCCTATCTGAAAGGCAGCGGGCAGTTCAAGCACAGGGGACCCTTTCGAAGGTACAACGGGATTCGCAAGTCTCTCCGCCGCAACCGGAAGGTGCGACCGCTACGCCCGGCCGGCCGTCGTCGGCCCGCGTGTTGACGTTCGTAGCGCTGAAGGATACTCCCCTACGTTCGCACCATCGTACCCGCGGCGGGATGGTCAGGGGAAATGAGCCGCCGGTCAGGACGGGCGCCGGGCAAGCGCGGCGACGTGCGCGATGATCGCCGGTTCGGTCCAGTAGTCGCTGTGGCTGCGGACGATTCCGTCAGCACGGGGATCCGGCAGGTGCCGGTTTTCGGCCTGGGCGATGGGAAACCCGACCGGGTCGGTATCCCTCCAGAAATTGGTCCAGCTTCGCGACCCCGCCGCGGCGGCGGCCAGCAGCTCCGGTGAGAAGGTAGCAGGAAAAAACCGTGCGTACACCGAACTGATCGGTGATCCGGAGGTGATCAGGTGCGGACGCGGGGCGCCGGTCCCAGCGTCTGCGACAAGCCAGGCGCACAACACGGATCCCTGGCTGTGCGCCACCAGGGCCACTTCCCCGCGACCATGGCGGTCCACCAGTTCGGTGATTCCCGCAAGAGCTGCATCCCGGTAGGATGATCCGGCCAGCGGGTGGTCACTCACGGGCCAGAAGCCCGCGACGTCAGCGATCTTCCCGAGCACCTCGCGCAGGGCCCGCAACTGGCCGAGCAGTACCACCAGCACCACCACCCCGCCCGCGATCTGCAGCACCAGGATCGCCAGGGCGAGCCACGGACCGCCGAGCCTGCCCTCACCGAGGACAACCGCCGTCGCCATCGCCGCCAGCGCAAGGCTGACGGCCAGCGGGAGGATGCGGGGCAACAGGCGCGGCGCGTCCGCGCAGGCCTGATGCCACCAGCGGCCGCGCGCTGCCTTGCCGCTGCCAAGCGGCGGCAGCCCCGGGCCTGCGCCGGATGCCAGCACGACGGCGGTGGCCACGAGAGCGGCGGCCACGGCGATGAGCGCAAGAAAGGGAAAGAGATCGAGCCGGCTGTCCCCGGGATCGGCAGGGTTGTCATAGGGAAGGAGGATCCCGGAGTGCGGTTGCGGCGCGCGCACCCACCCGAAAAGACCGGTGACGTAACCCAGCAGATTGTCCAGGACCATGCGGACCAGCGCCGTGACCGCATGCATCAGGGGAACGGCGACGGCGAGCAGGACACCTGCTGCGGCGAGCGGCGCACGGCGGCCCTCGCACGCGGCCGGATTGCCGGGACCGGCGCTGCCGGAACCGCCGCCACTGGAACCGGCGCTGTTGGACCCGGCGCTGCAGACCGACAGGATGAGCGCCGCAGCGAACGCAATGCCCGTGCTCAGCGCTATCCACAGGGCCATGGCATCCAGGCGGGCCGCACCTTCGGGCATGGGAGTGGACGGCCATCCGTCATTGAGGAGCTGGGCGGGCGGTGCGAGGCTGAGAAGTGCACCGGCGCACACGACGAGCACCCCGTGGACCAGTGGCCGCAGGTAGGGGCGGTGCTGGCCCGACTGGGGTTTGACCACCGTGCGGTAACGATGCACCAGCCAGGCCGAGAGCAGGGCCGCTGCAGCCAGCGGAACAGCCCGCAGGACGCCCGGCTGGAGGTCCAGGTAGCGCAGGACAGTTTCGCCCAGCACGATCAGCCAGGCAAGCTGCGAGAGGGTCAGGACGGCTGCAACGCATCCGACGACGGCCCGGAGGACAGCCGTCCGGGCCCAACCGGCTCCCACGGGCTCCATGCGCCCGGCGACGTTGGCCAGGGTGAAAGGAAAAGCGAGGTACCAGAGGAACCCTGTCTTCAGGCGGCGGGACCGGGACCAGTTAACTATCCGCAACCGGTGATCCGGCAGCGGCGGCGGCGCGGCAACCTGCACCCAGTCGTTCAGCCGTTTCTCAACCGGCAGCCCGAGGCTGGTGTAGTACTCGTGGTCTCCGATGCCGTGAACCCGGATCTCGGTGAACGACCTGCTGCGGGCAGCACCCTGCTCGCCCATGGATCAGGCGTGCCCGGCGGACTGCATCTGCCGAAGCTCCTTTTTCAGGTCGCTCACCTCGTCGCGAAGGCGTGCAGCGAGCTCGAACTGGAGCTCCTCTGCCGCAGCATGCATCTGCTCCGTCAGCTGGCTGATCAGGTCTGTGAGGTCCTCAGCAGGAACCGCGGCGAGTCCGTCCCGCCGCACCACGGAGACCTTGCCCTTACCCTTGCCCCTGGAAGCCTTCGCTGTTTTTTCGAGGAGCGCGCGCGTGTCTGCGTCCTCCTTGGCCAGGGTGTCGGTGATGTCCGCGATGCGCTTGCGCAGCGGCTGCGGATCCACGCCGTTCTTCTTGTTGAACGCGATCTGGATGTCCCGGCGGCGGTTGGTCTCCTCGATGGCCTTCGCCATGGAATCGGTGATCCGGTCCGCGTACATGTGCACCTGGCCCGACACGTTTCGGGCGGCACGGCCGATGGTCTGGATCAGTGAGGTTGAACTGCGGAGGAACCCTTCCTTGTCTGCATCCAGGATGCTGACCAGGGAAACCTCGGGCAGGTCGAGGCCTTCCCTCAGCAGGTTGATCCCCACCAGGACATCGAAGGTTCCCATCCGGAGTTCGCGAAGGAGCTCCACGCGGCGCAGGGTATCGACGTCGGAGTGGAGGTATTCGACCTTGACGCCATGCTCCAGCAGGTACCCCGTGAGGTCTTCCGCCATGCGCTTGGTCAAGGTGGTGACGAGGACCCGCTCGTTCCGCTCGACGCGCGTCTGGATTTCTCCCAGCAGGTCATCAATCTGCCCCTTGCTGGGCTTGATGATGACCTCCGGATCCACCAGGCCGGTGGGCCGGATGATCTGCTGGACATAGCCATCGGACTTGCTGAGCTCGTATTTGCCCGGAGTGGCCGAGAGGTAGACCGTCTGGCCGATGCGCTCCAGGAACTCATCCCACTTCAGCGGCCGGTTGTCCATGGCGGAGGGCAGCCGGAAGCCGTGATCCACGAGGGTGCGCTTGCGCGACATGTCCCCCTCGTACATGGCGCCGATCTGCGGGATGGTCACATGCGACTCGTCAACCACCAGCAGGAAATCGTCGGGGAAATAATCGATCAGGCAGTGCGGTGCGCTGCCCCTGGTCCGACCGTCGATATGCCTTGAATAGTTCTCGATGCCGTTACAGAAACCCATCTGCTGCATCATTTCGAGGTCATAGGTGGTGCGCATCCGCAGCCGCTGGGCTTCAACCAGTTTGTTCTGCGATTCGAGCTCCTCCAGCCGTTCCCGCAGCTCATCCTCGATCCGGGTGATCGCACGGCTCATGCGTTCAGGGCCGGCCACGTAGTGCGAGGCCGGGAACACGTACATTTCCGTTTCCTCGCGCACCACCTCCCCGGTGAGCGGATGAAGCGTGTAGATCCGCTCAACCTCGTCACCGAAGAATTCGATGCGCAGCGCGAGCTCCTCATACATGGGAATGATCTCCACGGTGTCTCCGCGCACGCGGAACGTTCCGCGGTGGAAGTCCATGTCATTGCGGACGTACTGCATGGCAACGAACTGCCGGAGCAGGTCATCGCGGTTCATCTCCTGGCCCTGCCGGAGGGTCACCATGGCGGCGACATACTCTTCCGGGGTTCCGAGGCCGTAGATGCAGGAAACCGTTGCGACCACGATGACGTCGCGCCGCGTCAGGAGTGCGTTGGTGGCCGAGTGCCGGAGCCGTTCCACTTCCTCGTTGATGGAGGAGTCCTTCTCGATGAAGGTATCGGTCTGCGGCACGTACGCTTCGGGCTGGTAGTAGTCGTAGTAGGAGACGAAGTATTCCACCGCGTTGTTGGGCAGCAGTTCCCGGAACTCGTTGGCGAGCTGTGCTGCGAGGGTCTTGTTCTGCACCATCACCAGCGTGGGCCGCTGTACCTGCTCGATGAGCCACGCCGTGGTTGCGCTCTTGCCGGTACCGGTGGCGCCGAGCAGCACCACGTCCTTTTCACCGGCGTTGATCCGCCCGGCGAGTTCCTTGATGGCAGTAGGCTGGTCACCGGCCGGCTGATACTCGCTGATCACCTCAAAAGGCGCGACAACACGGTTGATCTCCTGCGCAAGACTCATAGTCTTACGTTACCGCCACACCCGGACAGCCACAGTCCGCGAGCGGTCCTCTTTGCTGGAGGCTGAAAGTCTCCTACGGTGCAGCTGGGTACTGCGGCGACCAGCCGGCGTCGTTCCTCCAGGCGCTCAGCCGGGGGGCCGCGAAGGAGGTGAACCAGTCCTCCTTGCAGGCCGCGTAGCCGGCCGTGGTGGTCTCCTCCCGGTGCAGGTCCGCGCAACGCTTTTTCTCCGCCGCATACGCCGCGGCGATCTCCGGATGCGCCCGCAGCCAGTCACGGAATGCCAGCGCAAATTCCCAGCCCGGCGAGCCCGCCGCACGGACGTGCAGGTTTACCGGACGCCCGGGATCGGCGTTGCAGTGCAGCCGTTTCTGCCACTGTTCCGCGTCCGGTGTTTCCGTGGTCGGTGTGTCCTGCCAGTTCCCCGGAAGCCGTGGGAACCCCGCCGCAGTCAGCTGATCGACGAGATCGTCGGCGTCCCTGAGTGAGCTGACCGTCAGCTGGAGGTCCAGCACATCCTTGGCGGGCAGTCCGGGTACGGCGGTGGAGCCGATATGGTCGACGCCGAGCACCCGGGGATCGATTTTCGCCAGCCGCCGGGCCAGGAGGTCAGCCTGCCGCGGCCAGTCCGCGTTCCGGCCGAGGACGGGCCCGCCGCGGCGTTCCGCTGCCTGCCGCCGGCCGATATTGCGCGCGAAAGGAAGCAGGCGCGCAGCCCACAGATGCCCCACTGCCGCGACCAGATCCCCGGGCTGTCCGGCATTGTCCAGCACGACGTCGGCTCCTGCGTTCCGCGTGGCCGGTTCTGCCTGCGCACCGATGCGGTCCTGCGCCTCCTGCTCGGTCATCCCACGGCGTTCCACCATACGGCGCACCCGCAGAGTGGTGGGAGCATCAATGACAACGACAAGATGGAAACTGTCTTCCTGGCCGGTCTCCACGAGGAGCGGAATATCATGCACGACGACGGCGTCAGGAGACGCTGCGCGGGCGGCCGCCTCCGCTTTCGCTGCCTCCCGCCGGACCCGGGGGTGGATGATTGCGTTGAGGGCAGCGCGCAGATCCGGGTCCGCGAAGATCCGGGCACCGAGCGCCGGCCGGTCCAGCGATCCGTCGGGGAGAAGCACCCCGTTCCCGAAAGCGGCGACAACCTCCTCCAGGCCGTCGGTGCCCGGTTCCACCACCGCCCGGGCGAGCCGGTCGGCATCGATCACCACGGCTCCTAGCTCCTGCAGCGTCGATGCCGCCAGCGACTTGCCCGCCGCGATCCCGCCCGTCAATCCAACCCTCAACATGAGTGCAAGGCTACCGGTGCGTGCCTCGGCTGCCATCCGGCTTGCCTACACTGGGTAGGTGACTGGGACGGCCGCTGCGGCAACGCGCTACACGACGATCGCCGGTCAGCATCGCCATGAACTGGAGATCCGGCGTTCACGCTTCATTACGGTGCTGCAGAGGGTGGAGACCGAAGACGAGGTCCGCGACCTCCTCGGGAAGCTCCGCCGCGAGTTCTCCGATGCCAGGCACCACTGCAGCGCATTTGTCCTCGGTTCCCGCCGCGAGATCCAGCGTGCCAACGACGACGGCGAGCCCTCCGGGACCGCCGGGCAACCGATGCTGGAGGCTCTCACCAGGCGCGAGTCTTCGCCCGGCCGCGCCGACCTGAGTGATATCGCTGCCATCGTTGTGCG
The DNA here is from genome assembly GCF_000520475.1 of Arthrobacter sp. 35/47. Lineage (NCBI taxonomy): Bacteria > Bacillati > Actinomycetota > Actinomycetes > Micrococcales > Micrococcaceae > Arthrobacter > Arthrobacter sp. 35/47. Next base: position 115,235 of record NZ_KI914581.1, read on the forward strand.
TTACTTCGGCGGGACGCTGCTGGGCGCCGGCGGGTTGGTGCGGGCATACTCGGACTCAGTTTCCCAGGCGCTGGACAGCGCACCGGTGATCATCCGGGAACGACGCCGGGTGCTGGAGATTTTGGCGCCGCCCGCGACGGCCGGCCGCCTTGAGAATGAACTCCGTGCTCTGGGTACTCCGGTCCTGGCAGTGAAGTACGAAACGGAGCTCGTAAGGCTCACGGTGGCGGTCGATGATCAGCCCGCCGTCGTGGAGGCCTTCTCCGGCCGGATTGCCGGACTGACAGCGGGAACCCTGACTGCGCTGCCCATCGGACGCGAGTGGGTGGACCGTGCCTGAGTTCAGCCTTGACGCACTGCGCCGATGGCCTGATATCGAGGCGGACAACCTGTACGCCGTCGACGCCACGGACCGGCTGCTCCTGCACACGGCGTCCGCCGCGCTCCGGACCTCCTCCCCCGGCCAGGTGGCGGTCGTGGGTGACACGCACGGCGCGCTCACGCTCGGAGCGCTGCACGCGGGCGCCGAGGGCGTGCGGGTCCATCAGGATTCGCTGACCGGTGAGCGCGCACTCGCTGCGAACGCCCGCACCAACGGGTTCGACGGGCGGTTCACCTCCTCCGGTCTTGGTGCCGATCTGTTCAGCGGTGTCCGGCTGGTGCTGTTGCAGCTTCCCCGGTCACTTGAGGCACTGGAGGAGATCGCCTGGCACATTGCTGCGGAGGCTGACCCCGGCGTCACCGTCCTGGCGGGCGGGAGGGTCAAGCACATGGCGCCTGCGATGACCACAATCCTGAACCGGTATTTCGACACAGTGACGGCAGGTCTGGCCCGGCAGAAGTCACGGGTGCTCACCGCTTCGGGCTCCCTTCCGCCGGGTCCCTGCCCGTTCCCCCTCGAAGCGGAGTACGACGTCGGCCTCCCCCTTCCGCTGCGGCTGCGCGCCTACGGCGCAACTTTCGGGGGCGCGAAGCTGGATCCCGGCACCCGGTTCCTGCTGCCGCACCTTCGCGATGCCCGTCCTGCGGGCCAGGCCGTGGACCTCGGCTGCGGGAACGGCTCCATCGCCGCGTACCTGGCGCTGACCCGTCCGGGCATCACTGTGACGGCCACCGATACCTCGGCGGCGGCGGTGACGGCGACGAGGGCGACCGCCGAAGCCAACGGTGTCGGCGGCCGGGTCGCCGTCGTACGCGACGACGGGCTGTCGGCCCGGCCGGATCATGAAGACGGGTTCATTGTCCTGAATCCGCCGTTTCACTCCGGGCACACAGTTCATGCCGGGATCGCGCTGAAACTCTTCGCCGAGGCAGGAAGGGTGCTCTCACCGGGCGGGGAGCTGTGGACAGTCTGGAACAGCCACCTCCAGTATCGCGGTGCGCTGGAGCGGCTCGTCGGTCCCACCCGGCAGGTCGCGCGCAACCCCCGATTCACGGTGACGGTGTCCACGCGCACCGGCTGACGTCCGGATTACGGCCGTGCCCTCCCATTCCGGCCACTCAGCACCACCGGTTAACGCGGGAAGCCCCCGCCCACTTCACGTGGGCAGAGGCTTCCTGAGGGAATACGACCTTAGTTGCCGGTCAGCTTCTCACGCAGTGCGGCGAGAGCCTCATCCGAGGCGAGGGTACCGGACCCTGCCTGGTTGACCTCAGGAGCAGGCTCCGAAGAGTAGCTGGTGGTGCCGGAGTCAGCAGGCTCATTGGCGGCAGCGGCGTCGTCGGACGCGTGCTGGACAACCTGCTTCTTGTGGGACTCCCAGCGGGACTGGGCCTCAGCGTACTGGGCTTCCCAGGCGGCGCGCTGCGTCTCGTACCCCTCAAGCCACTCGTTGGACTCCGGATCGAAGCCCTCGGGGTACTTGTAGTTGCCCTCTTCGTCGTACTCAGCGGCCATGCCGTAGAGAGCCGGATCGAATTCGGTGCTGTCGGCGTCGACGCCCTCGTTGGCCTGCTTGAGGGACAGCGAGATCCGGCGGCGCTCGAGGTCGATATCGATGACCTTCACGAACAGCTCGTCGCCAACGGAGACAACCTGCTCGGCCAGCTCGACGTGGCGCACAGCGAGCTCGGAGATGTGAACGAGACCCTCGATGCCGTCCTCGACCCGGACGAACGCACCGAACGGAACAAGCTTGGTGACCTTACCGGGGACAACCTGGCCCAGCGCGTGGGTGCGGGCGAAGGTCTGCCACGGATCTTCCTGGGTGGCCTTGAGCGACAGGGACACGCGCTCGCGGTCCAGGTCAACCTCGAGAACCTCGACGGTGACTTCCTGACCAACCTCGACAACCTCGGACGGGTGGTCGATGTGCTTCCAGGAGAGCTCGGAAACGTGAACCAGACCGTCTACGCCGCCAAGGTCGACGAATGCGCCGAAGTTGACGATCGAGGACACAACGCCCGGACGGACCTGGCCCTTCTCCAGCTTGTTGAGGAAGGTGGAGCGGACCTCGGACTGCGTCTGCTCCAGCCAGGCGCGGCGGGACAGCACAACGTTGTTGCGGTTCTTGTCCAGCTCGATGATCTTGGCTTCGATCTGCTGGCCGATGTACGGAGCGAGGTCGCGGACACGACGCATCTCCACGAGGGAAGCGGGGAGGAAGCCGCGCAGGCCGATGTCGAGGATGAGGCCACCCTTGACAACTTCGATGACCGTACCGGTGACAACACCGTCTTCTTCCTTGACCTTCTCGATGTCGCCCCAGGCGCGCTCGTACTGAGCGCGCTTCTTGGAGAGGATCAGGCGGCCTTCCTTGTCTTCCTTGGTGAGGACAAGCGCTTCAACCTCGTCACCAACGGAGACCACGTCCCCCGGATCGACATCGTGCTTGATGGAAAGCTCGCGGGAAGGGATGACACCTTCGGTCTTGTAACCGATGTCGAGCAGAACTTCGTCGCGGTCAACCTTGACTACCGTTCCTTCAACGAGATCTCCGTCGTTGAAGTACTTGATGGTGGCGTCAATGGCTGCGAGGAAGTCCTCAGCGGTGCCGATGTCGTTGATAGCGACCTGCGGGGCACCTGGCTTCTCGGTGGTGGTGATGGTCATGTAGTTGGGGCTCCGTTGTGGATTATGGATTGATCCGGATTGCTGGACCGCACGGGAAGGCACACACTTTATGCACCACCATGAGGAACTGCCCGGATGCGGACAAATGGAAATTCAGATATTGGATAACGCACGGCAAGGCCCACTGTGCGCGGGACATGCCTACCTAGTCTAGCGTTCCGCCGCAATGCGGGTCAAAGCGCGCTGGGCGCGCCGGACGCACTGCTCAGAAGTGGGTGATGCAATACGGTGCCCGCGCCGCCGTGAAGAGCTGGGCGGCGCGCTCCACCCCGCCCGGAGAACACTCCGTCAACCGGCCGGCGGCGGCGAGGATGCGCGCGTCGACTCCCCCGAGGTACATCGAACCGAGGGCGGATACATCCATCGCAATGTCCGGATCAGCGCCGTCGTCAAGCGTACGCACCGAACCGGCGCCGTTGGCAGCGGTGAGCTCGAAGGTACCCGCAGCATGGCCGAGCGGGTCCGTGACGGAGAGGGTCAGGACGCCGTCGTGCTGGTAGGAGCGGCCGCCCAGAGCGGCTACCGGGTCAAGGATGCGCAGCCACAGGACGTCCTCGTCCGACGTCAGCACCCGGCAGCGCCGGTCGGTCAGCGCCCAGGGCAGCGGGTCCTCGACGGGGGCCATGCCGAAGGTGACGCGCTCAATCAGGTCGAGGGAGCCGAGGTAGCGCCACAGCTCCAGGTAGGCGGCCTCCGAGGCAGCCACCAGGTCCTTCACCCGCATTGTGTACGGCGTCTTCTCCCAGCCCGCGAACGAGTAGGACACAAAGCCGTCCGGTGTGCCGTCGTCGTCGTAATGGACTGCCGTGCGCAGCGCCTTGTCAGGTTGCGGGCGCTCCTCGCCCCACAGGCCGGCGGAGCGCCGGGCGTAGGCGTACTGGCGCCCGACCGATCCGGGTGAGCGGGCATGGAATGCGGCGAAGACCTCCTGCGTCAGTCCGACGGCGGCGTCCGCTTCCACAACCTCCATGCGCCCGTAGGGCGGAGCGGTGACGGCGAACCGTTCCCTGACATCCACCTCGATGGACGTGGTGTGGGTGGCTGTGCCGAAACCGAAGCGCCCATAGATGGTCGCCTCCGATGCCGTCAGGGCGGCAATAGCGTGGCCGCGGTCGGCTGCCGCCTGGAGATCCGCCGTGATCATCCGGCGGAGCAGCCCCCGCCGCCGGTGCGTGGGCCGGACCGTGACGGCGGTGATCAGGTGGGCGTCGAGGAACCTTCCGCCGCCGACGTTCAGCGAGTTCACCATGGTGCCGTAGGTTGCCACGGGGATGCGCGGGTTCCAGGCGTGCGGGCCGGGATGGTTGTCATACGCGCCCCACAGGATCCTGCCGTCCGCCGCATAGGCCTCCGCGAGTCTGGGCAGATCCTCCGCCTCCAGCCGCCCCTCGTGGAAGCCGAAGCTCACGCCCTCGAACCAGGCCGCAAGCGGGCTGTCCGCGGAGGTGTCGGTGTCCGGACCGACGGAGAAGGTCTCAATGCGAATGGGCGGTGCTGCGGTCTCGGCCTGGGTGTGCATGCTCACGAGAACCCAGCCTAGCCCTCCGGGAACCGGTGGGCCATGCACCCGCGGCGGCTGCTAGTGCGCTGCCTCATGCCAGCTGGTACCGGTGCCGACGGAGACATCGAGCGGAACAGAGAGGTCCGCCGCACCCGCCATTTCGGTGCGCACGATCCGCTCAACCTCCTCGCGTTCTCCGGGAGCGACTTCCAGCACGAGTTCATCATGCACCTGCAGCAGCATTCTCGAGACCAGGCCGCGGGAGCGCAGCTGGTCATCGACACCGAGCATTGCCTTCTTGATGATGTCCGCCGCCGAACCCTGGATCGGGGCGTTCAGCGCTGCGCGCTCCGCCATTTCCCGCAGCTGGCGGTTGTCGCTGGACAGATCCGGCAGGTACCGGCGCCTGCCCTCGATGGTTGAGGTGAAGCCGTCCTTGCGTGCCTGCTCCACGATCCCCCGCAGGTAATCCCGGACGGCGCCGAACCTGTCGAAGTAGTCGCCCATCAGGGTCCTGGCTTCATCGACGCTGATCGCAAGCTGCTTCGAGAGCCCGAAGGAGCTCAGGCCGTACACCAGCCCATAGGACATGGCCTTGACCTTCGAGCGCATGGCGTTGGTGACGTCCTCGGGTGCCACATGGAAGATGGAGGAGCCGACGAAGCGATGGAGGTCCTCTCCCTCCCTGAAGGCCTGGATCAGCCCCTCGTCGCCGGACAGGTGGGCCATGATCCGCATTTCGATCTGCGAGTAGTCGGCGGTCATCAGGCACTCGTAGCCGGGACCGACCACAAATGCCTCCCGGATCCGGCGCCCTTCGTCAGAGCGGATCGGAATGTTCTGGAGGTTGGGGTTCATCGATGACAGGCGTCCGGTTGCCGCGATGGTCTGGACATAGGTGGTGTGGATCCGGCCGTCGTCGGCCACTGATTTCCGGAGCCCTTCCACCGTCTGACGGAGCTTGGAGGCGTCACGGTGCGCCAGCAGCTGCTCCAGGAACGGGTGTCCGGTCTTCACGATGAGATCCGTGAGCGCATCCGCGTCGGTGGAGTAACCGGTTTTGATTTTCTTGGTCTTGGGGAGGGCGAGCTCGTCAAACAGGACAGCCTGGAGCTGCTTGGGCGAGCCGAGGTTGATCTCCTTGCCGATGATCCTGAATGCCTCGGCGCTGGTGTTGGCCATGGTCGCCGAGAAGTCGTCATAGAGACGGTCGAGTCCGTCGACGGCGACGCTGATCCCGGTCAGTTCCATGCGCGCGAGCACCTCGGAGAGCGGGAGCTCCAGCCCGGCGAGCAGCTGGTTGGCGCCGCGCTCCACCAGCTGTCCCGCGAAGTGCCTGCTGAGCTCCAGTGCGGCGAAGGCGGCGGCAACGGCGGGAGTTGCGACGTCCTCCTCCTCCAGCGCCAGTGCCTGCTGGCCGCCGGCTGCTGCCGTGGACGTGGCGAGCGTGAGCTTCAGGTGGACCTGGCTGAGGTCAGCGAGCTCGTAGCTGCGCCGGTCGGGCTGGATGAGGTAGCCGGAGATGGCGGTGTCATCCACCTCGCCCGCAAGGGTGAAACCGCGGGCGGAGAGCAGCTTGTAGGCCGCCTTGAAATCGTGCACCACCTTGGGTGCGTGGAGGTCCTGCAGCCAGTCCCCCACGACGCGCTCGGCGTCGGCATCCAGTTCCTCGAACGGAACGTAGATCGCCGCGGTGTCGGTGACCAGCGCTACGCCGACGGCTTCCTCTCCCCCGCTCGTGGCGCGGGTGACAACCTGGACGGCGGCGGTGGCCTGGTTGGTTCCGTTGAACCAGCTTTTCAATTCGGCGGCATCGGTGAGGACGTGATGCTCAGGGGGTGCCATCTCCTGCCCCGGGACGTCCGGCTCCTCCTCGCCGAACAGATCGAAGAGCCGCTTCCGCAGCACGTTGAACTGCAGGGCATCAAAAAGGTCTTCGACGGTGTCACGGTCGGGGCGCTGCGCCGCCATGGCCTCAAGATTGACAGGGAGTTCCAGGTCGGTCAGGAGCCGGTTCAGGCGCCGGTTGCGCTTGACGTTCTCGATGTTCTCGCGGAGGGCACCGCCGACCTTGCCGCCGATGGAGTCTAGATTCTCCAGGATGCCGTCCAGCCCCCCGTATTTCAGGATCCACTTGGCCGCCGTTTTCGGGCCGACGCCCGGCACGCCGGGCAGGTTGTCGGCGGTCTCTCCCACGAGGGCGGCCAGGTCCGAGTAGAGGTGCGGCGGAACAAAGTACTTCTCCTCCACCGCTTTGGCGTCCATCTGCGGGATGTTGGTTACGCCCTGTTTGGGGTACAGAACCGTGACACGGTCATTGACCAGCTGGAAAACGTCACGGTCACCGCTGACCACCTGGACATCCCAGCCCCGGTTTGCGGCGTCGACGGCCAGCGTGGCCAGGACGTCATCGGCTTCAAACCCTTCCATGGACAGTGTCGGGATGCGCATGGCCTCAAGCACCTTGATGATCAGGTCGATCTGGCCGTGGAACTCCTCCGGCGTGCGGGAGCGCCCACCCTTGTATTCGGAGTACTCGGTATCCCTGAAGGTGGGGGTGTCCAGGTCGAAGGCCACCGCGACGTGCGTGGGCTTCTGGTCCCGCAGCAGGTTGATCAGCATGGCAGTGAACCCGTACACCGCGTTGGTGTGCTGGCCGGTATCCGTGGAGAAGTTCTCGGCCGGGAGTGCGTAGAACGCACGGAACGCCATGGAGTGTCCGTCAACAACCAGCAGGCGGGAACGTTCCAGCGTGTCCAGCGGGGCAGGTGCGGCGGCGGTCTCAGCCGCGGCCCCGGCGCTGCCCTGAGCGCTGGTTGGATCGTCAATCTGCACGGTTTGGTTTGTTTGGCTCACAGGTGCCAGCCTAGTTCCCATGGATGACAAATTCACTCCGGCCCCAGGGGCCGACGACGGCCACCCCTTCCTCGCGGAACTGACCGAGGCGGGCGTACCGGCGGAGATGCATGAGTGGCTTCGCGGCCACGGCATCGGCCGGCTCGCCGCCAAGATGGGGATCGTCTTCCGGGAGATGGGCGCGGAGCGGATGGTGGCCACCATGCCCGTCGACGGAAATCAGCAGGTGGCGGGAATCCTCCACGGCGGCGCGCACCTGGTGCTCGCCGAGACACTCGGCTCCTTCGCTGCCGGAATCCATGCCGGCCCGGGAAGGCATGCGGTCGGGATCGAGATCGGCGCCACCCACCACCGGTCGGCCTCGTCCGGCCTCGTGACGGGGACCGCCACGGCAATCCACCTCGGCCGCACGCTTGCCACCCACGAGGTGGTCATGACCGATGAGGAGGGCCGGCGGCTTTCCACTGCCCGCATCACCAACCTCATCCGGGACTCGCGCTAGTCAACTGGGGAAGCGGAGTCAGGCGTGCGCTGCGGAGGCAGCGGTTCCGATTCCCAGCACGCCGAGGATCCCGCCGGAGGAGATCTCCAGGTTTCGTGTGACGCGGGGCCGGTTCAACCAGGCGTTGGCTTTGGCCGCAACAAGGCACAGTCCGGCCAGGTAGATGAGCACGATGGTCCCCAGCGTTGCCCCGAGGAGCATGGTCACCCCGAAGACTGATCCGTCCCGCGGCAGGAATTGCGGAACCACCGCGAGGAAGAACAGGCCGACCTTCGGATTCAGCATGGTCGACAGAAGCCCCGAGACCCCTGAATTCCAGGGCCGCGCCCCGACCAGCGCAGCGCTATCGGGCGCGGCCACCGCGGGCGACCGGTCTCCTCGGATGGCCCTGAACCCGAGGTACACCAGGTAGATCCCGCCGAGAATCTTGAGCCCTCGGTAGGCGACCGCGGACTGTTCTATGAGGGCGGCGAGGCCGACGGCAACCAGTACCGCCCAGACCAGGTAACCCACCGCTGACCCGAACGACGCCGCCACACCCGAGGAAACCTTCCGCAGGCTGAACCGGAGAATCAGGAAACTGTCCGGCCCCGGTGTCACCGCGAGCACTACGCATAACCCGCAGAACGCGAGGTAGGAGGAGATCGACATGTCTCCATTAGACGGCATCAGGGGCACCGGCCCCCAAAACGTCGGCCATTGTGGCGGACGGCGCCTGTTGGTGCCCGAAGTGGGACTCGAACCCACACACCTTTCGATACTGCATTTTGAGTGCAGCGCGTCTGCCAATTCCGCCATTCGGGCCGGGCGGCACAACGAACGTGAGTCCCATGACTCATGAACGTTCGGGTGCGCGAATCTACTCTACATGCCGATAGGCTGTTGCAGTGCACCGGCGCAGGCTGCCCCCGGGCAGCGCCGTCGCGCAGGCACAGCACAGAATCAATGAACGCATACCAAGGAGCCTCAGTGTCCCAGAACCGCGACTCAGCGAACTCGAGCCCGGCACGGCGCGTTATCGTCGCTGAGGATGAAACCCTCATTCGACTCGACATTGTGGAGATCCTGCGCGGAGAGGGCTACGACGTCGTCGCTGAGGCAGACAACGGCGAGAAGGCTGTCGAGCTGGCCCATGAACACAAGCCGGACCTCGTGCTCATGGATGTGAAGATGCCTGTCATGGACGGCATCTCGGCGGCCGAGCAGATCGTGAAGGCGCGCATCGCTCCGGTGGTCCTGTTGACCGCTTTCAGCCAGAAGGAACTCGTGGAGCGTGCCCGGGACGCCGGCGCCATGGCCTACGTGGTCAAGCCCTTCACTCCCGCGGATCTGGTTCCGGCGATCGAAATCGCCCTTTCACGCCACGAGGAAATCAAGGCGCTGGAAAACGAGGTCACGGACCTTCAGGAGCAGTTCGCCACCCGCAAGCTGGTTGAGCGTGCCAAGAGCCTGCTCACCACCAAGATGGGCCTCACCGAGCCGGAGGCTTTCCGCTGGATCCAGAAAACCTCGATGGACCGGCGCCTCAGCATGCGCGAGGTCGCGGAGACGATCATCAACCAGGTCAACTGATCCACGGAGGACGACGACGGCGGCAGTCTCCCGCCGTCGTCGGCTTAGCTGCCGGCGGATGAAAATCCAGGCAAAAAAACTGAAGGACCCCGCCGTGGCGGGGTCCTTCAGTTTCGGCAGTACCTGACTGGCGGTGCCTGACTACTTGTGCTTGTTCTTGACCGGCCAGGGGCCGACCTTCTCCTTGCTGGGCGTGTAGCCCTGGGGAAGCTGGCCCGCATCGGCGATGTCGCCGACCTTGTGAACCTTGATCGAGTTCGTGGACCCTGCCTGGCCTGGAGGGGATCCGGCGGCGATGACCACGAGGTCGTTCAGTTCCACCAGCTTCTGCTCGAACAGCACGCGGTCCACCTGTGCCGTCATCTGGTCAGTGTGCTCGGCGTACTCAACCAGCAGCGGCTGGACACCCCAGATCAGGGACATCTGGTTGAGCGTCGACTGCACCGGGGTGAAGGCGAAGACCGGCTTCGTGGGGCGCAGTCGCGACAGGCGACGCGCGGAATCCCCGGACTGGGTAAAGGTACAGATGTACTTCGCGTCCAGTTGGTCGGCGATTTCCACGGCAGCGCGCGTGATGGCACCGCCGCGCGTCTTCGGCTTGCTTCCCAGCGGCGGCACGCGGTCGAGTCCGTGCTTTTCCGTGGACTCGATGATGTCCGCCATGGTGCGCACGGTCTCGATGGGGTACTTGCCCACGCTGGTCTCCCCGGAAAGCATGACCGCGTCGGCGCCGTCGAGAACGGCGTTGGCGCAGTCGGAGGCTTCCGCGCGGGTGGGACGGGGGTTGTCGATCATCGATTCAAGCACCTGGGTGGCGACGATGACCGGCTTGGCCCACCGGCGTGCGAGCTCGATGGCGCGCTTCTGCACAATGGGGACGTCCTGCAGCGGCAGTTCAACGCCGAGATCGCCACGCGCCACCATGATGGCGTCGAAGGCATCGATGATTTCCTCAATCGCATCGACCGCCTGGGGCTTCTCGATCTTCGCGATGACCGGTACGCGCCGGCCTTCCTCGTCCATGATCTCGTGCACACGGTCGACGTCGGCGGCGTTCCGGACGAACGACAACGCCACCATGTCCACGCCGCGCTGGATCGCCCAGCGCAGGTCTTCCTCATCCTTGTCGCTGAGTGCGGGAACGTTGACCGCAACACCGGGCAGGTTGATGCCCTTGTTGTTGGAAACCGCGCCGCCCACGGTTACCTCGGCCGTGACCGTGGTGTCATCGACCGCCACGGCGCGCATGGCCACCTTGCCGTCGTCGATCAGGAGGGTGTCGCCGACGTTGACGTCCTGCGGCAGTCCCTTGTGGGTGGTGGAGCAGATCTCCGACGTTCCCTCGACTTCCTCGGTGGTGATGGTGAATGTGTCACCGGGAAGCAGTACGTGCGGTCCGTCAACGAACCGGCCCAGGCGGATCTTCGGGCCCTGGAGGTCCGCGAAGATGCCGACGGGACGGCCAAGCTCCTCGGCCGCCTTCCGGACGAATTCGTAGGTCTGGTTGTGCACGGAGTGGTCACCGTGGCTCATGTTCATGCGGGCGACGTCCACCCCGGCCTCAAGTACTGCGAGGGTGTTCTCATAGCTCGCGATTGCCGGGCCGAAAGTGGCCACTATCTTTGCGCGTCTCATAAAACCTTGCCTGTCGTGTCGTGTAGTGGATTGCTGTGCGCTCCGGCGTCCCTGGGGAATTACAGGACGTTGAGAGCGCGGTCTGTCGGTGCCACCGGCGCAGGCAGCTTGGTGTGGCCCATAAGCCACTGGTCAACCGCTGCAGCACATGCCCGGCCCTCCGCGATCGCCCATACGATGAGGGACTGGCCGCGTCCTGCGTCGCCTGCCACGAAGATGCCCGGCGTGTTGGTCATGTAATATCCGTCACGCTCAACGTTACCGCGCCCGTCAAAGGCTGCGTCGAGCTGTTCGGCGATGCCCGCCGGTTCCGGCCCGGTGAAGCCGAGTGACAGCAGCACCAGGTCTGCGGGAATGTCCCGCTCCGTGCCGGCCTTGGGCAGCCGCTTCCCGTTGACGAACTCGGTCTCGGCGACCCGGACAGCTGTCAGCTTTCCGTCCTCGCCGACAAATTCCACCGTTGACGCAAGGTAGGTGCGTTCGCCGCCCTCTTCATGCGCACTGGCAACCTCGAACAGCGTCGGGAAGGTGGGCCACGGCTGGTTCGAAGCCCGCTCGAGCGGAGGCTGCTGCCCGATCGCCAGGGTGGTGACCGAGACAGCCTTGTGCCGGTGCGCGGTGCCGATGCAGTCGGCGCCGGTGTCGCCGCCGCCCAGGATGACCACGTGCTTGCCCTCGGCGTGGATCTGGTCCTCGACCTCCTCGCCCGCGACAACCCTGTTGGCCTCAACGAGGTACTCCATGGCGAAGTGCACGCCCTCCAGCTCGCGGCCGGGAATGGGCAGGTCACGCGGCACGGTCGCTCCCGTGGCGATCACCACGGCGTCGTACCGGCGGCGCAGCTGGTCCCAGCTGATGTCCCGGCCCACTTCCACTCCGGCACGGAAGCGGGTGCCCTCGGCCTTCATCTGGTCCAGGCGGCGGTCGAGCTGGATTTTCTCCATCTTGAAATCAGGGATTCCGTAGCGCAGCAGGCCGCCGATGCGGTCGTCCCGCTCGTAGACGGCAACGGTATGCCCCGCCCGGGTCAGCTGCTGCGCGGCCGCGAGGCCTGCCGGACCGGAACCGACCACGGCGATGGTCTTGCCCGTGAGCCGCTCCGGCGGGTGCGGGTGTACCCAGTCGTTGTCGAAGGCCTCGTCGATGATCGACACCTCGACCTGCTTGATCGTCACCGGCGGCTGGTTGATTCCGAGCACGCAGGACGCCTCGCAGGGCGCGGGGCACAACCGGCCGGTGAATTCCGGGAAGTTGTTCGTGGCGTGGAGCCGGTCGATTGCCTCGCGGCCCTTGTCACGCCAGGTGAGGTCATTCCATTCCGGAATGAGGTTGCCGAGCGGGCATCCCTGGTGGCAGAACGGAATGCCGCAGTCCATGCAGCGCCCCGCCTGGCTCTTCAGGACGCCCTTCTCCTGCGCCTCGTAGACTTCCTTCCAGTCCATGATCCGGACCGGAACGGGCCTGCGCGGCTGCGTCTGCCGCTCGCGCACCTTCATGAATCCGCGTGGATCAGCCACCGGTAACCTCCAAAATCCTGGTCCAGACCTCTTCGCCGTCAGGGTCGAGGCCCTCTTCGATGGCGGCGGCCCGGGTATCGAGAACGCGTGCGTAGTCCCGCGGCAGCACTTTTGTCAGGCGCGGCACGGTGGACTCGAAATCTTCGAGCAGTTTGGCCGCGAGGGGCGACTCTGTTTCCTCCTGGTGTCTCAGGAGGAGCTGGCGGACAATATCGATGTCTTCCGCGTCGAGTTCCTCCAGTTTCAGCTCACCGCTGCTCAGTGCCTGGACATTCACGCGCGTCTCATCCAGATCGAGCACGTACGCGGTACCGCCGGACATGCCTGCGCCGAAGTTACGGCCGGTGCGACCGAGAATGAGCGTCTGGCCACCGGTCATGTACTCGCACCCGTGGTCGCCGATCCCTTCAACCACCGCCGTGGCACCGGAGTTGCGTACGAGGAACCGCTCCCCTACCTGGCCGCGCAGGAAGATCTCGCCGCTGGTTGCGCCGTAACCGATCACGTTGCCTGCAATCACGTTGCGGTCCGCGGCGAAGACGTTTGCCCGGTCCGGGCGCACAATGATCCGTCCGCCGGAGAGGCCCTTGCCCACATAGTCGTTGGAGTCTCCCAGCAGCCGCAGGGTGATTCCCGCCGGGAGGAACGCCCCGAGCGACTGGCCGGCGTGACCGGTCAGGGTGACGTCGATGGTGTCCGTCGCCAAAGTCTCGATGCCGAACCTGCGGGTGACTTCGTGGCCCAGCATGGTGCCGACCGAGCGGTCGGTGTTCACGACGTCGAGGGTGATGCGGACCGGCGCGCGGTGGTTGAGCGCGTCACTGCTCATGTCGATCAGCTTGTTGTCGAAGTGCTGATCGAGCTCGTGGTTCTGGGCGAACATGTTCCGCAGCGGAGCATCCTCGCCGAACTCGTTGCCGCGCAGGATCGGATCCAGGTCAAGGCCGTCAGCCTTCCAGTGGTCGACGGCGCGCTTGACGTCCAGCACCTCGCTGTGACCGATCGCTTCATCCAGGGACCGGAAGCCGAGTTCCGCCAGCAGTTCGCGGACCTCCTCCGCGATGAACTCGAAGAAGTTCACCACGAACTCCGGCTTGCCGGTGAAGCGGCTGCGCAGTTCCGGGTTCTGGGTTGCGACACCCACAGGGCAGGTGTCCAGGTGGCAGACGCGCATCATGATGCAGCCGGACACCACGAGGGGTGCGGTGGCGAAGCCGAACTCCTCACCACCGAGCAGCGCGGCGATCACTACGTCGCGCCCGGTCTTGAGCTGGCCGTCCACCTGGACCACCACGCGGTCGCGCAGGCCGTTGAGCATGAGGGTCTGCTGCGTTTCAGCGACACCCAGCTCCCACGGCACACCGGCGTGTTTGAGTGAGTTGAGCGGGCTGGCGCCGGTTCCGCCGTCGTGGCCGGAAATCAGGACGACGTCGGCCTTCGCCTTGGTGACGCCGGCCGCCACCGTGCCGATCCCCACTTCGGAGACCAGCTTCACGTGGACACGCGCCGAGGTATTGGCACGCTTCAGGTCGTAGATGAGCTGGGCCAGATCCTCGATCGAGTAGATGTCGTGGTGCGGCGGCGGGGAGATCAGGGCTACGCCAGGGGTGGAGTGCCGGGTGCGGGCCACCCACGGGTAGACCTTCTGGCTCATCAGCTGGCCGCCCTCGCCGGGCTTGGCACCCTGGGCCATCTTGATCTGGATGTCGTCAGCGTTGGTCAGGTACAGGCTGGTGACCCCGAACCGGCCGGAGGCGACCTGCTTGATGGCCGAACGCCGCTCGGGATCAAGCAACCGGTCCACGTCCTCGCCGCCTTCGCCCGTGTTCGACTTGGCGCCGAGACGGTTCATGGCGATGGCGAGGGTCTCATGCGCTTCCTGCGAGATCGAGCCGTAGCTCATGGCCCCGGTGGAGAAGCGCTTGACGATGCTGGAGACCGATTCGACTTCCTCGAGCGGCACCGGCTGGCGGAGCCCGTCCCTGAACCCGAGCAGGCCACGCAGGGTCATGAGCTCGCGGGACTGGTCGTCGACGCCCTTGGTGTATGCCTTGAAGATGTCGTAGCGGCGCTCGCGCGTGGCGTGCTGAAGGCGGAAGACCGTCTCAGGGTTGAACAGGTGCGGCGGTCCCTCGCGGCGCCACTGGTACTCGCCGCCGTTGTCGAGGGTGCGGTACGGGTCCTCGATGCCGTCCTGCGGGTAGGCGTACTCGTGGCGGGCGGCTGCCTCAGCGGCAACCACGTCGAGACCGACGCCGCCGAGCTGGGTCTGCGTGCCGTGGAAGTATTCATCCACCAGGTCCTGTGCGAGACCTAGGGCTTCGAAGGTCTGGGCGCCGCAGTAGGAGCTGACCGTGGAGATGCCCATCTTGGACATGATCTTCAGGACGCCCTTGCCGAGCCCCTTGATCAGGTTGGCTACTGCCTGTTCCGCAGAGACTCCGGAGATGTCCCCGTTGCGGACCAGCTCCTCACAGCTCTCCATGGCGAGGTACGGGTTGATGGCCGAAGCGCCGTAACCGATCAGCACGGCGACGTGGTGGACTTCGCGGACGTCGCCGGCCTCCACCACCAGGGACGTCTTGGTGCGGGTGGCGCTCTTGAGCAGATGGTGGTGCACCGCGCTCGTCAGCAGCAGCGACGGAATCGGCGCCCACTGCGCGTTCGAGTCGCGGTCGGAGAGCACCACATACTGGATGCCGCGGTTGATCGCGCTCGAGACCTGCTCGCAGATCTCCGCGAGCCGCGCCCGCAGGGAGGCTTCGCCGCCGTCGACGCGGTAGAGGCCGCGCACACGGACGGTGAGGCGGTCGCCGTCGTCGGACTCCAGGTTGGCGATCTTCGCAAGCTCATCATTGTTGATCACAGGGAAGGTGAGGGCAATCTGCTTGGAATGCACCTGGCTGGAGGAGAGCAGGTTGCCGTCGGGACCGATGGTCACGCCCATCGAGGTGACCAGTTCTTCGCGGATGGCATCCAGCGGAGGGTTGGTAACCTGTGCGAAGGACTGCACGAAGTAGTCGAACAGGAGCCGCGGCCGCTTTGAGAGAACAGCGATCGGGGTGTCCGAACCCATGGCGCCGAGCGGCTCCGCGCCGGCCCTGGCCATTGGGCCGAGCAGGATACGCAGTTCTTCCTGGGTGTAGCCGAAGGTGCGCTGCCTGCGGTTGATGGACGCCTTGGTGTGCACTACGTGCTCGCGCTCGGGGAGGTCCTTGAGGTCAATCAGGTTTTCCTTGACCCACTCGCCCCAGGGGTTCGCGGCCGCAATTTCGGCCTTGACTTCCTGGTCTTCGATGATGCGCCCGTCCTCGGTGTCAACGAGGAACATCTTGCCGGGCGACACTCGCCCCTTGCGCACGATCTTGGAGGGCTCGACGTCGATGACGCCCACCTCGGAGGCAAGGACAACGAGTCCGTCTTCCATGACCCAGTACCGGGCAGGGCGCAGGCCGTTGCGGTCCAGGACCGCTCCGACGAGGCGTCCGTCGGTGAAGGACACGGCAGCCGGGCCGTCCCAGGGCTCCATCAACATTGAGTGGTACTGATAGAAGGCCCGGCGGGCGGGGTCCATGGAGGTGTGGTTTTCCCAGGCCTCCGGAATCATCATCATGATCGCGTGGGTGATCGGGCGCCCGGCCAGCATCAGCAGTTCCGCAACCTCATCGAACGAGGCGGAGTCCGAGGCTCCCGGCGTACAGATGGGGAACAATTCCTCCGGCGAATCGCCTAGCAGGGGGTTGGCAAGCTGCGACTGCCGTGCCCGCATCCAGTTGCGGTTGCCCTTGACCGTGTTGATCTCGCCGTTGTGCGCAATGGTGCGGAAGGGCTGCGCCAGAGGCCACGAGGGGAACGTATTGGTGGAGAAACGCGAGTGGACAATTCCGAGCTTGGTCTTGAACCGCGGATCGGAGAGGTCAGGGTAGAAAGGCTCCAGCTGCGCCGTGGTCAGCATGCCCTTGTAGACCATGGTCCGGGAGGACAACGAGGGGAAGTAGACCCCGTACTTGTTCTGGGCGCGCTTCCGCAACCGGAACGCCTTGGCGTCGAGGTCCCGGGTGGCACCGTCCACCGGCGCGATGAAGAGCTGCACGAAGTGCGGCATGCACGCCCGTGCCATCGAACCGACCAGATCGGCCGTCACGGGAACCTCGCGCCAGCCCAGGACAGCCAGGCCCTCGGACTCGGCAAGGGTCTCGATCCCTGCGCGGGCCGTTGCCTCTTCGCCCGCCTCGGCGGGCAGGAACGCAGTTCCGACGGCGTAGCTCCCCGGCGCCGGGAGGTCGAAGTCGACGACGGCACGGAAGAACTCGTCCGGGACCTGCGTGAGGAGACCCGCGCCGTCGCCGGTGCCCTCATCAGCGCCGACGGCGCCCCGGTGTTCGAGATTGCGCAGCGCAGTGAGGGCCGCGTCGACGATGTCGTGCCCTGGTTCACCGCGGAGTGTGGCAATGACAGCCAGTCCGCAGGCGTCCTTCTCGTTTTCCGGGCTGTACAGGCCGGATGCCTCCGGGTACGAGGCAAAGCGCGTGAACGGTGATTCCGCGCGGGTCTCTGCCGACAGGATGCCGGTAGTGGGTGCAGTCATAGATAGAGTCCTTCCCCCATGATGGAGCGTCGGGAGGGGACGGCTTCGGCCCCGAGGCGCGCTTGTCCCCATCGAGGGAGGCGCTTCATTTCCTAGTGCACATTGTAGAGCCGGCACCCTCCACGCCTGCATGGCTTGCGGACATGGCGTACGGGCGGTGCGGCCTGGTCAATCCCGGTACTGCGCGAGGCCTGTGAGCCAGCTTGATGAACCGAGCAGAGCCACGACGCTGTGACGGTGTCCCTGCATTGGGGCGGTAGCCCCGCTGGACACTATTTCCGGGAGTCTGATTCCCGGGGATCCTCGGGGGCTGTTTCCGCGGACGCGGACGTACCTGAGGCATCTTTTATTTCTGGAAGATTACCACGATCCGGACTTTTCCCAGCGGAAGTGTCCGGACTATGGACGTCTGTGCCCGATCCGTTATCAACCGGAACCGCTGCAGTTTCGTTGTCACCGGTGTCAACAGGTGCCTGGCCAGGAAGGTAGACAGAGTGCTCCGTCGCGCCACGCTGCTTCACGGAGAGGTAACAGAAGATCGCCAGGGAGACCACAAGGACCAGCACGCTGGTCCAGACATTCAGGCGTTGGGTCACGCCGAGAATGGAGATCATTTCGGCGTCGTCAATGCGCAGCGCCTCGATCCATACCCGGCCGGCCGTGTAGTACGCGGCGTACAGCCAGAACATCCGGCCGCCGCGCAGGGAGAACCTGCGGTCCAGAAGCAGCAGCAGGGCAACACCGGCCAGGTTCCAGAGCGACTCGTACAGGAAGGTGGGATGGAATAGCGTCCCCGGATCGGCACCCGGGGGGAAGTTGGCGTTGTCCGGGTCGATTTCGAGGCCCCAGGGCAGGTCGGTGGGAGCACCGAACAGTTCCTGGTTGAACCAGTTGCCCCAGCGGCCGATTGCCTGGGCAAGCAGCACGCCGGGCGCCGCAGCATCGGCGAAGGCCGCCAGGCGAACTCCGGCGCGCCGGCAGGCTATCCAGGCTCCCACCGCTCCGAGTGCGACGGCGCCCCAGATGCCCAGGCCGCCCTCCCAGATCCGGGGTATGCGGGAGAGGTCGCCGTCGGGGCCGAAGTAGGCATCCGGCGAGGAGAACACATGGTAGAGACGGCCGCCGATCAGGCCGAAAGGGACAGCCCAGATGGCAATGTCCCAGACGACGTCGGGGTTACCGCCGTAGCGCTTCCAGCGGGCAGAGGTAAGCAGCAGGGCAACGATGATCCCGGCGAGGATACACAGTGCGTAGGCGTGGATGGTGGCCGGGCCGATCGAAAAACTGGCCCACTCCGCAGGCGGGCTGGGAATACTCGCGGGGATCATCTCAGCCCTTCGGGGTTCCGGTACTCAGGTCCTTCGCCAGGGCAGCCACGGCTTCGACGCCGCCGTCGCGCAGGGCTGCAACCAGTGCGGTGCCGACAATGACGCCGTCGGCGTAGGCTCCGATTTCCCGGACGTGCTCCGCGGTTGAAACCCCGAGTCCCACGCAGGCCCGTTCTGCACCGGCACGATGAGCGGCTGCGACAACCTCACGCGCTGCCGAGCTCACGGAGGAGCGCGCACCGGTGATTCCCATGATGGACACCGCGTAGACGAATCCGCGGGTGGCGTCCACGGTGGACTGCATCCGCTCCGGGGAACTGGAGGGGGCGACGAGGAAGACGCGGTCCAGGCCGAACTCGTCGGACACCGCAAGCCATTCTGCAGCCTCGTCAGGAATGAGGTCCGGTGTGATGAGGCCCGCGCCGCCGGCTTCGGCAAGACGGCTCGCGAATTCCCGGACGCCCATGCGCATGACCGGGTTCCAGTAGGTCATGACCAGGACCGCCGCATCGGTGCGGCTGGTGATCCCGGCGACAACATCGAAGATCTGCCGCACGGTGAAACCGTTCCGGAGCGCCTCGACGGTTGCCTCCTGGATCACGGTCCCGTCCATCACGGGGTCCGAGTAGGGAATTCCGATCTCGATCAGGTCCACGCCGTTTTCCGCCAACGCAACGGCTGCGTCAATGGTGGTCTGGACGTCGGGGAAGCCTGCCGGCAGATAACCCACCAGGGCGGTGCGTCCCTGGGCGCGGGCCCGCTCGATCGCGGCGGCGGACTTGCTCAGGGTTTCGGTGCTCACAGTTGTTCCCCTTCGGCGCCGATTTCGGCCTCGGCACTGTCTTCGGGCAGCAGGTCGAACCACTCCGCCGCAGTAGCCACGTCCTTGTCGCCGCGGCCTGAAAGGTTCACGACGATGATCTTTCCTGCGGGATCGCCCGGCTCCGCCGCCAGGCGCTGCCCCACCTTCAGTGCTCCGGCAAGCGCGTGCGCGGATTCGATGGCAGGGATGATGCCCTCCGTCCGGCAGAGAAGACGGAATGCTTCCATCGCTTCGGCGTCGGTGATGGGCTCGTAGCTGGCCCTGCCGATATCCGCCAGGAACGCATGTTCCGGGCCGACGCCCGGGTAGTCCAGGCCTGCTGAGATGGAGTGGGATTCGATAGTCTGGCCGTCGTCGTCCTGCATCAGGTACGAGCGTGCGCCGTGGAGCACGCCCGGACGGCCGAGTGTGATGGTGGCAGCATGCCGGCCGGTATCGACCCCGTCGCCGCCCGCCTCAAACCCGTACAGTGCGACCTCGCGGTCGTCGAGGAAGCCGTGGAAGATTCCGATGGCGTTGGAGCCGCCGCCGATGCAGGCACAGACGGCGTCGGGGAGCCTGCCTGTGGCGCTGAGGATCTGCTCGCGCGCTTCCTCGCCGATAACCTCGTGAAAGTAGCGGACCATGGCCGGGAAGGGGTGGGCGCCGGCCGCCGTTCCCAGCAGGTAGTGGGTGGTCTGGACGTTGGCCACCCAGTCCCGCAGGGCGTCATTGATGGCGTCCTTCAGCGTCTGGGATCCGTTGGTCACCGGGATGACCTCCGCACCGAGCAGCTGCATGCGGGCAACGTTGAGCGCCTGACGCCGGCAGTCCTCCGCCCCCATGTAGACAACGCACTCGAGTCCCAGCAGGGCTGCGGCGGTGGCGCTCGCCACGCCGTGCTGGCCTGCGCCCGTTTCGGCGATCACGCGGGTCTTGCCCATGCGCTTGGCGAGCAGGGCCTGGCCCAGCACGTTGTTGATCTTGTGGGAGCCGGTGTGGTTCAGGTCCTCACGCTTGAGGAACACGCGCACTCCGCCGGCATGCTCGGCGAACCGGCGGGCCTCGGTGAGCAGCGACGGCCGGCCGGAGTAGGTCCGGTTGAGCTCTGCGACCTGCGCCAGGAACTCGGGATCCGACTTGGCCTTCTCGAAGGTGTCCTCGAGCTCGTCCAGCGCCGCGATCAGCGATTCGGGCATCCAGCGTCCGCCATAGGCCCCGAAATACGGACCCTGCGCGTGGCGCAATGATCCTCCAGCCAGAAATGCCTCTGCAGCGCCCTCAGTCACGGACTGGGGCTGTGGGGTGTCGGTCATGAACCTGCTGTCCTGTCGTATGGTGTGCGGCTGTCCGTCCCGTGGGCGACAACCTCAGTGATGCAATGCGCTGCCGGCCCTGGCGAACTCGCCGACCGTGAGCTCGGGATTGGAGTGGCGGACCAGCGCTTCCCCGACGAGCACGGCCTGCGCCCCGTCGGCAACGAAGGTCTCGACGTCGGCGATGTCCCGGACGCCCGACTCCGCGACCACCACCGCACCGACCGGAATGAGCCCCGCCAGCGCAGGGAAGACCGAGCGGTCAATGTCCAGGGTCTTGAGGTTGCGCACGTTGACGCCGATGATTCTGGCTCCGACGGCAACGGCCCGTTCCACTTCCCCGGCGGTGTGCGTTTCGACGAGCGCGTGCATGCCCAGGCGTTCCGTGAGCTCCAGGAAGGAGGCCAGTGTGGCGTCGTCGAGCGCGGCGACGATGAGGAGGATCAGGTCGGCGCCGTGGGCGCGCGCTTCCCAGATCTGGTACTCATCGACGGTGAAGTCCTTCCGCAGCAGTGGGAGATCCACTGCCGCGCGGACGGCGTCAAAGTCTGCCAGGGATCCACCGAAACGGCGTTCCTCGGTCAGGACACTGATCACCGCGGCGCCGCCGCGCTCATAGGCCGCGGCAAGTTCCGCTGGATCCTGGATGGCTGAGAGGTCTCCCTTTGAGGGGCTCTTCCTCTTCACCTCGGCGATGACGCGCACACCGTCGGCCCGCGGGCTGAGCGCAGCGAAGGCATCCCGGGGTGCCGGAGCCTGACGCGCCAGGGTCTGCACCTCATCCAGGGAGAGCTTCTCCCTGCGGACGGCGAGGTCTTCCCGGACGCCGGCGATGATGTCGTCGAGAACGCTCACTTAGTCCCCGGAGTTCTTGAGCCGGTGGCCGCCGACGCCGAATCCAGCCTTCTTGAGGATGATTCCGAGCGCGAGGCCGATCACCATGATGAGGGCGCCGATCCAGAACAGGATGGTGCCGGCGTCCTTGTTGCCTTCCGTGCTGGCGAAGACAAATGCGAATGAGGACAGGGCGGCGCCGGCCAGCATCACGAAGACCGCGGTCCACGCTGCGGGGCTGTTGCCGTGTCCGATGGTTTCATCATGGGCCGCGGAATGCTCAACCATAGGGGTGTCGTTGGTACCGGTCTCAGGCGCGGTCTTGGCCATGGCGTATCTCCTTGTGCTGTGGTCTGCAGTCCATTCTGCCATTGATTCGGCGGCGGACTGATTCGGCGCGGCTGGTCAGCAGCGCACGCTCATCCGGTGGGGTCCTCACCCCGGCTGAGCCTGTCCCAACTGTCTATCCCGTCACTGTTCGCATCGGGCTTATCCGACCCGTCCCGGGTGACCGGCTGTTCCTTCCCGCTCTGGTACCGGCGGGCCGCGCGCCAGCTCCGGCCGGCGACAACCAGCCAGACCGCGCACGCCACCAGGGCGGTGCCTGCCAATGCGGCCAGCCATGGCATGGCGGTGACCGCAACCGGTACCCCCTCCTGGCCGGTGACGCCGAGCGCTTCACCGATCGCCGGCGCAGCAGAGGACACCGGATCAGAGGCGACTGCGATGCTGCTGAAAGCTATGCCGGCACCGGCCACAGTCAGAATGGCCGCGATGATGTACCGCGCCACCCGGCCGGCGATCGACGCCGCCAGCGCGGCAGCCAGGCCCACCAGTGCAAAGGCGGTCACCGCCGTCGCCGCGTCCGAGCCCGGGACCTGAATGGCGGGGGTCTGGACGGCCGTTTGCGGGAGGGTCACCGAAAGCCAGGTCTGGGTGGTGCTGCCGAAGGCGGCCAGGGCGGTGACCACAGTTCCCAGCACGACGACGCCGCGGCGCCGCAGTGCCGGTGCGCGGGAGGGCGCCGGCAGGTCCGACGACGGTCGGGAACTCACGCGGTGCCCGTGCCGGCGTCGGAGACCGGGCGGAGGCTCGCTGCCATCAGGGCCGCCCGCAGGGGCGCGGCAGCCTTGTTGACCGTTTCCAGTGCTTCGGCTTCCAGCTCGGAGTCGGCGACGATGCCGCCGCCGGCCTGCACGTAGGCGCGGTTGTCCCGCAGCAGCGCGGATCGGATGGCGATGGCCATGTCCATATCCCCTGCGAAGTCGAAGTAGCCGACCACTCCCCCGTAGATTCCCCGTTTATGCGGTTCAAGTTCGTCGAGCAGCCTCAGCGCCCTCGGCTTGGGCGCACCGGACAGGGTGCCTGCGGGGAACGTCGCAGCCAGCACGTCGTACGCCGTGCGCGCCGGATCCAGTTGCCCGACGACGGTGGAGACGAGGTGCATGATGTGGCTGAACCGTTCGACTTCCATGAACTGCGTGACGTCCACCGTTCCGGGCCGGCACACCTTGGAGATGTCGTTGCGCGCCAGGTCCACGAGCATGAGGTGCTCGGCGCGCTCCTTTTCGTCGGCAAGGAGTTCCTCGGCGAGCAGGCGGTCCTGTTCGCCGGTCTTCCCCCTCGGACGGGAACCGGCGATCGGGTGCGTAATCACTTCGGAACCGTTGACCGTGACGAGCGCTTCCGGTGAGGATCCCACAATGGAATAGGGACGCCCGGCCGTGTCTTCAAGGCTGAAAAGGTACATGTAGGGGCTCGGATTGGTGGTGCGCAGCACCCGGTAGACATCCAGCGCCGATGCCTCGCAGTCCAGTTCAAACCGGCGCGAAATGACTACCTGGAACACCTCGCCGTCCACGATCGCCTCCTTGCCGCGCTCGATCGCGGCGAGGTAGCGTTCGCGGTCCCACCGTTCCCGGACGCGGGACATCAGGGAGGCGGTGTCCGCCGCGCCGTCGGCCAGTACCGAAACCGGCTGATGGGATGCGCCGGCGAGGCGCTGCAGCATGTTCCGGAGGCGCCCGACGGCGTCGTGCCACGCCTCGTCGACCCTGTCGGAGGAGTTGTCGTAGTTGATGGCATTGGCCACGAGGGTGACCTTGCCGCCTGCGTTGTCATGGATGGCCATATCGGTGACGAGGTTCATGGCCAGTTCGGGCAGGTCCAGGTCATCTTCGGGCGGGGAGGTAAGCCGTTCCCAGTGCCGGACGGACTCCCAGCCGATGAACCCGACCATGCCGGAGGTAAAGGGCGGGAGGCCGTCGAAGCGGGCTGTCTGGAGTGCTTCCACGGTCCGGCGAAGGGCTTCGACCGGGTTACCGTCCACGGGCACCCCGGCCGGCGGCTCGCCGAGCCAGCATGCCTCGCCGTCCCTGGTGGTCAGCGTCGCCCGGGAATTGACGCCGATGAACGAGTACCGCGACCAGACCCCACCCTCTGCGGCCGACTCCATGAGGAAGGTTCCGGGGTGGCCGTCGGTCAGCTTCCGGTAGATGCCGATCGGCGTATGGGCATCATCCAGTACCGTCAGGCGGACCGGGATCACCCGCCGGTCCCGTGCCAGGGCCCGGAACTCCTCCAGGCTGGGACTGATTACTCCGAGCTCGTCCATGAGATGCATTTCCTCAATCCTCGCGTCCGGCCTGAGCGCGGACGGGCTGGTGGTTTTACTACGCCGCAGGCGGCATTTATGCGGACCCGACGACGGCGGCAAGGTCCCTGCCGTCGAAGCAGGTACGGGTGCCCGTGTGGCATGCGGCGCCCACCTGGTCCACGCGGACCAGCAGCGCGTCCCCGTCACAGTCCAGTGCGACCGATTTCACATACTGCACATGGCCCGAGGTGTCTCCCTTGCGCCAGTATTCCTGCCTGGACCGCGAGTAGAACGTCACCCGGCCGCTGTTGAGGGTCCGCCGGAGCGCCTCGTCATCCATCCAGCCCAGCATCAGCACCTCACCGGTGTCGTGGGCCTGGATGATCGCGGCGACAAGGCCGGCGGCATCCCGCTTGAGCGCCCCGGCGACGGCGGGGTCGAGTCCCCGTGCCTCGTTGGGCTCGGGCAGTGCGGCGGGTTCGGGGTGTTGTGACATCGCAACTGATTCTAGTCGTGCGGCGACGGGCCGCTGCATTGAGGGCGGCCGGTGCCGGAACCGCGCGCGCAGGGCGTCCGTCATGCTATTTTCAGCAGTGATGCATTTCGTTGATCCTTCCCGTGAAGTCCTGTCCGAAACCCTGCTGGCGGCCGGGCCTCACTCACCCACGCTGTGCGACGGCTGGCAGACCAAGGAGCTCGCTGCGCACCTCTACCTGCGCGGTCATCGGCCCGCCGTCGGAATCGGCGCGCTCATCAAGCCGCTCTCGGTGGTGTCGGAGAAAGCCACCCGGTCGCTGGCCGCGAAATGCTCGTCCACCCAGGCTTATGAAAAGCTGGTCAACGATTTCCGCAAGGGACACCCGTTCTACTCTCCGATGCGCCTGCCGTCGCTTGACACCAGCACCAACCTCATCGAGTACTTCGTGCACACGGAAGACGTGCGCCGGGCAACGAGCCGGTGGGCGCCGCGCGCGCTGGATGAGGACTACTCGAACGCGCTCTGGGATGAGCTGATCAAACGCGCAGCCATTCTCTACCGCGGCGTGGACCTGGGAATTGTCCTGGTACGTCCCGACGGGCCGCGGCACGTGGCCAAGCGTGCGCCTGTCTCAGTGGCGATTGTCGGTGAGCCCGGCGAACTGCTCATGCACGCTCACGGACGCACCCGTCATGCGCTCGTCACCTTCGAGGGGCAGCCCGACGCCGTCGCCCTGCTCGAAAGCGCGGAAGTCGGCCTCTGACCGGGCCCGCCGGGCAGGAACTCAGCGCACCGTTGCGGTGCCCGGGAGTCAGCGAACGGGGAATCCGGCGTTCCGGATGGCCCGCTTGACCTCGGCGATGGCATCGACCGGACCGAAGTGGAAGACCGATGCGGCGAGCACCGCGTCGGCGCCCGCTGCGACCGCCGGTGGGAAGTGCGCCGGTTCGCCGGCTCCGCCGGACGCAATGAGCGGAACCTTCACGGCGGCGCGGACGGCCCGGATCATCTCCAGGTCAAAGCCCTCGCGGGTGCCGTCGGCGTCGATCGAATTCAGCAGGATCTCCCCCACCCCGCGCTCTGCAGCCTCACGCGCCCAGGCAACCGCGTCAATCCCGGTGCCTTTCCGGCCCCCGTGCGTGGTGACTTCAAAGCCCGACGGCGTTGAACCATCATGCGTGCGCCTCGCGTCGAGGCTGAGCACCAGGACCTGCGATCCGAAGTGGGAGGTGATCTCGTCGATGACCTGCGGGCGTGCGACGGCCGCGGTGTTGATGGAAGCCTTGTCCGCGCCGGCACGCAGCAGCCGGTCGACGTCGGAGATTTCCCGGACACCGCCGCCGACGGTGAGCGGGATGAAGACCTCCTCGGCGGTTTTCGCGACCACGTCGAAGGTGGTGGCGCGGTTCCCGGAAGACGCGGTGACGTCGAGGAACGTGAGTTCGTCGGCTCCGGCGCGGTCGTAGCGGTGCGCCAGTTCAACCGGATCACCGGCATCGCGGAGGTCTTCGAAGTTGATGCCCTTGACCACACGGCCGGCATCGACGTCGAGGCAGGGAATCACGCGGATTGCCACACTCATTGGTTGGCCCGTCCTAGATCCGGCACGCGTGGATGGTGCTGACCAAAATGGCACGGGCGCCGAGGTCATAGAGCTCATCCATGATCCGGTTGGTGCTGTTGCGCTTCACCATGGACCGCACCGCCACCCACTCGGAGTCG
Organism: Arthrobacter sp. 35/47; assembly: GCF_000520475.1. Classification (NCBI taxonomy): domain Bacteria; kingdom Bacillati; phylum Actinomycetota; class Actinomycetes; order Micrococcales; family Micrococcaceae; genus Arthrobacter; species Arthrobacter sp. 35/47. Next base: position 141,555 of record NZ_KI914581.1, read on the forward strand.
CGCAGCGGTGAGATGGTGGGCGATTCGAGGCCGGGTGTCAGCGCGGCGGCCTGGTCGACCAGTTCCTTGCGGATGTCATAGTCGAGCAGGACGTACTGGCGCGCCACGAGCACTCCCTGGAGGCGGCGCATCAGGATGTCAAGCCCTGCCGGAGCGGACCCGCGGCGGCCGATCAGGACCGCTTCGCTGCGCAGGATCGGATCGCCGAAGATCTCCATGCCGGCGGCCTTGAGCGTATTGCCGGTCTCCACGACGTCGGCGATTGCGTCGGCGACGCCGAGCCGTACTGACGATTCCACCGCACCGTCGAGGCGCACCACTGTCGCCGCGACACCCTCTTCGGCCAGGAACGCGCGCAGCAGTCCGTCATAGCTGGTGGCTAGCCGGCGTCCCTCGAGCTCGGCGACGGAGGCGAAGTGCCCTACCGGCCCGGCGAACCGGAAGGTTGACGCTCCGAAGCCGAGGGGAAGGAGTTCCTCGGCGTCCACCTGGGCGTCGAGAAAGAGGTCACGGCCGGTGATTCCGACGTCGAGCGTTCCGGAGCCGACGTACACCGCGATGTCGCGCGGGCGCAGGAAGAAGAATTCGATTTCATTTTCCGGATCCACCATCACCAGTTCGCGGGTGTCGCGGCGCTGGCGGTATCCCGCCTCGCTGAGCATGGCGGAGGCGGATTCTGACAGGGATCCCTTGTTGGGGACTGCTACTCGAAGCATGGGTTTCCTTGCATGAGGAGGGTTTCCTTAGGCTGGCGGCGTGCCGCGCGTGGATTGTTCCCGGGATCCGGGCGCGCGGCTACAGATGCTTGTAGACGTCCTCCAGCGTGAGCCCCTTGGCGATCATCATCACCTGAAGGTGGTACAGCAACTGGGAAATTTCCTCGGCGGCCGCCTCATTGGACTCATACTCCGCAGCCATCCACACCTCGGCGGCCTCCTCGACCACCTTCTTGCCGATGCCGTGCACGCCTGACTCCAGTTCGGCCACGGTGCGGGACCCGGCCGGGCGGGCGGCAGCTTTCTCGCTCAGCTCAGCGAACAGGGTGTCGAAGGATTTCACTCTGTCAAGGTTACTGGGTTGCACGGGATCCGCCGTATCGCGCCCATTGTGTGTGACGAATCTCTATGCTGCACGGCCGCACGGTCACCGGTTCCACGGCGCCAGCACGGATGCCGTGGCCAGGGCGGCGGCTGTGGCCTCGTAGCCCTTGTCCTCGCTGGATCCTGCCAGCCCCGCGCGGTCCAGGCCCTGGTCTTCCGTATCGCAGGTCAGCACACCAAAGCCCACCGGCACGCCGGTGCGGACGCTGACGTCGGTGAGTCCCGACGTCGCGGCCTGGCACACGTACTCGAAGTGGGGCGTTCCGCCCCGGATGACCACACCGAGCGCGACGACGGCGTCATAGTGCGGTGCCAGCCGCGCTGCAGCGACCGGAAGCTCAAAGCTGCCGGGAACCCGGATCACATCGGGTTCGACGCCGGCGTCCGCTGCCGCCCGGCGGGCGCCGTCGAGCAGTCCGTCCATGATGGCGGTGTGCCAGCTGGCCGCG
>NZ_KI914581.1:143203-145012 GCF_000520475.1 Arthrobacter sp. 35/47
CGATGCCGCTGATGTCGATGGTGGGCGCGCCGTGTCCGGCCATGGTTCTCCTTCGGTAGGGATATTCGGCAATTGGAAGAGCAGGCGTCAGCTCTGCTGGACGATCTTTTCCTGGGGGCGCTGGTGGAACCGCTCCTCGAGGTGGGACAGCTGGTGGTTGAGGCGGTCGCGTTTGGTCTCAAGATAGTGCTGGTTCTCCAGCCGCGACGGAATCTCGGAAGGAACCATCGATTCCACGGCGATGCCGTACCGCTCAAGATGCTCGCGCTTTACCGGGTTGTTGCTCAGGAGCCGGACCGTCGTGATTCCCAGGTGCGTGAGGATCTCCGCGGCGGCCTGGTAGTCCCGCGCGTCGACGGGCAGTCCAAGCTGCTCGTTCGCCTCCACCGTGTCGGCGCCGTTTTCCTGCAGTGCGTAGGCCCGCAGCTTGTTTGCGAGCCCGATTCCGCGGCCCTCCTGCCCCCGCAGGTAGACCACCGTTCCGCCCTGCTCCTGGATCAGTCCGAGGGCCTGTTCCAGCTGCTCCCCGCAGTCGCAGCGGTAGGAGCCGAACACATCGCCGGTGAGGCACTCCGAATGCATCCGGACCAGCGGTGCGCCGTCGGCAACGTTGGTGTCCGGTGAGGACATGGTCAGGTGCTCCACACCGGACGCCGTGTCCACCCAGGCCTGCGCGCGGAAGGATCCGAATGCCGTCGGGATGCTGACCACCGGGCCGCCGGCCACCGCACTCATTCCGCAGCTCCGGTTTCCCTCGCAGCCAGATAGGCCGCGAGGTCCTCGATCGAAATCAGCGGCGCCTGGAAGCGGGTGGCGAATTCCCGCAACGCGGGCAGGCGCATCATGCCGCCGTCGTCGTGGGTGACCTCGGCAATGACGGCGAGCCGGAGCGGCTGCTCGCGGCCGATGCCGCTGATGTCGATGGTGGGCGCGCCGTGTCCGGCCATGGTTCTCCTTCGGTAGGGATATTCGGCAATTGGAAGAGCAGGCGTCAGCTCTGCTGGACGATCTTTTCCTGGGGGCGCTGGTGGAACCGCTCCTCGAGGTGGGACAGCTGGTGGTTGAGGCGGTCGCGTTTGGTCTCAAGATAGTGCTGGTTCTCCAGCCGCGACGGAATCTCGGAAGGAACCATCGATTCCACGGCGATGCCGTACCGCTCAAGATGCTCGCGCTTTACCGGGTTGTTGCTCAGGAGCCGGACCGTCGTGATTCCCAGGTGCGTGAGGATCTCCGCGGCGGCCTGGTAGTCCCGCGCGTCGACGGGCAGTCCAAGCTGCTCGTTCGCCTCCACCGTGTCGGCGCCGTTTTCCTGCAGTGCGTAGGCCCGCAGCTTGTTTGCGAGCCCGATTCCGCGGCCCTCCTGCCCCCGCAGGTAGACCACCGTTCCGCCCTGCTCCTGGATCAGTCCGAGGGCCTGTTCCAGCTGCTCCCCGCAGTCGCAGCGGTAGGAGCCGAACACATCGCCGGTGAGGCACTCCGAATGCATCCGGACCAGCGGTGCGCCGTCGGCAACGTTGGTGTCCGGTGAGGACATGGTCAGGTGCTCCACACCGGACGCCGTGTCCACCCAGGCCTGCGCGCGGAAGGATCCGAATGCCGTCGGGATGCTGACCACCGGGCCGCCGGCCACCGCACTCATTCCGCAGCTCCGGTTTCCCTCGCAGCCAGATAGGCCGCGAGGTCCTCGATCGAAATCAGCGGCGCCTGGAAGCGGGTGGCGAATTCCCGCAACGCGGGCAGGCGCATCATGCCGCCGTCGTCGTGGGTGACCTCGGCAATGACGGCAGCCGGCTCGACGCCGGCCAGCCG
>NZ_KI914581.1:145112-145883 GCF_000520475.1 Arthrobacter sp. 35/47
CCGCACCCCGCCGTCCACCGCCCGGAGCGGGAACATGTGGCCCGGCCGGGTGAGATCGGACGGGGTGGAAGACGCGGAGGCGAGCACGCGCGCGGTCAATGCCCTGTCCGCCGCGCTGATTCCAGTGCTCACGCCGACCGCCGCATCACAGGAGACGGTGTAGGCGGTCTGCTTCGAATCCTGGTTGTTGAGTACCATGGCCGGCAGCGCCAGCCGGTCAGCGGTTTCCCCGGTCACCGGTACACAGAGCACGCCGGAGGTGTACCGGATGGTCCACCCGGTCAGCTCGGCAGTGGCGAACTGGGCGGCGAAGATGATGTCGCCTTCATTTTCACGGTTGGCGTCCCGGCAGAGGTCGATCGCGGCTTCTGTGTGTCCCCGCCGCTCCCGCACCCCGCCGTCCACCGCCCGGAGCGGGAACATGTGGCCCGGCCGGGTGAGATCGGACGGGGTGGAAGACGCGGAGGCGAGCACGCGCGCGGTCAATGCCCTGTCCGCCGCGCTGATTCCAGTGCTCACGCCGACCGCCGCATCACAGGAGACGGTGTAGGCGGTCTGCTTCGAATCCTGGTTGTTGAGTACCATGGCCGGCAGCGCCAGCCGGTCAGCGGTTTCCCCGGTCACCGGTACACAGAGCACGCCGGAGGTGTACCGGATGGTCCACCCGGTCAGCTCGGCAGTGGCGAACTGGGCGGCGAAGATGATGTCGCCTTCATTTTCACGGTTGGCGTCGTCGACGACGACGACGGCGCGTCCCGCCGCCATGGCCTC
>NZ_KI914581.1:145983-151055 GCF_000520475.1 Arthrobacter sp. 35/47
CGACGACGACGACGGCGCGTCCCGCCGCCATGGCCTCGACAGCCGCCTCCACCGGGTCCAGCCGGATGTCCAGCGCTATACCGCCCTGTTCCCCGGCCGCCTGGGCGTTACCATCAAGGCTCATGCGCCCGCTCCCTGCTGTGCGCGCCCGTGTCCGGCGAACGAGAGGAGCCGCTCAGCGTACTTGGCCAGGACGTCCATCTCGAGATTCACCGGATCCCCGATGCTCTTTGCTCCGAGGCCCGTTTCCGACAGGGTGGTCGGAATGAGCCCGACCTCGAACCAGGGCTCGGACGCACCCGGCTGGCTGACGGCGGTCACGGTGAGTGAGACGCCGTCCACGGCGACGGAGCCCTTCTCCGCGGCATACCGGTCCAGCGGTACGGGGACGCTGAACCGGAGGCGCTCCCAGGAGCCGAGGTCCTCGCGCTCAAGGAGCGTTCCGACCCCGTCCACGTGGCCCTGCACAACGTGGCCGTCGAGCCGGCCCGCGGCCGGGACGCAGCGTTCAAGGTTCACTGATCCGCCCTCTTCCAACCGCCCGATCGTTGTACGGACGAGGGTCTCCCCCATCACATCAACACTGATGCTGGTGCCGTGGATGGTGGTGGCAGTCAGGCACACGCCGTCCACGGCAATGGACCCGCCGGGCTCCAGTCCGGATCCGGTGGCTCCGGCGTCGAACACCAGCACCGCGCTGTCACCGTCAGCGGAGCGCTGCAGGGACGTCACGGTACCCCGTCCGGCAACTATTCCTGTAAACACTCAATGGCCTTTCTCGACGTGCGCCGGGGCCGGCGCAATGGGCTTGAAATGGAGACGGACGTCGTCTCCGAGCTGGGTGACGGCCGCCGCGCCATCCGGATCGAGGCGCCACACGTGAGCGTCGGCGAGTGTGGCCACGCCGAGTCGCTGGAACGCGGGCACACCGGTGCCGAGAAGCATCGGCGCAACGTAGGCGAAAAGCTCATCGGCAAGATCCGCCATGAGGAAGACGCCCACCAGCTGCGGTCCGCCCTCGATCAGGACATGCCGGACTCCCCTGCGGTACAGGTCATCGAGGGCGGCAACGGGATCGTGGGTCGACAGGTGCACAAACCGGTCGCCGCGCATGGCGGCATCGGCCGGCACATCGCGGAGCCCGACGGCGACGCGCAGCGGTTGGCGGGCGGCGTCGGCACCGTCAAGAGCCCGGGCGGTGAGGCGCGGATTGTCGGCCAGCACCGTGCCGGTACCCACCAGGACGGCATCGACCCGGGCGCGGATCGAGTGTCCGTCCGCGCGGGCGTGCGGGCCGGTGATCCATTGGCTGGAACCGTCAGCCGCGGCGGACTGCGCGTCCAGGCTCTGGGCGACCTTGACGGTGACGAAGGGACGCCGGGCACGGACGGCGGCAAGCCAGCGGCGGTTCAGTTCAGTGGCGGCATCGGCCAGGAGGCCGCCTGCGACGTCGATACCCTGACCGGCCAGCCGCGCGGCGCCTCCGGCTGCTTCGGGGTTGGGGTCAGCTGCCGCATAGACAACGCGGGAGATTCCAGCCGCCAGGAGCGCTTCGGTGCAGGGTGCGGTACGCCCGGTGTGGTTGCAGGGCTCAAGGGTGACCACCATCGTGCAGCCGGCCGGGTCGATGCCCTGTTGGACCGCGTTTTTCAGGGCGGCCACTTCTGCGTGATCCGTCCCGGCACCCAGGTGCGCACCGGAGGCGACCATGGCGCCGTCGTCGTCGAGAATCACGGCGCCCACCAGCGGATTGGCGCCGCGCACACCCTGCCCGGCAAGGAGCAGCGCGTGCTCCATCGCCATCATTTCCTGCGCGGTCAAGGGCTGGCTGGCGCCGGTCATGGCAGCCTCCACCCGGAAGCTCCGGCAGAAAATCCCATGTCGTATCCCTCACCTGGCTCTAGGGCTCCGGGGGATCGACAGGAAGGGCCGGCACTGCCAAGGGCGCGCAGGACGCCGACGACAGGGCACAGCCAAAGCTGCACGCGCTTCTCCCATCCAGACTTTAACTGTCGGTACCGGAATTTCACCGGTTCAACCGCTTGCTGCCGCAGGGGCAGCGCGCGGGTCGCGGACTATAACCGCCGGTTCGGAATTACACCGACCCCGGAGCACGTTGTACGACGCTTATTCTTCCACAACTTTTCTGCGCACCCGAAAGCGTCCGTAACACGGGGCGCCCACCGTTGAGTACTCGGATAGCGCGGGAACCGCACCTGCATTTCCCTCTCCGGGCACCCGACCGACGGTGGCTAGACCCTGGCTTCCGCCTTCGGCTCGGCCCTGGCAGCGGCCCTGGTCTCGGGCTTTGCATCGACGCCGGCTTCCTTGCGCTGCTGCGGCGTAATCGGAGCCGGAGCCGCGGTGAGCGGATCGTAACCACCGCCGGACTTGGGGAAGGCGATGACGTCGCGAATGGAATCGCTGCCCGCGAGGAGTGCGACCACGCGGTCCCAGCCGAAGGCGATTCCGCCGTGGGGAGGTGCGCCGTACTTGAAGCCCTCCAGCAGGAAGCCGAATTTCTCCTGCGCGTCCTCGGGGCTGATCCCCATGACCGCGAAGACCCGCTCCTGCACGTCACGGCGGTGGATACGGATCGAGCCGCCACCGATCTCGTTGCCGTTGCAGACGATGTCATAGGCGTAGGCCAGCGCGCTGCCCGGATCCGTGTCGAAGGAGTCAAGGAACTCCGGCTTCGGGGAGGTGAAGGCGTGGTGCACGGCCGTCCAGGCGCCGGTTCCCACGGCAACGTCGCCTGCCGCGACAGCGACCGACGCAGGCTCGAACATGGGTGCGTCCACAACCCACACGAAGGCCCACGCCTCCGGATCGATGAGCCCGGTCCGGTGACCGATTTCCACCCGGGCGGCACCCAGCAGCGCACGGGATGGAGACTTCTCGCCCGCAGCGAAGAAAATGCAGTCGCCCGGCTTCGCGCCTACGGCAGCGGCCAGACCGTCCCGTTCGGAGTCCGTCAGGTTCTTGGCCACCGGACCGCGCAGGCTGCCGTCGTCGTCGATGAGGACGTACGCCAGGCCCTTCGCGCCGCGCTGCTTGGCCCATTCCTGCCAGGCGTCAAGCTGACGGCGCGGCTGGGAGGCTCCGCCGGGCATGACTACCGCGCCCACGTACGGCGCCTTGAAGACACCGAAGCCGGTGTCCCTGAAGTATTCGGTCAGTTCGGTGAGCTCGAGGCCGAAGCGCAAGTCCGGCTTGTCCGAACCGTAGCGGGCCATGGCGTCGGCATAGGTCATCCGCTGGATAGGCGTAGGGATCTCGACGTCGATCAGCTTCCACAGTGCCTTCACCAGCGCCTCGCCGAGCGCGATGATGTCGTCCTGCTCAACGAAGCTGGCCTCGATGTCCAACTGCGTGAACTCGGGCTGGCGGTCTGCCCGGAAGTCCTCGTCGCGGTAGCAGCGCGCGATCTGGTAGTACTTTTCGAACCCGCCCACCTGCAGCAGCTGCTTGAAGAGCTGCGGGGACTGCGGTAGGGCATACCAGGAGCCGGGCGCCAGCCGGGCCGGGACTAGGAAGTCGCGGGCGCCCTCAGGGGTGGAGCGGGTGAGCGTAGGGGTTTCGATCTCGACGAACCCGTCTCCGTGCAGCAGCTCACGGGCCACGCGGTTCGCTTCGGAGCGCAGGCGGAGGTTTGCGTTCGGGGCGGGACGGCGGAGGTCGAGGTAGCGGTGCTTCAGGCGTGCTTCCTCCCCGACCTCTACGTGCTCATCGATCTGGAAGGGCAGCGGATCGGAGGTGTTGAGGATGGTCACCTGCTCGGCGATGACCTCGATTTCACCGGAGGCAAGTGCGGGGTTCTCATTGCCCTCGGGCCGCTTTTCGACGGTGCCGGTAATCTGCAGCACGAACTCGTTGCGCAGGGAAGCGAACACGTCCTCTTCCCGGACCACCACCTGGGCCACGCCCGAGGCGTCACGCAGGTCCAGGAAGGCCACGCCACCGTGATCACGACGGCGGGCCACCCATCCGGCAAGAGTAACGGTTTGTCCGATGTGCCCGGTCCGCAGGGAACCAAGGTCATGTGTGCGCAGCACAGCATTCCTTCCGGTGTGGTTAGGATCAGTGGATTAGATCGCTGAATTGAATCGCTAGGTTCGAGTTTACCGCCGGATGAGTTGCACTCCCGGCCACACCATTCACGGGACGGGGACCCGCGCATGCCGCAGGCGCTGAACAGACAACTGGGCGGGTTCGACGCCACAACGGTCGGCATCGGTTCGATGATCGGGGCCGGTGTCTTTGTGGTCTTCTCCCCTGCGGCTGCCGCGGCCGGATCCCTCCTGCCCCTCGCCGTCGCCCTTGCCGCGGCGGTTGCCTACGCCAACGCCGCCGCATCCGCCCAGCTGGCGGCAGTGCACCCGGTCAGCGGCGGTGCCTATACCTACGGCAGGCGCCAGCTCGGTGAATGGCCCGGTTTCCTCGCCGGCTGGAGTTTCATCACCGGCAAGGCCGCATCGTGCGCGGCGATGGCGCTCACTTTCGGGCTCTACGCTGCCCCCGGCTTCGAGAAAGCTGCGGGAGTCGCAGCGGTGGTGGCGCTCACCGTGGTGAACCTGCTGGGAATCACGCGTACCGCCATGATGACGCGGATCATCGTTTCGCTGGTGGTGCCGGTGCTCGCGTTTGTCATCGTGGTCGCCTTCGCGCAATCCACAGACGACGGCGGTGCCTCCCCTGCCGGTCCCACCGGCGTCCTGCAGGCCGCGGGGCTGATGTTCTTCGCTTTCGCCGGGTATGCGCGCATTGCCACGATGGGCGAGGAGGTGCGCGAGCCCGCGCGCAACATCCCGCGCGCCGTCTTCGGCGCTTTGGGGTTCACGCTCGCGCTGTACACGCTGCTCGCAGTCGGTCTGCTTCGGGCGGTGGGCCCGGAGAAGCTCGCGGACTCGTCGGCTCCCCTGACCGAGGTGTTCCTGAGCGACGACTCGATCCCACTCCTTGCCGTTTCGATTGCCGCTGCCCTGGCGAGTCTCGGCGCGTTACTCGCCCTGATCAGCGGGATCGCCCGCACCACGCTCGCAATGGCGCGCGAAGGCGACCTGCCGCGGGTG
>NZ_KI914581.1:151155-158688 GCF_000520475.1 Arthrobacter sp. 35/47
CTGCTCGGAACCGACATCCTGACCGTAGTGGGCTTCTCCAGCTTCGGTGTTCTGCTCTATTACGCGGTGGCCAACCTCTCAGCGCTCACGCTGTCTTCGCGTCCCTGGTACGCGCCGCGGGCACTGAATGTTCTCGGCCTGGTCGGGTGCCTGGTGCTCGCGTTCACCCTTCCGGTCCAGTCGGTGCTGACCATGACGGCCATCCTTCTGGTCGGACTGCTTGGCCGTGCCGCCGCAGTGCTGATGCGACGACGCCGGCACCAGACCTAGCGGGGACGGTTCAGGCCCGCACGCCGTTCGTCGCTGAACTGGCGACCGCCGTCGTCGTGATTGCGCTGCTGCTCGGAACCGACATCCTGACCGTAGTGGGCTTCTCCAGCTTCGGTGTTCTGCTCTATTACGCGGTGGCCAACCTCTCAGCGCTCACGCTGTCTTCGCGTCCCTGGTACGCGCCGCGGGCACTGAATGTTCTCGGCCTGGTCGGGTGCCTGGTGCTCGCGTTCACCCTTCCGGTCCAGTCGGTGCTGACCATGACGGCCATCCTTCTGGTCGGACTGCTTGGCCGTGCCGCCGCAGTGCTGATGCGACGACGCCGGCACCAGACCTAGCGGGGACGGTTCAGGCCCGCGGGAGAACCGCCGGCCACCGGTCGCCCGCCGGCGGGTTCCAGGACAGCGGATCGGCAGGGACCTGCTCGCCGGACCGGATGTCCTTGACCTCGTGCGTCCCGTCCGCTGAGGTGAACCAGACAAACGGGATCCCGCGGCGGTCGGCGAACTTGATCTGCTTTCCGAACTTTTCCGCCGAGGCGGCCACCTCCACCGGGATGCCACGGCCGCGCAGGGCGGCAGCGACGTCCTGTGCGGCGGACCAGGAATCGTCATCGGCGAGGGTGACCAGCACCGCCGTCGGAACCTGACGGGACGCCGCTGCGAAATCCTGGTTCAGGATGCGCGTCACCAGGCGTGTGACCCCGATGGAAAGCCCGACGCCGGGGAAGGTCCGGTTGCCCTTGCTCGCCAGCGCGTCGTAGCGGCCTCCGGAGCAGATGGACCCGAGGGACTCGTGGCCCACGAGCACAGTCTCGTAGACGGTTCCGGTGTAGTAGTCCAGGCCGCGGGCGATGCTGAGGTCCGCGATAACCCTCCCGGGCACCCGCCTGGCTGCCTCGGCGATGACCTGCTCGAGCTCGGCCAGGCCCTCGTCCAGCAGCGGATCCGACACTCCGAGTGCACGCACCTGTTCCACGAACGAGGTGTCTTCGGTGCGGATCGCTGCGAGGCTCAGGGCTGAGCGGGCCTGCTCGTCGGTGGCACCGAGTTCGGACTTCAGGAGTTCCGCAACCTTCCCGGCACCGATCTTCTCCAGCTTGTCGATGCTGCGCAGCACCCCCGGGGTGTCGGTCAGGCCGATGCCGCGGTAGAACCCCTCCGCGAGTTTCCGGTTGTTGATGCGCAGCTGGAACTCGGGAATGGGCAGGGCGCCGAGCGCCTCCGCGATGACCAGCGCCAGCTCAACGTCATAGCGGAACGGCAGGGATCCGTCACCGACCACATCGATGTCGGCCTGGGTGAACTCGCGGGCGCGGCCCTCCTGGGGGCGTTCACCGCGCCAGACCTTCTGGATCTGGTAGCGGCGGAACGGGAAGGCAAGGTGGCCCGCATTCTCGACCACATAACGCGCAAAGGGAACCGTGAGGTCGAAGTGGAGCGCGAGGGCATCGTCACCGGCCGCTCCCGCGTCCTCATCCTGCAGCCGCGATACGGCATAGACCTCCTTGTCGATTTCGCCCTTGCGCAGCAGCTGGCCAACCGTTTCAACGGCGCGCGTCTCCACGCTGGAGAATCCGTGAAGCTCGAAGGTCCGCCGCAGCGTGTCCAGGACGTGCAGCTCCACGAGGCGCTCCTGAGGCAGCCATTCGGGAAACCCGGACAGCGAGGACTTTCGTGCCATGTAAGGAACTCTCCTTGGAATCGCTTGTGTCCCCACCGGTCGGCCGGGGATCCTGCGGTGAAGCGTGAGGCAAGAGCGCACTGTGCCTACACTGTCTGCGGCACTCATTTTAGGGGAACGCGTCAGGCCGTTGCTAACCGGCCGGGCGCGTGCCCGGATATATCTGGGCACGCGCCCAGATCCACCGTCGGACACAGGAGGTTCCGTGGCCGTTGACCGGCGCGGACGCGAAATGCGCCGCCATATCAGCCAGATCGAGGCGAAGCGCGGACTGAAGCGCGCACAGGAAAGCCGACGCCGGAAGGACAGCACCATCGCGGGCGGTGCGGCAGCAGCGGTCCTGGCTCTCGCCGTCGCACTCCAGGTCTTCTGGTTCAGCTCCAATCCGACGGCCGCCGAGATGGCCGCCCTGGAGGATGCACCGGGTATTGCCGAGAGCGCTGAAGCTGAACCGGCACCCAACGGCGCGAACATCCCGGATCCATCCATCGCGGAGGGGAAGGTCTTCACGGGCACCCTTGCCACCAGCGCCGGGGATATCGGCGTGGAGCTTGACGGAACGGCGGCGCCGCAGGCTGTCGCCGTGTTCACCTCACTCGCCGAGGACGGTTTCTTCGAGGGCAAGACGTGCCACCGGCTCACCACGGCCGAGACCATGGGGGTACTGCAGTGCGGATCGCTCAACGGGGACGGTGCGGGTGACCCGACCTACCAGTGGGGGCCCGTGGAGAACACTCCGGAGGACGGCGTGTACCCCGCGGGGGCAATCGCTGTGGCGCGCGGCGCGAGCACCGACAGCAACGGCACGCAGTTCTTCATCGTCTACAAGGAGTCGCAGATTCCACAGAACACCGGCGGGTACACCATCATGGGTTCGGTGACCTCGGGCCTGGACGTTGTCCGGCAGGTCGCCGAAGCCGGTGTGGAAGGCGGCGGCGAGGACGGAGCCCCGGCCACGCCTGTGACGATAGACTCATTAACCCTGCAGTAAATAAACGGGATACGGCCGTAAGCGCCGTCCATCGAGCGAAAGACTTCTAGCGGTGACAAACAGTCAGAAATCCGACGAAACGCCTGCAACCGACACGGCCGGGACCGTCCCACCGGACACCGTCGCGGAGCCGCCTGCCTCCGGGGAGGCCACGGAACAGGAGTCTGCCACCCCGGCCCCTGCCCCGGCGCAGCCTGCAGCCGACCCGTTGCCTGCAGCCCCGGCTCCGACACCCGCCAAGGCGGCTCGGCCCCGTCCCACACCGGCCGCCATGGCTCCCCGGCCCAGCGGTCCGGCGGCTGCAGCGGTTGTCGCCGCTCCCCCGATCCACTCCACTCCCCTGGAGGAGGCAGAGAAATTTGCCCGGGTGGAGGAAGACGGGCATGTGTTCCTGCTCGTCGACGGGGAGGAGTTTCCCGTCGGTCAGTATCCGGATGCCTCCCGCGAGGAAGCGCTCGGTTACTTTGTGCGCAAGTACGACGACGTCGCAGGCCAGATCACACTGCTTGAGCAGCGGGTCCAGGCCAAGGCACCGACCACGGACATGCGGAAGACGGCAGCGCATCTCGCTGAACAGGTTGCCGAGCGCAAGATGGTCGGGGACGTCCGGGCGCTGGAGGCGAGGCTGGATGCACTGACAACGCACATCGCGGAACTTGAGTCTGCCGAGAAGTCGGAGCAGGACGCCGCGCGGGCCCGGGAACTGGAAGCACGTGAGGCAATCGTGGCGGAAGCTGAGGAAATTGCCGGCCGGGATCCGTCCACCGTGCAGTGGAAAGCCAGCAGCAACCGCATGAACGAGCTGTTCGAGCAGTGGAAAAACGCACAGAAGTCCGGCATGCGGCTGGGCCGCGGCACGGAGGATGCGCTGTGGAAGAGGTTCCGCTCCGCCCGCACCGTCTTTGACCGCCACCGCAGGGCCTTCTTCTCGCAGCTCGACAACGAGAACGCCGACGCGAAGCGCGCCAAGGAAGCTCTCATCAGCCGTGCGGAGGAACTTTCCACCTCCACCGACTGGGGGCATACAGCTGCAGAATACCGCCGGCTCATGGACGAGTGGAAAGCCTCCAAGCGCGCAAGCCGCAAGGATGACGACGCCCTGTGGGCCCGGTTCCGGGCCGCCCAGGACAGGTTCTTCGCTGCCCGCAAGGCGGCGAACGAGGCCATCGACGAGGAGTACGGAGCCAACCTCGTGGTGAAGGAAGCCCTCCTCGCTGAAGCGCGTCAGCTCCTGCCGGTCAAGGACGTCGCTGCCGCCCGGAAGGCGCTGCAGTCCATCCGCGACCGCTGGGAAGACGCCGGAAAGGTCCCCAGGGCTGACATGGGACGAGTTGAGGCGCGGCTGCGCGAGGTTGAAGACGCTGTGCAGGCGGCCGAGCAGGAGCACTGGCAGCGCACCAACCCCGAGACCAAGGCACGCACCAACAGCGCGCTCAGCCAGCTCGAGAGTACTATCGCCTCCCTCGAGGATGATCTCGCCGCCGCGGAGAAAAACGGAGACGCCCGCCGGATTTCCGCCGCGCGGGAGGCGCTGGAAGCACGAAGGCAGTGGTTGGACATGCTGCAGAAATCCGCACAGGACTTCTCCTAGCGCCAACGTGTTCCCCCGCGTCGTAGCCGTGTGAAGGTGAGTCCCGGCCGGCCCGTTATCCACAACGGGCCGGCCGGGACTTTCCCTTTGCCGGCGCATTGGGGAAGCTTGACGCATGCCAGCCACGCAAGGATCCACCGCGCAGGGGCAGCCGAGTGCCCGCCGCAACCTTGCCATCAACTCCACCGGTGGAGTCCTGTTCCACGGCGGAACCATCTTCAGCCACGTTGAGCTTCAGGCAATGCGCCTCGACGGCCTGATGGTCCATGTGTGCGGGGAATCCTATGTGCGCACCGACCAGCCGTCCACTCCGGCCATCCGAGCCCAGTCCGCGCTCAACGCGGTCCCGAGGTCACTGCACCGGCGGGTGGCGCTCGCCCGGCAGACCGCCGCCTGGATTTACGGGTGTGCTCCTGCTCCGTCCGTGGTCAGCCTGGTTACCGACCACCGGCGTCGGACCACTGCCCTTCCCCTGTCCGGCCCGGCCGTCATGCACCAGGTCACCCTGGGACCGTGTGATCTCTCCACCGTCGGAGGAGTGCAAGTGACTTCGCCCCTGCGGACGGCTCTCGACGTCGCAATCCACGGACAGGATTCCTGGGCGGTGGACGCGCTGAGGAACATCGCTGCGGCGCCGGAACTCCGCTGCCCGCTGCACCTCGTGGTGCTGTCGCTGGAGCACGCAGGCCGCGTGCCGGGCAAGGCTCGCGCCCTGGCCCGGTTGCGGGAGGCCATGCGGACCGGCCGCTAGAGCCGCCGCTGTGAGCCGGTGGTGCGGTACACGTCGAAGACCCCGTCGATGCGCCGTACCGCACTCAGAATGTGGCTGAGGTACTTCGGGTCACCCATTTCAAAGGCGAACCGCGACATCGCCACCCGGTCCGTCGACGTATTCACGCTTGCGGCCAGGATGTTCACGTGGTTTTCGGAGAGCACCCGAGTGACGTCCGAGAGCAGGCTCTTGCGGTCCAGCGCCTCGACCTGGATTTCCACCAGGAAAACACTCGACTGGGTGGGAGCCCATTCGACGTCGACTATGCGGTCCGGCTGGTCCCGCAGTTCCTGAACATTTCGGCAGTCGTTCCGGTGGACCGAGACACCGGACCCACGCGTTACGAAGCCCACAATCGGGTCCGGAGGGACCGGCGTGCAGCAGCGTGCCAGCTTGACCCACACATCCCCGACACCGCGCACGGTTACGCCCGAGTCGGAGAACTTGGGACGCCGCGGCTGCGTTGCAACGGTCGCCTCGGCGATGTCGTCCTCAGCCCCGGCATGACCGCCCATGAGTGCGACAAGGTGCTCGATGACGTTCTGGGCGGAGGTGTGGCCGTCACCCACTGCGGCGTACAGCGCCGAGATGTCCGCGTGGCGGAGCTCCTGCGCCACCGCCATGAGCGCATCGTGCGTCATCATGCGCTGCAGGGGAAGGTTCTGCTTCCGCATGGTGCGCGTCAGCTGGTCCTTGCCCTTCTCGATTGCCTCTTCGCGGCGTTCCTTGGTGAACCACTGCCGGATTTTGTTGCGCGCACGGGGGCTCTTGACGAATCCCTGCCAGTCCTGGCTCGGCCCGGCGCCCTCCGCCTTGGAGGTGAAGATCTCCACCCAGTCACCGTGGTTCAGCTCGCTGTTGAGCGGAACGAGTTTGCCGTTGACCCTGGCGCCGATGGTCCGGTGGCCCACTTCCGTGTGAACGGCGTAGGCGAAGTCCACCGGCGTGGAGCCGGCAGGCAGCGCCATCACCTCGCCCTTCGGCGTGAACACGAAGACTTCCCTGGCATTGATCTCGAAGCGGAGGGAGTCGAGGAACTCGTCCGGATCCGACGTCTCCTGCTGCCAGTCCACCAGACTGCGCAGCCAGCCCATGTCGCTGTTGTCAGGGGCTCCGCTGGTTCCCGCTCCACCCTGGTTCTTGTAC
Source organism: Arthrobacter sp. 35/47 (assembly GCF_000520475.1). Lineage (NCBI taxonomy): Bacteria > Bacillati > Actinomycetota > Actinomycetes > Micrococcales > Micrococcaceae > Arthrobacter > Arthrobacter sp. 35/47. Next base: position 157,609 of record NZ_KI914581.1, read on the forward strand.
TTCCAGTGGGCAGCGACACCGTATTCCGCACGCCGGTGCATGTCATGGGTCCGGATCTGGATTTCAACCGGCCGTCCGCCGGGTCCGATGACCGTGGTGTGCAGCGACTGGTACATGTTGAACTTGGGCATGGCGATGTAATCCTTGAACCTGCCGGGCAGGGGGTTCCACCGCGCGTGCAGCTGGCCAAGGGTCGCGTAACAGTCGCGTACCGAATCAACGAGGACCCGCACGCCCATCAGGTCATGGATGTCGTCGAAGTCTTTGCCCCGGACGATCATCTTCTGGTAGATCGAGTAATAATGCTTCGGCCGCCCGGTGATGGTCGCCTTGATCTTCACCGAGCGCAGATCCTCCCCGATCTGGTCCCGAACGAGGTTGAGGTGCTTTTCCCGCTCAGGGGTGCGGTCACCGACCATCCGGACGATCTCTTCATAAACCTTCGGGTGGAGCGCCGCGAAGGAGAGATCCTCCAACTCCCACTTGATGGTGTTCATACCGAGTCGGTGTGCCAGCGGTGCGAAGATCTCAAGGGTTTCCCGCGCCTTGCGGGCTGAGGACTCCGGTGAGACAAAGCGCCAGGTCCGGGCATTGTGCAGCCGGTCTGCCAGCTTGATGACGAGGACGCGGATGTCCTTCGCCATTGCGACGACCATCTTCCGGACCGTCTCAGCCTGTGCGGCGTCCCCGAAGGACACCTTGTCCAGTTTGGTGACGCCGTCCACCAGCATGGCGACTTCCTGGCCGAAGTCGCGGCGGATGTCCTCCAGCGTGCAGCTGGTGTCCTCGACGGTGTCGTGGAGGAGTGCGGCGGCGAGCGTTGTCCCGGTCATGCCGAGCTCGGCCAGAATGGTGGCTACCGCGACAGGGTGGGTGATGTACGGATCGCCGCTCTTGCGTTTCTGTCCTTCATGGCTGCGCTCCGCTACCTCATAGGCGCGCTTGATGAATTCCAGGTCCTCTTTGGGGTTGTTGGCGCGTACCGTGCGCAGCAACGGTTCCAGAATGGGCGAATAGTCGGCGGCGCCGCGGCCCGCAAGGCGGGCCAGGCGCGCACGGGTCCGCTCCCGGCGGCCGGGA
>NZ_KI914581.1:158788-172158 GCF_000520475.1 Arthrobacter sp. 35/47
GTAGGCCCTTCGGCAGGAGCCGGCGGCGCCTGGACAGGAGCGGCCGCGCGGGCATGCTGCACGCGCGGTTCAATGCCCGCTGCCGACGACGGTCCGGTCCCGGACGGGCGTCCGGGACCACTGGCTTCAGCCACCCAAAACCCCACTTCCGTTGCAGTTCCTACCAACCCCACCGGGACGGGTAAGGGTACAACATGCCACACACCTGGTTGACTCTCCAAGTTTATCCGCCAGTTGAAGCCGTCCGCGCATGTTTGACGGCAGTTCGTGCGCGCGGTACTCCCGGCGCCGGGCCCAGGATGCACAACGGCCCGGCACTTACCGTGCCGGGCCGTTCCCTGCTGCTCAACGGCGCTGACGCCGGCGAACTACTGGGCTGGGATGCCCTCTGCTTCCTTGGCTTCGAGAGCCCGGCGGTGCAGCACGCGCTTCTCCTGCTTCCGTATGTCCGGCTCATTCATCCGCAGCCTCGCGTACATCGGAGCAGCGATGAAGACGGTGGCCACCGTACCGATGATGATTCCGACGAAGAGGGCCAGTGAGAGGTCCCTCAGGGTTCCTGCGCCAAGGAGCATTGCCCCGATGAAGAGGATCGCCGCAACGGGCAGCACGGCGACCACCGAGGTGTTGATCGACCGGACCAGCGTCTGGTTGACCGCAAGGTTCACCTGTTCGCCGAAGGTCCGTTTACTGGAGACGTCCAGATCCGCGGTGTTTTCCCGGACCTTGTCGAACACCACAACGGTGTCATACAGGGAATAACTCAGAATGGTGAGAAAGCCGATCACCGCCGAGGGCGTCACCTCGAAGTCACTGAGCGAGTAGATACCGGCGGAGGTGATCATGACAACCACCAGCGCTGCCATTGCGGCAACGGACATCTTCCAGGTGCGGAAGTAGAGCGCCATCAGTGCAGCGGCAAGCACCACGAAAACGATCAGGCCGATAATGGCCTGGCGGCTGACGTCTTCACCCCAGGTCGGTCCGACGAAGTTCGAGGTGACATCCTCCTCGGTGACACCGTAGGCGCCGATGAGCGCATCGCGCACGTTCAGCGTCTCATCGTCGCTCAGGCGCTCGGTCTGGATCCGCATGGTCTCAGGAGCGATGTTGGTCACCCGGGGCACTGCTTCCGGCACTACGTTGGTGACAGCCTGCTCGCCGGCTGCAATGTCCGTGTCCTCGACATTGGACACGGTGAATTCGGAGCCGCCGCGGAAGTCAATGCCGAGGTTGAACCCGCCCTTGATGACCGGGATGAGGAGTGAGAGCAGAATTGCGGCACCTGCAATGGCGAACCACAGGTTGCTCTTGCCCACGAAGGGGTAGGACCGCTTGCCGGAATACAGTTCATTTCCGAATTCGGCGAAACTGAAACGGCTCATCGGTTGTCTCCTTCCTTGGATCCGCGGGCCTGGGCTCCGACGGTCTTTTGTTCTTCAGCCTTTTGTTCTTCGGCGGCTTTCCGTTGTTCGGCCAGGCGCCGTTCGGCGATGGTCATCCGCCGTTCCGCCTCACGGCCGGCAGCCTTGTTCCGGCCGCGCAGCTCAACCGCGGGCCGCTCCACCGGCTTGTGCCGCACCTTCCCTGCACCGCGGTACAGCGGGAGCGCGCCAAGGCGGGTGGGGTCAAGTCCGGACCACCGGTGCCCTTCACCGAAGAACCGGGTCATCGCGAGCAGACGCATCATGGGATGGGTGAACAGGAATACCACCACAAGGTCCGCAATTGCTGTTAGGCCCAGCGTGAAGGCGAAACCGCGCACATTGCCTACCGCCACGAAATACAGCACGACGGCGGCGAGAAGGTTCATTGCCTTCGAGGCCAGAACGGTCCGCTTTGCTCGTCGCCAGCCGTTCTCGACAGCCGATACGAGGCCGCGCCCGTCACGGAGCTCATCCCGGATGCGCTCGAAGTAGACAATGAAGGAGTCCGCTGTCTGGCCGATCGCGACGATCAGGCCCGCCACGCCGGCAAGGGACAGACGGTAGTTTTCCGTCCAGCCAAGGATGCAGATCGCCAGATAGGTGAGCCCGCCGGCCACCATAAGGGAGGCGATGGTCACCAGGCCCAGCATGCGGTACTGGAACAGCGAGTACACCGCGACGAGGACCAAACCGATCACGCCGGCGATCAGGCCGAGGCGCAGCTGGTCGGCACCGAGAGTGGCGGAGATCTGCTGTTCGCTCTGGATCTCGAAGCTGATCGGAAGAGCACCGTACTTCAGCTGCTCCGCCAGCGCGGCAGCCGATTCCTCGGTGAAGCTGCCGCTGATCTGCGGACGGCCGTCGGGGATCACAGCATTTGTGGTCGGCGCCGAGACGATCACGCCGTCGAGCACGATGGCGAACTGGTTCCTCGGATCGCCCGATCCGATGGCGAACAACCGTTCGGTCACCCCACGGAAGGTCTCCGTACCTGCGTCGTTGAAGTCGATGTTCACGACCCATTCATTCAGGGTCTGGCCCTGGGCGCTGCGTGCCATGCCGTAATCGGCGGACTCGATGTCCGTACCGCGGACCTCGACGGGTCCGAGAATGTACTTCCCCTGGGTGTCCGGCTCGCAGGCGATCATCGGCTGGTCGGCCGGTGCAGGTTCCACCGCGGGCTGCAGGGCTTCCGGGCTGGTGCAGTCGGTGGACTCGAATTCCTGCAGCAACTCGGCCGTGATCCAGTTGGGGTCACTGGCGTCCGTGGGCTCGGCGCTCGGTGTGGGGAGCTGGTCCTCCGGTGTGGGCGTCTCGGCTGCGGGTGCGAGTCCGGGACCACCGAAGAGGACCGGCCGGAATTCCATCTGCGCCGACGCCTGGATCAGTTCCCGGGTCTCCGGTTCCGGGATTCCCGGGAGGGCGACAATCACATTCTGACCCGACTGGGTGCTGATCTCAGCCTCGGCAACTCCGCTGCCGTCGACTCGCTGCCGGATGATTTCGACCGCCTGGTCGAGCTGCTCGGGGGTGATCTCCTCGCCGCCGCCCTGCACCTGCGGCGAGAGGATCATCTGGGTTCCGCCCTCAAGGTCAAGGGCGAGCTTCGGAGCCCAGCTCGCGGTGCTCCACAGCGAGCCGCCGCCGAGCAGCAGGGCGAGCAGTGCAAAGACTACTCCGAGCCATACGAGTGTTCTTTTCGCGGCGGAGCCCGGGCCGGTTCGTGCCATGGTGCGTGAATCCTTAGGGTGTTGAAACGTGAGACTTGCTGACCGTCAGAACAGGGCCGAAGCGCAGGCTACTGGTCTTTGTCGTTCCGGTCACGGGAGTTTTCCCGGTTCAGCCGGTCGACGCTCTCTTCAGGAGTCTCCTCGCGAAGCGGACGGTCGGCAGACGCCTGCGGGTCGGTAAGCGATGAGGCGTCGTCAGGGACAGTGTGTCCGCTGTCTCCAGCAATCGGCTGCTCCTCGGCAACCGGCTCCGGCGAGACTACCTTGCTCAACGCCTGGGTATGAACGGTGGCGGTGACACCGGGTGAGATTTCCAGGAGGGCCTTGTTGTTGTCCTCGTCGAGGGAAACGATGGTGCCGAACAGACCGAAGTTGGTCATGACTTCGGTACCGGGAACCATCTGTGTGCGCTGCTCGGCAACCTGCTGCTTCATCTTCCGCTGCTTGCGGAACATCGTGAAGATCAGGAAGGCCAGGGCCAGCGGGAGAAGAAGGCTGAAGACGTCGAAGCCGCCGCCCGTTGTCTGAGTGGTTTGGGCAACTACATTTGCGAGCACAGAGAAGATCCGTTCCTATATTGGTTTGGCGCGGCCGGGCAGAAGTGTGCCACACGCCATATCAGTCTACGCCGGAACGGGACCCGATTTTCGCATCAGCCTTCCCGACTGCTCCATTCCGTTTCGCTTCGGCGGCTATCTTCCAGCCCGGAGGAAGAATCATCCTGATAGACGGAGAAGAGGTCTTCCGGCATGGCTGCGGCGACGGTGGGAGGCATGACGAGACCCAGATGCTCCCACGCAGCCGCGGTCGCGATCCGCCCGCGGGGGGTCCTGCCAAGCATCCCCTCCCGCACCAGGTACGGCTCGGCCACTGTCTCAACGGTCTCGGGCTCCTCCCCCACGGCAATAGCGAGCGTGGACAGACCCACCGGCCCCCCGTTGAACTTTGTGACCAGTGCGGTGAGCACGGCGCGGTCCAGCCGGTCGAGCCCTTTTGCGTCCACCTCGTACATGTCCAGCGCTGAGCCGGCGCACCTGGCGTCGATGACGTCCACCCCGTGCACCAGCGCCCAGTCACGGACACGCCGCAGCAACCGGTTGGCTATTCTCGGGGTGCCCCTGGACCGGCCGGCCACTTCCGCGAACGCGGCCGAATTGACACGCATGTCCATCATCATGGCCGACCGCCGGAGCACCAGCTCGAGTTCGCCCGTTGAGTAGAACTCAAGGTGCCCGGTGAAGCCGAAGCGATCACGCAACGGTCCGGGAAGCAGACCCGCGCGGGTTGTCGCCCCGACCAGGGTGAACGGCGGGAGATCCAGCGGGATGGCGGTGGCACCGGGCCCCTTGCCCACGATGATGTCGACGCGGAAGTCTTCCATCGCCATGTAGAGCATTTCCTCCGCCGGACGTGACATGCGGTGGATCTCATCGAGGAACAGCACTTCCCCTTCGGTGAGGGAGGAGAGAATCGCAGCGAGGTCTCCTGCGTGCTGGATTGCCGGCCCCGAACTGATGCGCAGGGGGGCGTTCATTTCCGCGGCGATGATCATCGCCAGGGTGGTTTTTCCAAGTCCCGGCGGACCGGAAAGGAGCACATGGTCGGCGCTCCGGCCGCGCATCCGCGAGGCTTCGAGCACCAGGGACAGCTGGCGCCGCACCCGGGCCTGACCAACGAAGTCATCAAGGTTCTTTGGCCTCAGGGCTGCTTCTACGGCCCTGTCCTCAGGGTCGACTGCCGCCGAGACCAGCGGCTGTTCCTGATCCGCCGCCATCAGTTCACCGATGCCCGGGCCGAGCTGCGTGCACCGTCCTGGCCCAGACGTCTAAGGGTCAGTTTGAGAATCGACCCGACGTCACCGGCGGCAGCAACCTCGGGCGATTCCTTCACCGCCGCCTCGATGGCGCTGCCGGCGTCTTTCTCCGACCACCCAAGGCCCATCATCGCGGCGAGAACCTGCGACTGCCAGGCATCCGCTGCGGTTCCCGGTGTGTCTGATTCCAGCGGAACGAGCTTGTCGGCAAGCTCGAGCACGATGCGGCGCGCGCCCTTGGGACCGATACCCGGCACTTTGCTGAACGCCTTGTCGTCCCCCGAGGACGCTGCGACACGAATGGCGGCGGGCGGGTGCACCGCGAGGACAGCAAGGGCCAGCCGCGGGCCCACGCCGCTGACTCCGAGAAGCGTCTCGAACACTTCGCGCTCTTCGGGATCAGTGAACCCGAACAGTGTCATGGAGTCCTCACGGACGATCATCGACGTGAAAACCCTGGCCTGGTTGCCCGCGCGGAGGGTGGACAGCGTCTGCGGCGTGGCCTGCACCTGCATCCCGAAACCGTTGACGTCGAGAACGGCGGAGTGCAGGCCGACATGGCTGACTGTGCCGGTCAGTGAACTGATCATGCGCTGGGCTCCAGGGGCTGGGGATCGAAGGGAATATCACCGAACATATCTACGAATCAGCGTACGGCGTGTACCCGACAATTCCGTGCCCGCCACACCGTGTCCGCTGGATCACCGGACCGGGCGCCCACGAGCGGGCGGTTACCGGCGTCGTCGGGCTTTGGCTTCCGCGTCCGCCCAGAGCCGCTGCGCTGCTGTCTGCCCGGTGCCGCCCTGGGTCCGTACCGAAGCGGAGGATCCGGTGCGCCAGGCGTGGGTGATGGCCAGTGCCAGGGCGTCGGCGGCGTCGGCCGGGGTGGGCGCGGTGGTGAGCCTGAGGATCTTCGTGACCATCTTGGTCACCGCCGCCTTGTCCGACTGGCCGTTTCCGGTCACCGCCGCCTTGACCTCCGTAGGTGTGTGGAGTGCAACCGGGATCCCCCGGCGCGCGGCGGCCGCGATCACCACTCCCGATGCCTGCGCCGTCCCCATCACGGTGCTCACATTGAGCTGGCTGAAGACACGTTCGACGGCGAGGACCGCCGGAGTGTGGAGGTCCAGCCAGGCGTCCACCGACTCCGCGATCATCAGGAGCCGCCGGTCCAGGCTGTGGTCCGCCGGCGTCCCCACCACGCCGACGGCCACCAGGGTTGCGCGGCGGTTGGGTTCGACGTCCACCACGGCCAGCCCGCAGCGGGTGAGGCCGGGGTCGACCCCCATGACACGCAGGGTCACGGGGATCCGCCGGGCGCGCCGGCAGCCGGACTAATCGTCGCTCTCCAGCTGCGCCCTGACGTCCTCGCTCAGCTCGGCGTTCGAGTACACGTTCTGCACGTCATCCAGTTCCTCGAGAGCGTCCACCAGCTTGAGGAACTTGCGGGCGGCATCCGCGTCGAGTTCCACCTGCATCGAGGGTACAAATTCAACCTCGTCGGTCTCGTATTCGATGCCGGCTTCCTCAAGGCCTGCGACAACCGCGCGCAGGTCCGTGGGTTCGGAGTGTACGTCGAAGCTGTCCCCGGACTCCTTGACCTCTTCGGCGCCTGCGTCGAGGACCGCCATCAGGACGTCATCTTCCGACAGATCGTTCTTCGGGAGCGAGACAACGCCCTTGCGGGCGAACAGGTAGGCCACCGATCCCGGGTCGGCTACCGTTCCGCCGTTACGGGTGATCGCCACCCGGACCTCGGAGGCCGCACGGTTCTTGTTGTCGGTGAGACATTCGATAAGCAGCGCGGAACCCTGCGGACCGCGTGCTTCATAGATGATCTCCGAGTAGTCGACCACCTCGCCGGTGAGCCCGGCGCCGCGCTTGATGGCGCGGTCGATGTTGTCATTGGGCACCGAGGTCTTCTTGGCCTTCTGGACTGCCAGTTCCAGGGCGGGGTTGCCGGACATGTCCGCACCCCCTGCCCGGGCGGCCACCTCGATGTTCTTGATCAGCTTGGCGAAGGACTTTGCGCGTTTGGCATCAATCACGGCCTTCTTGTGTTTGGTGGTAGCCCATTTAGAGTGCCCCGACATGCTCTGCCCTTCTTTTTGCGATCATCGTGAGAAAAAGCTCATGGATGCGGTGCTCACCGGTCACTTCCGGATGGAAGCTGGTGGCCAGCAGGTTTCCTGAACGAACTGCAACAATTCTAGCGACCGGCCCCGCGGTGGAGCGCCCGACGCCGTGTTCGGCCGGCGGCGTATCCGGCGCGTCGACCTGGGCGAGGACCTTCACCGACTCGCCCACCTTCTCCACCCACGGCGCGCGGATGAACACCGCGTGGACGTCCGGCCCGCCCCCGGGAAGCTCCGCAAATGCAAGATCGGTTTCGAAGGACTCGCGCTGCCGCCCGAATGCATTGCGGCGCACCACGATGTCCAGCCCGCCAAGCGTCTGCTGCGGGTTACCCTGCAGGTCCACGGACGGATCCGCAATGGTGTCGGCGAGCATGATCATCCCGGCACAGGACCCGTACACCGGAAATCCGTCGCGGATACGTTCGCGGAGGGGTTCGGCGAGGTCGAAGGCACGCGTCAGCTTGTCCATGGTGGTCGATTCGCCGCCCGGAATGATCAGCCCCTCAACCGCGTCGAGCTCACTGGGACGACGCACGGGAGAGGCCTTGCCCCCCAGGGATTCGATCACCCGGATGTGTTCGCGTACGTCGCCCTGAACCGCCAGGACGCCCACGCGCACGGCCGGGTTCTGATCAGGAATGGTGGAAGTCACCGGCCCATTCTAGTTTGGCGCAGGGCCTTCCTACCGAATCGGCCTGGTCCGGGGTGCACCGCGGAGCCTCCCCCGCAGCCATAGCGGCACCGCAATCAAATCGCGATAAGTTAGACCCCATGTCTGGTCTGTCTGGTGTAAGCGTGCCCCTCGGCAAAGCAGTGCGGGCGCTCTCCCGCCTGCGCGGCGGTGGTTCCGCGTTCCCCGGACTCGTGGTTGAACGCATTGATCCCGGATTCATGGCAAGGGCCCTGCGGAACCTGCCGCACGGCGTCATCGTCGTCAGCGGCACCAACGGGAAAACCACCACCACCAAAATGGTGGTCGAACTCCTGGAGGGCCAGGGCCTGAGGGTTTTCACGAACCGGACCGGCAGCAACTTCACCCGCGGCGTTGCCGCCGCGCTCCTCGGCGAGGTCAACTGGCGCGGGCGGCTGGACGCCGACGTCGCGGTCCTCGAACTCGACGAGGCGCACGCTGTGCACTTCGTCAATCTGGTTCCGCCCAACCACTGCCTCCTGCTGAACGTCCTCAGGGACCAGCTTGACCGGTTCGGCGAGATCGACAAGACCACGCGGCTGCTTGAACAGATCGCCGTGAAGACCACCGGGACTGTTGTACTCAACCGGGAAGACCCGCGGGTCGCCTCCATCGCATCATCGGTCCGCACTGCCTCGGTTGCCTATTTCGGACTGGACGAATCCCTTCGGGACACCTTCCCCAGCGACGATGACCTGCGCGGCGCCACCGGAACGGCACCCGCCTCAAGCCTGCCTGCCGACGTCGTGCTTGAGTCCGTGAATTCGAACACCGCCAGGTTCCTGATGGACGGCGAATCGAGCACCGTGGAACTGAGCCTCCGCGGTGTCTACAACATCTTCAATGCCGCCGCAGCGCTGGCCATGGCGCGGATCATCCTGGGCGGGCAGGCCAACCGCGAGGCTCTGCTCCGATCGCTTGCGGCGGTTGAGCCGGCGTTCGGGCGCGGTGAGTCGCTGGTAGTGGACGGTCAGCCGCTGGAGCTTGTCCTGGTGAAGAATCCGAGCGGATTCAGGCTGGGACTGAAGTCTTTCGACGCCGCCGGATACGCCACGATGATCGCCATCAATGACAATTACGCCGACGGCAGGGACATGTCCTGGCTCTGGGACGTTGACTTCGACAGCCTGAAGAACGGCGGGGTGAACATGGTCAGCGGCGTCCGGGCCTATGACATGGCGTTGCGCCTGCAGTATGACGACGTCGCGGCCCGGGAGATCGACCCGGACACCGGATCAGCCCTGCGCACCTTCATTCGCAGTTCCGCGGGCCAACCCAAGCGGATCTTCTGCACCTACACTGCGATGCTCGCCATCCGCAGGGACCTGTCCAGAATTACCGACGTGAAGGTGGTCTCATGAGCCCCGACGCCGCCGCGAGCAAAGGCACCGTGCGCATCCTGCAGCTCTATCCGCGGGACATGAACATCTACGGGGACTGGGGCAACGTGCTGGTGCTGAAGCAGCGCCTTGCCTGGCACGGCTATGACGCCGTCATCCTCGAGCACAACGCCGGTGATGACTTCCCGGCGGACGTCGACATCCTGATCGGCGGCGGAGGTCAGGACAGCGGGCAGGTGGTGATCCAGCAGGACCTGCAGTCCAACGCGGCACGCCTGCGTGCCCTCGCCGAGGACGGCACGCCGATGCTCGCGATCTGCGGGCTCTACCAGCTGTTCGGCAGGTTCTTCAAGACCCACGACGGCACGGTGATCCCCGGAATCGGAATCCTGGACATCGAGACCCACGGCGGGGATGCACGGCTGATCGGCAACGTGGTGGCCCGCAGCGAGGAGTTCGGCGACATCCACGGCTACGAGAACCACAGCGGCCAGACCTTCCTCGGCCCGGGTGTTCGGCCGCTCGCCACCGTCACCAAGGGCGAGGGCAACAATGCGAAAGAGGACCATGAGGGAGCACGGCACCTCAACATCGTGGCCAGCTACCTGCACGGCTCCCTGCTCCCCAAGAACCCGGCGATCGCCGACTTCCTGATCCGTGAGGCAGTCACCAGGAAATACGGTTCCTTTGAGCCGGGGACGATCGATGACAGCATCGCGGAACTCGCCCGGCGGCACGCCGCAGCGCGCCCGCGCTGACTGTGCGCTGAGCCTTCCCTAGCCTAGTCCTCCTCGGACACCAGCCACTGGTGGGCGCCGTCGTCGGATGCACCATAGGCTTCCACCGTTGCCAGCGTGCGGGCCCTGACCGCCGCCTCATGTTCCGGGGTCGAGCATGAGCCGGGTTCCCTATCCGGCGCCAGGGAACACCAGCGGTAGGGGTCACGGACAATCACCGAGGGCACCCAAGCGAGGTCGCTGACCGACCACTGCCCCGATTCATCGGCGGCGAACTGCGCCCGGATGGTCAGCCCCTCGTTGTTGACGTCATACACCGGGGACAACTCGGTGACGCCGTTCCCCAGCCCGTAGACAATCCAGGTGTCGTTGTAAAACTCGATGGGCAGCACGGAGTGCGTGTGGTGGCCGTAGATGAAGTCGACGGCGCCGCTGTCCGCCAGCGCATGGGCAAGGTCGATCTGCTGCTGGTTGGGCAGGGACGCGTACTCGTCCCCGGCGTGGATGGCTGCAATCACGACGTCGGCGCCCTCCTCGCGGGCGCGTTCCGCCTTCGCGATCATGGCCGGCCCGTCGAGAATGTCCACCTGCCAGGGAAAGTCGGGGATCAGCCCGTTCAGTCCGTAGGTGGCTTCGATGACCGCAACCCGGGCAGCGGGCGTCTCGAGGATCATCAGTTCCTGGGCTTCGGCCTCCGTGCGGTAGGAGCCGGTGTGCTCGAGCCCGAGCCGGTCGAGGGTATCCAGGGTGCGTACCAGCCCCTCGGTCCCGGCGTCGATCGTGTGGTTGCTGGCCGTGGTGCACGCCTGGTAGCCCACAGCCTTCGCGCCATCGAGGATCTGCGGCGGAACGTTGAACTGCGGGTAGCCGCTGAAGGGCCCTTCCGGGGTGGCCACCGGCGTCTCCATGTGGCAGATCGCCAGGTCGCTCGCCTCGATGTACGGGCGCTGCCCCGCCAGGAGCGGTTCGAAGTCGAGGGATCCGTTGCCGGTTTGCTGCGCGTCAACCGCGGCCTGGTCCCACAGTTGCGGGTGCACCAGCAGGTCACCGGAGGCCAGAAGGGAGAAGCACCGGTCGGTGGGACAGTCGGGCCCCTTGCCCGGGGTCGGTTCAGGGCTCGGTTCCGGTGTCGGTTCCGGCGCCGCAGAGGTGGCCGGAGCCGATGAAGCGGGTGCCGCTGTCGTCGTTGGTTCCGCACCACCGGTGGTGCGGCCCTCACCGACGCCTACGCAGCCGGAGCAGGCAAACGCCAGCGCCAGGAACATCGCCGCCCACCTGCCTCGAATCAGCGAACGTGCAGACACAGCAACCTCCCCTTGATGATGACACTCCATGATAGGTGAGCCGGCGCGGGCAACACGCCTGCACACGGCCCTTGCCTTCCGTCGCCGTGCGCGGCGTTATGCCAAGGTTGGTTTCCATGAGCAACCCTTTTCTTGCACCGAGCACGCTGCCGTACCAGTTGCCGCCCTTCGGGCAGATCGGCGAGGAGGACTTCCTGCCGGCATTCGACAGCGGCATTGACGAGCACCTGGCTGATATCGAAGCGATCGTCTCGAATCCGGATCCCGCGTCCTTCGAGAATACGATCCTGGCAATGGAGCGCGCCGGTCAGGGCCTCCGCCGGGTTGCCCTGGTGTTCCACAACAACTCGTCGGCACACTCCACCGAAGGCATTCAGGCGGTGGAGAAGGAGATTGCGCCGCGCCTGGCCGCCCATGAGGACAACATCTATCTCGACAAGGTGCTCTTCGAAAGGGTGAGCGCGGTGGAGGTCTCCGGACTCGATGCCGAGTCAGCCCGCCTCGCCGCGGAATACCGGCAGCGCTTCATCCGCGCCGGGGCCCAGCTTGACGACGCCGCACAGCAGCGGTTGCGCGACCTGAACGGGGAACTGTCCCGCCTGGGCACCGAGTTCAGCCAGCGCCTGCTCCGGGACACGAACGCCTCCGCGCTCCTGGTCGACGACGAGTCCGAACTCGAGGGTCTGTCCGCTGACGACATCGCCTCCGCCGCAGGGGCCGCAGAGGCTGCCGGCCATCCCGGGCAATACCTCCTTAACCTCATCCTGCCGACGTCACAACCGGCGCTGGAGTCCCTGGCCAACCGGGAAACCCGCCGTCGCCTGCACGAGGCCTCCATCAACCGGGGATTCCGGGACAACGAGAACAACACCGTCGGCGTTGCCGCCCGCATGGCCGCGCTGCGCGCCGAGCGGGCAGCGCTGCTTGGTTTCGCCAACCATGCGGAACTCGCCACAGATGATCAGACTGCCCCGTCGCTGGACGCCATCCACGACCTGCTGGGCCGCCTGGCGAAGCCTGCCGTCCGGAACGCCCGTGCAGAGGCCCGCCAGCTTGAGGAAGCGGCCGGCCATCCGATCGAGGCCTGGGACTGGCCGTACTACTCGGGGAAGGTCCGGGCGGAGAAGTATGACGTGGACCTCGCTGCGCTGCGCCCGTATTTCGAACTGGACCGGGTGCTGCAGGACGGGGTCTTCTTCGCGGCGAACAAGCTGTATGGCCTGACCTTCCACGAGCGAAGCGACCTGCAGGGCTACCATCCGGAGGTGCGTGTCTGGGAGGTCCGTGAGGAGGACGGTACCGGGCTCGGGCTGTTCCTCGGCGATTACTACACACGCGAGACCAAGAACGGCGGCGCGTGGATGAACTCCTTCGTGGAGCAGTCACGGCTCGCGGGGACACAGGCGGTGGTCGTCAACAACCTGAACATCTCCCGGCCGCCGGCCGGTGAACCCACCCTCCTGACCTTCGACGAGGTCCGCACCGCCTTCCATGAATTCGGGCATGCGCTGCATGGGCTTTTCTCGAACGTGACTTACCCGCTGTTCTCCGGCACCAGCGTGCCGCGGGACTTCGTGGAGTATCCCTCGCAGGTCAACGAGATGTGGATGCTCTGGCCCGAAGTGGTGAGCAACTACGCGCGGCACCACCAGACCGGTGAACCGCTGCCCCAGGAGACAATCGACAGGCTCGTCGCCGCCCGGCAGTGGGGTGAGGGATTCGCCACCACCGAATACCTCGGTGCGGCCCTGCTCGACCTGGCCTGGCATGAGCTGCCTCCCGGGGCCGCCGTCGAGGACCCGCCAGCCTTCGAGAATCAGGCACTGCACGACGCCGGGGTGGACTACGCGCCGGTGCCCCCGCGCTACCGGACGGGCTACTTCAAACACATTTTCGCCGGCGGCTACGCTGCGGCCTATTACGCCTACATCTGGAGCGAGGTCCTGGACGCGGACAGCGTGGAATGGTTCAGGGAGTCGGGCGGGCTCACCCGCGAAAACGGGGAGCACTTCCGCCGCGAACTGCTCTCCCGCGGATACAGTGTGGACCCGCTCCAGGCTTTCGCTTCCTTCCGCGGACGCGCCGCGCGCCTCGAACCGCTGCTCGAGCGGCGCGGCCTGGCCGACCAGTCATGACCACCATCGCCGGTTGCCAGCGGCTGCAGCGGGCCTGGTTCGCCGCTCTTGCGCA
>NZ_KI914581.1:172258-182138 GCF_000520475.1 Arthrobacter sp. 35/47
TGGTTCGCCGCTCTTGCGCAGGCAACCGGCGGCCGTACTTTCTCCACCCACGAATGCGACTGGATCTGGCTGCCTGCGCGCAGTGAACTGATGCTGATGTTCCCTACGTCCATTTCCGCGGCAGGACTGCGCCCGGGTCTCGCCGAGGGTGTCCGGCTGGGCGCCCGGACCGTCGGCGTCTGGCTGAACGGCGCCGTCCGCGCGCAGGAGCTCGCCGGCTTCGGGTTTGAACCGGGGTGGCAGCCGTGGTGGATGAGCGCGCCGGTTGCCTCCGTCACCGGATACGATCCCGGTTGCGCCACCGTCACGGTTGAGGTGTCTGAGTATTCGGGGCCGCCGGCAGCGGAACTGGCCGTTGCCCGCGAGGAGCCCGTGCGCGCATGGCACGCGGTTGCCCGTAAGGAGGGCGGCCTGGCGGGCGCCGCGTATTCGTTCTACGACGGAACAGACAACCCCCGTGCGCTGGGAGGGATCTTCAACATGGAGGTGCAGGCTGCATTCCGGCGCCAGGGAGTGGGGACAGCGCTGCTATCCGCGGTGGCACGCCAGGCTGCTGCGGCCGGGGCCGAGGAACTGGCGCTGAATGCCACGCCGGAGGGTTACAAGCTATACCTGCGCCGCGGCTTTGAGCTCATCGGCCGAGGACATACCTGGTGGCTCACGCTGCCCTGACCGGTTTCACTCCCCCGGCCACTCGACGGCGTCCGCCTCAGCCGCGCCCATCGACTCGACCGTCGCCTTGGTCCGGGCGCGGCTTGCGGCATCCTCTGCGGCGGAGACGCAGGAGACTTCCGCCGCGGCCATCCGCTCAAGGTTGAAGCCCGCCACCGGGCACCAGCGGTGTCCCGGCCCGTTCCAGGTGGCAGGGAGCCAGCGAAGCTCACCGACCTCCCAGCCGCCGTCGTCCTTCTGCCGGAAATCCGCCTGGACAAGGAGGCCCTCAGTGTTGCGGATATCCGGGGTCAGGTGGGCGGCAATGGTGTTGCCGAGACCATAGACAATCCACACACCGTTGTACTTCTCGATGGGCAGCACCGAGTGGCTGTGGTGTCCGTAGACCAGGTCGAACCGGCCGCTGTCCACCAGCGCGTGTGCAACGTCCTGCTGTTGGGCATTGGCGTAGTCGGCGTACTCGTCGCCGGCGTGCACCGCAGCCAGTACGACGTCGGCGCCCGCCGCACGAGCTGCATCCGCCCTGGCGATCATCGCCGCCGGATCCAGCTGATCCACCTGCCAGCCGAACTCCGGCACAACCCCGTTGAGCGCATAGGTGCCCGTGACCACCGCGACCCTGGCCTTGCCCGTATCCATGATGAGTGGCTCGGCTGCTTCCGCCTGCGTGCGGTAGGAGCCGGTGTGTCCCAGCCCGGCGCTGTCGAGCGTGTCAAGGGTGCGGTTGAGCCCAGTGGTGCCGGCGTCGAGTGTGTGGTTGCTCGCGGTGGTGCACGCGTCGTAGCCGAGCGCCGCGACGGCCTCGGCAATCTGCGGAGGAACGTTGAACGCCGGATAACCGGAAAACGGCCCGCCGGGCTCTGCCAGCGGCGTTTCCAGGTGGCAGACGGCGAGGTCTGCGGGGGTCACATACTCGGCCTGCGCTGCGAGGATGGGCCCGAAGTCAGGGTTGCCGCCGCCGTCGAGCGCAGCCTGTTCCCACAGTCCTTCATGGAGCAGCAGGTCTCCGGTGAGCACCACGCTGAGCGATGGGCGGGCTGTCGCCGGGGACGGTGAAACAAGTGGATCGGCCGTCGGGGCGGCCGGACTGGACGACGGTGTGGGCGACAGCGAAGGAACTGGGCGGCCGCTCGCCGATTCCGCCGGCGGCGGGCCGGTTTCAGAGCCCGAGCATCCGGATGTCAGCAGCAGCACCGCGAGTGCTGCTGCCCGGATGGCTTGTGTGCTGCGACCGCTCACCCGGCCAGCCTAGCGCCGCAGGACAACCGCTGTCAGAAGGCGCCCTGGCGGACGGCGCGCCGACGGGGAAGGGCCGGACGCAATGTCCGGCCCTTCGCTGTAGTGACTTGCCGCAGGCGGTATTACCAGCCGCGCTCGGCGAGGCGGTGCGGCTGGGGGATGTCGTCGACGTTGATTCCGACCATTGCTTCGCCCAGGCCGCGGGAGACCTTGGCGATCATGTCCGGATCATCGTGGAACGTGGTGGCCTTGACGATCGCTGCGGCACGCTCTGCCGGGTTGCCGGACTTGAAGATGCCTGAACCGACGAAGACGCCGTCGGCGCCCAGCTGCATCATCATTGCGGCATCCGCTGGGGTGGCGATGCCGCCGGCGGTGAACAGCACAACCGGCAGCGTGCCGGCCGCGGCAACTTCCTTCACGAGCTCGTACGGTGCCTGCAGCTCCTTGGCTGCAACGTACAGCTCGTCCTCGGGCATGGAGCTCAGCCGGGCGATCTCCGCGCGGATCTTGCGCATGTGCATGGTGGCGTTGGAAACATCTCCGGTTCCGGCCTCACCCTTGGAGCGGATCATGGCCGCGCCCTCATTGATGCGGCGCAGTGCCTCACCGAGATTGGTGGCACCGCAGACAAAGGGAACGGTGAACTTCCACTTGTCGATGTGGTTGGTGAAGTCCGCAGGTGTCAGCACCTCTGACTCATCGATGTAATCAACTCCGAGGGACTGCAGGACCTGCGCCTCCACAAAGTGGCCGATGCGCGCCTTGGCCATGACGGGAATGGAGACAGCCTCGATGATGCTGTCGATCATGTCGGGATCGGACATCCGTGAGACCCCGCCCTGGGCGCGGATGTCGGCGGGGACGCGCTCAAGCGCCATGACGGCGACAGCGCCGGCATCCTCGGCGATGCGGGCCTGCTCCGCGGTGACAACATCCATGATGACGCCGCCCTTGAGCATTTCCGCCATCCCGCGCTTGACGCGGCTGCTGCCGGTCACGGGCGCCGTGGTGGAAGCTTCTTCAACAGTGGACACAGTTTGGCCCCTCGGGTAGAGATAAAGATGACAATCAATGATAGCCCGCCGGAACGGCCGAAACACCGGTCAGCGACTGAACATCACCTGGCTGCGGTTGTGCAGCCGGACAGCCGCGACGGATCGGGGAGAATGCTCAGGGTGCTGCGGCCTGTACCCGCACCGTCATGACGCGCTGGACGATCGTGATGACACTGGCCAGCGCCAGCAGGATCAGGACGGCCAGCAGCACAACCTCCGGAAGTCCCAGTCCGGTCAGACCGGTCACGGTCAGCACCGAGACCAGGCGCTCGGCCCGTTCCGCAATGCCTACGTTTGCGGTGAAGCCGAGCGACTCCGCCTTGGCCCGCGCATAGGAAACGATCATCCCAAGCACCAGGCAGGCCAGAGCGGCAACCGCGATTGCGTTGTTGTTGCCGCCCAGGAAAAACCAGATGGCGACGCCGGCAAAGAGCGCGCCGTCCGCAATCCGGTCAAGGGTGGAGTCGAGGAAACTCCCCCACGATCCGCTACGGCCCTGGATCCGCGCCATGATGCCGTCCACCACGTCAGAGAAGACAAACAGCGTGATGAAGACGGTGCCCCAAAACAGCTCCCCCAGGGGGTAGAACACGAGCGCACCGCCGGCCACACCGAGGGTTCCGACCACGGTGACTGCGTCAGGCGACACCTTCCACCTCAGGAGCAGCGTTGCCAGGGGCGTGAACAGCGACGTGAAGAAGGACCGCGCGTACTTATTCAGCATGACCCGCCTCCGAGCTTGTCGAGGCAGCTTCATCCCACGCCGCTGCAAGCTGCGACCGCACCTCGCCGAGGGTCTGCGTCACGGCCTTCGTCTGCGCGATGATCGGGAAGAAGTTTCCGTCCCCGCTCCACCGCGGCACCACATGCTGGTGCAGGTGGGCGGCGATTCCGGCTCCGCCGGTGACGCCCTGGTTCATACCGAGGTTGAAGCCGGTGGGCCGTGCGACGCTGCGCAGCGCATGCATTGCGGTCTGTGTCAGGTGCGCGATCTCGACGGTCTCCTCACGGGTGATGTCGGTGTAGTCAGGCACATGGCGGTACGGACACACCAGCAGGTGCCCGGGATTGTAGGGGAACAGGTTCAGGACAACGTAGGCGCTCCGGCCCCGGTGGACGATGAGCGACTCGTCATCGGACCGTCCGGGCGCCGTACAGAAGGGGCAGTCCTCCTGCTTGTTGAACTGCCCCTGCCCGCCTTTGATGTACGCGAGCCGATGCGGTGTCCACAGTCGCTGGAAGGCGTCGGGCACACCGGCCAGCTCAAAGCCGTCCGTGACGTCCCCATCGCTGTGATGCTGCCCGACAGCTCCTGCGTCGTCCTGCATCTGCCCCTACTGTTCCCGGTTGCGGACGGCTTCGACAATCCGCTTCACGGCTTCGTCGACCGGGACCTGGTTCTCCTGGCTTCCGTCCCGGAAGCGGAAGGACACGGCACCGGCGTCGGCGTCGTCACCGCCGGCAATCAGGACGAAGGGCACCTTCTCCTTGCTGGCGGTGCGGATCTTCTTCGGGAAGCGGTCGGACGTGATGTCGACCTCCGCACGGATGCCCTCTGCCTTGAGCTTGTCCGCAACGTCGAACAGGTAGTCATTGAAGGCGTCCGCCACCGGGATGGCGCGGACCTGGACCGGAGCCAGCCAGGCCGGGAAAGCCCCTGCATAGTGCTCTGTCAGCACGCCGAGGAACCGTTCAATCGAGCCGAACAGCGCACGGTGGATCATGACCGGCCGCTGTCGGGTTCCGTCTGCCGCCTGGTACTCAAGTTCAAACCGTTCAGGCAGGTTGAAGTCCAGCTGGATGGTGGACATCTGCCACGTGCGGCCGATCGCGTCCCGTGCCTGCACGGAAATCTTGGGACCATAGAACGCTGCGCCGCCCGGATCCGGAACGAGTTCCAGTCCGGAGGCATCCGCCACTTCGGCGAGGGTGCGGGTGGCTTCTTCCCATGCCTCGTCGTCTCCGACGTACTTCTCCGGGTCCTTGGTGGACAGCTCAAGGTAGAAGTCGTCCAGCCCGTAATCCTTCAGCAGGCCGAGCACAAAGTTGAGCGTCGAGGTGAGCTCATCCTTCATCTGCTCGCGGGTGCAGTAGATGTGGGCGTCGTCCTGGGTCATGCCCCGGACCCGGGTGAGCCCGTGCACCACGCCGGACTTTTCATACCGGTACACCGATCCGAACTCGAAGAACCGCAGCGGCAGTTCCCGGTAGGACCGTCCGCGCGAGCGGAAAACCAGGTTGTGCATCGGGCAGTTCATCGGCTTCAGGTAATAATCCTGGCCGGGTTTGCGGACCTTGCCGTCGGCGTCGAGCTCGGCGTCGACGTGCATGGGAGGGAACATGCCGTCGCGGTACCAGTCCAGGTGGCCGGAGACCTCGTAGAGATGGCCCTTGGTGATGTGGGGAGTGTAGACAAACTCGTAGCCGGCTTCGACGTGCCGCTGGCGTGAGTAGTCCTCCATCGCCTTGCGGATGATGCCGCCGCGGGGGTGGAAGACGGGGAGGCCCGATCCCAGCTCGTCCGGGAAGGAGAACAGGTCCAGCTCGCTGCCCAGCTTGCGGTGATCGCGGCGTTCAGCCTCAGCGAGGCGCTCCTGGTAGGCCTTGAGATCATCCTTGGTGGGCCAGGCCGTGCCGTAGATGCGCTGCAGCTGCTTGTTCTTCTCGCTGCCGCGCCAGTAGGCCGCCGCCGAGCGGGTGAGTGCATACGCGTTGGAGATCAGCTTGGTGTTGGGCAGGTGCGGGCCGCGGCAGAGGTCCTTCCACACAACATCCCCGGACTTGCGGTCCACGTTGTCGTAGATGGTCAGCTCACCGGCGCCGACCTCAACGGAGGCGCCGTCGTCGTCGGTGATGTCCCCGTTGCCGCCCTTGAGACCGATGAGTTCGAGCTTGTAGGGCTCGTCCTTCATAGCCTCGCGGGCTTCGTCCTCGCTGGCCACGCGACGCTGGAAGAGCTGGTTTCCGTTGACGATCTTCAGCATCATCTTCTCGAGCTGCTTCAGGTCCTCGGGAGTGAAGGGCTCGTTGACGTCGAAGTCGAAGTAGAAGCCGTCGGTGATGTACGGGCCGATCCCCAGCTTGGCGTCGGGCCGCAGCTGCTGGACGGCCTGCGCCATCACGTGCGCGGCCGAGTGGCGAAGAACGTCGAGGCCGTCTGACGAATCAATGGTGACCGGCTCCACCCGGGCGCCGTCTTCCAGCTCGCGGCTCAGGTCCCACAGTTCATCGTTAACACGGACGACGACGACGTCGCGCTGCTCCCTGAAGAGGTCCGCTCCCGTGGTCCCGGTGGTCACCCGCTGCTCTTCGCCGTCGACGATGAGGGTGATTGATGGGGGCGCTGACACTGAGGTCTCCTCTTGATAAGGGTGAACTGGCTGGATCGCTGATCGATCAACCGTACCGGCGGGCGAGGACCAGCAAGGGCCCAACACTCCTGCCGCGGTCCCCTCGATGGTATCCGTTGCGCGAGCGGCCAACCAACCGGCCCGCGGGCCGTGCTGCCCGGCAGTCGCGGGCGGAGGCGGGCAGTCGGGCGCCGTCTGGAGGCTGGCGCCTAGGGCTGCCGGCGGACTTTCAACTCGAACTCGATGAAGGCGTCGATCATCGCGCGGTAGGTCCGTTCAACCACGGTGGGATCGACGTCGAGCTTTTCTGCAAAGCCCCGCACGTTTGAGATAACCTGCTCCACCCGCGCGGGCGCGCGGACCGACTCGTCATCTTCCTTGAGGGATCCTGCCCGGCGCACCAGCCGTTCCCGCCGCGCGATCAGTCCCACCATCTGCTCATCAACTTCGTTGATGGCTATGCGGACCGCTTTCAGCTGCTCAGCGTGGACCTTTGCGGGGTCGGGCTTCTGGTGGCTTGGCATACCGTGAGACTACGCGAGGGGTGGACTCCCGGCACCGTTGATTACGTGCCCGGCCGGATCAGGCGGGGAATGCAGGCGGGGCCGGCTGCGTTACACCTCCGACGGAAAACCCGCACAACCGGCGGGCTCGCCCCGGGCCCGCACCCACCGAAGGAGCACCGTGGATTACACACCCGCTGCCGGCACCATCACCATGTTCAGCACAACCTGGTGCGGCTACTGCCGCCGGCTCAAGTCGCAGCTCGACGCGCAGGGCATCGGCTACCAGGAGATCAACATCGAGGAAGTGGAGGGCACCGCGGAGCTGGTTGCCTCACTGAACGGCGGGAACCAGACTGTTCCGACCGTCATCTTCCCGGACGGAAGTTCGGCCACCAACCCTTCGGCAGCCGAAGTGAAGGCCCGCGTCAGCGCCTGACAGCCGTTGAATAGGCAGGACACTCCGCTTAACCATCTGGTTAACGGGCGTGTCCTGCCTTTTCATTGTCATAGGCTGGACACGTTCCCCCACCCTCGAGGAAAAGGACAGTCTTCCCATGGCACACAGCGTCAAGGGCGTCGTCGTAATGGAAAAGGACGCTCCGGCCACCGTAGTCACCATCAATGTGCCCGATCCCGGGCCCGGTGAGGCGCTGGTCGACATTCTCACCTGCGGGGTCTGCCACACCGACCTGCACTACAAGCTGGGCGGTATCAGCGACGACTACCCCTTCCTGCTGGGCCACGAGGCAACCGGCGTGGTCAGCGCCGTCGGTCCGGACGTCACCAACGTCCAGCCCGGTGACCGGGTGATCCTCAACTGGCGCGCCGTCTGCGGACAGTGCCGTGCCTGCCTTCGCGGCGAACCGCAGTACTGCTTCAACACCCACAACGCCACCCAGAAGATGACGCTCGAGGATGGCACCGAGCTCTCCCCTGCGCTGGGAATCGGTGCTTTTGCCGAGAAAACGCTCGTGGCCTCCGGGCAGTGCACCAAGGTTGATCCTGAAGCCGACGCGGCGGCAGTCGGGCTGCTGGGCTGCGGGGTCATGGCGGGAATCGGTGCGGCCATCAACACCGGAAACGTGCGCCGCGGCGACTCGGTGGCCGTGATCGGCTGCGGCGGCGTCGGCATTGCCGCAATCGCGGGTTCCAAGCTTGCCGGTGCCACCCGGATCATTGCCGTGGACATCGACGACCGGAAGCTGGAACTCGCCAAGGGGCTCGGCGCTACCGACGTGGTGAACTCAAAGGAAACCGACCCTGTCGAGGCAATCCGGAAACTGACCGACGGCAACGGAGCCAACGTGGTCATTGACGCCGTCGGCCGCCCTGAAACCTACAAGCAGGCTTTCTATGCCCGCGACCTCGCCGGCACCGTTGTCCTGGTGGGCGTACCGACGCCGGACATGACGCTTGAGCTGCCGCTGCTGGATGTCTTCGGCCGCGGCGGATCGCTGAAGTCCTCCTGGTACGGCGACTGCCTGCCCTCGCGCGACTTCCCGATGCTCGTCAGCCATTACCGGCAGGGCAACCTTGACCTGGACGCCTTCGTGACCGAGCGGATCGCGCTGGATGAGGTCGAGAGCGCTTTCGCCAAAATGCACGACGGCGTGGTGCTGCGTTCGGTGGTGGAGCTCTGATGGGCGCGCGTATCGATCACCTTGTCACTTCCGGAACCTTCTCCCTGGACGGCGGCACCTGGGAGGTGGACAACAATGTCTGGATCATCGGGGATGACTCCGAATGCATCGTCATTGACGCACCTCACGACGCCGGCGCCATTGTGGAGGAAATCAACGGCCGCCAGGTGCGCGCCATCCTCCTGACCCATGGCCACGATGACCACATCCGGGCTGTCGGCGACCTCTTCGATGCGGTGCGTGCTCCGATTCATCTGCATCCCGATGACCGGATGCTCTGGGACGCGGTATACCCGGACACGGCGCCGGGTGCCTCCATCACGGACGGCGACACCTTCAGCGTCGCCGGCGTCACGCTCCAGGCGATCCATACCCCCGGCCACTCCCCCGGTTCCGTCTGTTTCTACCTGCCCGACGCCGGCACACTGTTCAGCGGCGACACGCTGTTCCGCGGTGGACCCGGTGCAACCGGCCGGTCCTACAGCGACTTTCCGACAATCATCGAGTCCATCCGGACCCGGTTGCTGACACTCCCGGCCGACACTGTGGTGCGGACCGGCCACGGCGACTCGACGAGCATCGCGGAGGAGGCTCCGCACCTCGAGGAATGGATCGCCCGGGGTCACTGACGCGTCCGGCCGATCACGCAGGCCGACCATCGCCCGGGCGGGAAACCGCCCGGGCGACGCCGCCATACGCTGCGCCCGCCGCAGGCTATTCCCGCGCGGCGGGACGCAGGGCCGCAACCAACTGGTTGAGCACGCCGGCGTCCTCGATCGTGGACGGAATCACGAACTCGTCGCCATCGGCGATCTCACGCATGGTCTTCCGCAGGATTTTCCCCGAGCGGGTCTTGGGCAGGGCTTCCACCACGGTGACGTGCTTGAAGTCCGCTACGGCGCCGATGTCCCTGCGGACCAGCGCGATCAGCTCCTTCTCCAGGATCTCCTCGGGCAGGTCAACGCCGGACTTGAGGACCACGTAGCCGCTGGGCCGCTGCCCCTTCAGGGAATCCGCGAGACCGACCACAGCGCACTCGGCCACCGCCGGGTGCTTGCCGATCACCTGTTCCATGGCGCCGGTGGACAACCGGTGCCCGGCCACGTTGATGATGTCATCGGTGCGGCCCATGACGTAGAGGTATCCCTCCTCATCCCGGTAACCGGAGTCCCCGGTGGCGTAGTAGCCCTCGAAGGCCTGCAGGTAGGAGGACACGTAGCGCCCGTCGTTGCCCCAGAGGGTCTGCAGGGTGCCCGGCGGCAGTGGCAGCCCCAGCACAATGTTGCCTTCCGTCCCGGCCTCAACCTCCTTACCTTCGCCGTCGACAATGGTGAGCCTGAAGCCGGGCATTGGCACGCTCGGAGATCCGGCCCTGATCGGCAGGTCATCGAGCCCGCGAGGGTTGGCGCAGATGG
>NZ_KI914581.1:182238-190024 GCF_000520475.1 Arthrobacter sp. 35/47
GCCCGCGAGGGTTGGCGCAGATGGCCCAGCCGGTCTCGGTCTGCCACCAGTGGTCCACTACCGGCACCCCCAGCACCCGCCGCGCCCAGTGGAAGGTGTCGGTATCCAGGCGCTCGCCGGCCGCGAACAGGGTGCGCAGGCTGGACGTGTTGTGCCGTTCCAGCAGATCGGCCTCCGGGTCCGCCTTTCGAATGGCACGCAGGGCAGTGGGCGCGGTGAAAAGCACGTTCACCTGGTGGTCCTCGATGACCCTCCAGAACGCTCCGGCGTCGGGCGTGCCGACCGGCTTTCCTTCGTACATCACCGTAGTGGCGCCCGCCAGCAACGGGCCATAGACGATGTATGAGTGTCCCACCACCCAGCCGACGTCGGAGGCTGTCCACATGACGTCACCGGGACCGACGTCGTAAATATTCTCCATGGTCCATCTGAGGGCGACGGCATGGCCGCCGTTGTCCCGCACCACCCCTTTTGGTGTTCCGGTGGTGCCGGAGGTGTAGAGGATGTACAGGGGATCCGTGGCCTTGACGTCGACGGGTGCGGCAGGCACCGCGGTGCTCATCTCGGCGTCCCAGTCCAGCCATCCCGCGTGGTCCGCCACGGTGGCGGCGAAGCCATCGCGGGCCTTGACCAGGACGGGCACATCTTCGGCGCCGGCCAGGGTGAGGGCTTCGCCGACAGCGGGCAGGTACTCGATCCGGCGCGAGGGCTCGACGCCGCCGGAGGCCGTGACCACTGCCGTGGGCGCGGCGTCGCGGATGCGGGCTGCCAGCTCCCTGGGGGCGAAGCCACCGAAGACGACGGAGTGCACAGCTCCCAGCCGGGCAGTCGCCAGCATGGCGATCGCGGCTTCGGGGATCATCGGCATGTAGATGACCACGCGGTCGCCGGTACCTACGCCGTGGCTGCGCAGCACACCGGCGAACCGGGCCACGAGATCCGTCAGTTCCGAATAGGAGTAACGCCGTTGGATGCCCAGCATGGCGGAGTCATAGATCAGGGCCTCCTGGTCCCCGCGGCCAGCCTCCACATATCGGTCCAGGGCGTTATAGGAAGTGTTGAGGACGCCGTCGGGAAACCATCCGTACAGCGGTGCACGGCTGGAGTCGATGGCGTGGTGCGGCGGGGTCGACCAGGAAACGTTCGCGGCGGCATCCAGCCAGAATTCCGCCGGCTTTTCCAGGCTGTGCGCGTAGCTGTCCCGGTAATTGCTCATGACCATGAATTCCATCCCGTCGATGATGTGATGCGGCTCATGCTAGCCGGGCTGGGGTGAAAGGCACAAGGATTTTGTATACACAGGACGATTATTTCATGCGGTTTAGTCGGATTACTGGCCCCAATTGGCGGTTTCTGTATACACTGAGTGCAAATCAGTGAGGGAGGCAGGGATGCGCGCCAGCGAAAAGGCCTACGAGGCCCTCCGCGAGGACATCATCGAGTGGCGCCTGCTCCCGGGCGCCGTCCTCGGCGAAGTGGAGCAGTCCGAGCGCCTCGGCGTCTCACGGACGCCGCTCCGGGAGGCCCTGAGCCGGCTCACCGCTGAAGGACTGACGACGGCGGCGGGCGGCCGCGGCGTCGTCGTCACCGATATTTCGCTGGCCGACATCGACGAACTGTTCGAGCTCCGCGAAACACTGGAGTGCAAGGCAGCGGCGCTGGCTGCCCGGCGGGGCGATGCCGCACTCTTCGAACAGCTCCAGAAGGAACTGCTCGATGCACCCGGGCTGATCGGCGCGCACGATCCCGCCCGGCATGACTACTACGGGCTCGTCGGCAGGCTGGATACAGCCATCGACGCCGCGATCTCCAACTCCTATCTCGCCCAGGCTATGCGGAGCCTGCGCATCCACCTGGTGCGTGTGCGCCGGCTGGCGGCGGACGACGCCGAGCGGCTCACCGCAGCGGCCGGCGAGCACGCGGCGATTGCCGAGGCGATAGCGGCCCGCAACCCCCGCCTGGCGGAAGCCGCCACCACCCTGCACCTGCACCGAAGCCTTTCCCATCTCAAAGCCACCCATACAGCCCATTAGCCCCATACATCGCATCAGCAAGGAGCCCCCATGGTTAAGGAACATCACGTCCGCGTATACAAGAGCGAGGAAAACCTGCCGCGCGAGGACCAGCTGGCCCACAAGATAGCGCTGGTGGCGGCGGACCCGGTAGCCGTCACCGACGACGTCACCGAAATGGTGATCAACAGGATCATCGACAACGCCTCGGTAGCCATCGCCTCGCTGAACCGCGCACCCATCGTGGCCGCCCGTGCCCAGGCACTCACCCATGGGCCGTCGACCGGAGGCAAGGGGGCCAATGTCTTCGGTATCGGTGAGCGCGTCTCCCCGGAATGGGCGGCGTGGGCCAACGGCGTCGCTGTCCGGGAACTGGACTACCATGACACGTTCCTCGCGGCGGACTACTCCCACCCGGGGGACAACATCCCGCCGATCCTCGCCGTGGCGCAGCATGTCGGCTCCAACGGTGCGGACCTGATCCGGGGCATCGCCACCGGCTACGAGATCCAGGTCAACCTCGTCAAGGCGATCTGCCTGCACAAGCACAAGATCGATCACGTGGCACACCTCGGCCCTTCCGCGGCCGCCGGCATCGGGACCCTGCTCGGGCTCGACGTCGAAACCATCTTCCAGTCCGTCGGCCAGGCCCTGCACACCACCACGGCCACGCGGCAGTCCCGCAAGGGTGAAATCTCCACCTGGAAGGCCCACGCTCCCGCGTTCGCCGGCAAGATGGCCGTGGAGGCGGCGGACCGCTCCATGCGCGGGCAGACCTCCCCTGTCCCGATCTACGAGGGCGAAGACGGCTTCATCGCCTGGCTGCTCGATGGGCCGGACGCTTCCTACCTGGTTCCGCTGCCGACACCGGGCGAGGCCAAGCGGGCCATCCTGGATACCTACACCAAGGAACACTCGGCGGAGTACCAGGCGCAGGCCTGGATCGACCTCGCCCGGAAACTGAACCGGGAGCATCCCGAAGCCACCAGGCCGGACAACGTGAAGTCGGTGTTGATCAGGACCAGCCACCACACCCACTACGTCATCGGTTCCGGCGCGAACGATCCGCAGAAGTACAGCCCGACCGCCAGCCGGGAAACCCTGGACCACTCGATCCCCTACATCTTCACCGTTGCACTGCAGGACGGCGCCTGGCACCACGTTGATTCCTATGCACCGGAACGTGCATCCCGTCCCGACACCGTGGAACTGTGGCAGAAGGTCGCAACCGTGGAAGATCAGGAATGGACCCGCCGCTATCACTCCCTGGACATCAGTGAGAAAGCCTTCGGCGGCTCGGTGGAAATCACCCTCACCGACGGGACCGTCATCACCGACGAAATCGCCGTCGCCGACGCCCACCCCCTCGGCGCCCGGCCGTTCGCCCGTGAGCAGTACATCGACAAGTTCCGCACCCTCGCGGCCGGCCTCGTCGAAGAGGCCGAGATCGAGCGGTTCCTCGACGCCGCAGCCCGGCTCCCGCAGCTGGCCGCCGGTGAGCTGGACCAGCTCAACATCACTGCCGCCCCCGGAGTCATCGACTTCGCCGCAGCACCGAAAGGACTGTTCTAGACATGCTGTACTCGACGAAGACACCCGAACAGAAACGGCAACAGTTCCGGGAACTCCTGGCCTCCGGCACCATCCAGCAGTTCCCGGGAGCATTCAATCCGCTCTCGGCCCGGCTGATCGAGGAAAAAGGCTTTCCCGGGGTCTACATCTCAGGCGCGGTGCTCGCAAACGACCTCGGACTGCCGGACATCGGCCTGACCACACTGACCGAAGTGGCCACCCGTGCCGGGCAGATCGCGCGGATGACGGACCTGCCCGCCATCGTTGACGCGGACACGGGCTTCGGCGAGCCCATGAATGTTGCGCGAAGCGTCCAGGAACTGGAGAACGCCGGGCTGGCCGGCTGCCACATCGAGGACCAGTTCAATCCCAAGCGCTGCGGGCACCTGGACGGCAAGAACGTGGTGGATCTGGAGACCGCGACCAAGCGCATCCGGGCCGCGGCCGATGCACGGCGGGACCCCAATTTCCTGATCATGGCGCGCACCGATATCCGTGCCACGGAAGGACTGGAAGCGGCGCAGGACCGTGCCCGGGCCCTCGTGGAGGCCGGGGCGGACGCCATCTTTCCCGAGGCCATGAAAGACCTCTCCGAATTCCAGGCCATCCGCGACGCGGTGGACGTCCCCATCCTGGCCAACATGACCGAGTTCGGTCAGAGTGCGCTGTTCACTGTAGAGGAGCTGGCCGGCGTGGGTGTGAACATGGTCATTTATCCGGTGACGCTGCTCCGCAGTGCCATGGGCGCCGCTGAACGGACACTCGACGCGATCACTACCACCGGGAGCCAGGAGGCGGAGGTGGGGAATATGCTCACCCGTGCACGTCTGTATGACCTGGTGGACTATGAGGCCTACAACCGCTTCGATACGGGGGTCTTCAATTTCCAGGTCCCAGGAACCAACTAGTCCGCCCGGACGGAACACCCAGACAAGGAAGTCTTATGACCTCAGCAACCATTGAAATCCGCAAGGGCCTTGCCGGCGTTGTGGTGGACTCCACCGCCGTTTCCAAGGTCAACCCCGAGACCAACTCGCTGTTGTACCGGGGCTACCCGGTCCAGGATCTGGCCGCCAACTGCAGCTTCGAGCAGGTCGCCTATCTGCTCTGGAACGGAGAGCTCCCCAGCCCCGAAGAGCTCGCCGCATTTATCCAGCAGGAACGGGCCGGCCGCGCCCTGGAACCTGTGGTGAAACAGGTGGTGGACGCCCTCCCTATCACCGCCCATCCCATGGACGTCTGCCGCACGGCCGCCTCGGTCATGGGCGCCTGCCACCCTCTGGCCGGGGACTCGAGCCCGGAGGCCAATATGGCCAAAGCGCTGGATCTGTTCGCGGCGATGCCCGCCGTCGTGGCCTATGACCAGCGCCGCCGACGCACGGGACGCCCCACTGAACCGGTAGAGCCCCGGGCCGACCTCGGCTACTCCGCCAACTTCCTCTGGATGTCCTTCGGTGAGGAGGCCGCACCGGAGGTTGTCGAGGCGTTTGACGTATCGATGATTCTCTACGCGGAGCATTCCTTCAACGCCTCCACCTTTACCGGGCGGGTAGTGACGTCAACCCTGTCCGACCTTCATTCCGCTGTGACAGCAGCCATCGGCGCTCTCAAGGGCCCCCTGCACGGCGGTGCCAATGAAGCCGTCATGCACACGTTCGAGGAGATAGGTATCCGGTCCGGGGAATCCGGCGAGGAAGCAGCGGCACGGGCCAAGGCCTGGATGGAGGACGCCCTCGCCCACAAGAAGAAGATCATGGGCTTCGGCCACCGCGTGTACAAGAACGGCGACTCCCGCGTGCCCACCATGAAGGCAGCCCTGGACAAAATGATCGCCCACTACGGGCGGCCTGAACTGCTGGGTCTGTACAACGGACTGGAGCAGGCCATGGAGGAAGCGAAAGCCATTAAACCGAATCTCGACTACCCTGCCGGGCCCACGTACCACCTCATGGGCTTCGACACCGAGATGTTCACCCCGCTCTTTGTCGCCAGCCGCATTACCGGGTGGACCGCTCACATCATGGAGCAGGCCGCAGCGAACTCCCTGATCCGCCCCTTGAGCGCCTACAACGGTGTGGAGCAGCGGTCCCTCTAGGTTGGTTTCCACGAAAGGTTATGGAATGACCAGGATGTTGATTATCGGACCACCGGGTTCGGGCAAAGGCACGCAGGCAGAACGCATTTCGGAGCGCCTGGGGATTGTGGCAATCTCCACCGGTGACATGTTTCGTGCCAACGTGAAGAGTGGGACGCCGCTGGGTGTCGAAGCCGGGAAGTACCTGGACGCGGGGCATTTCGTTCCGGACAGCGTGACCAACGGGATGGTCCGGGACAGGCTCAGCGAGACCGACGTGGAGCAAGGCTTCCTCCTGGACGGGTACCCGCGCACCATCGAACAGGTTGACTATCTGGACGGGATTCTGGCCGACGGCGGCCACACGCTGGACGTCGTCCTGCAACTCACAGCCGATGACGAGGAACTCGTGGCCCGCCTGCTGGGCCGTGCAAGGGAATCCGGTCGCAGTGACGACACCGAGGATGTCATCCGCCACCGCCTGGATCTCTACTCCGGACAAACCGGCGAGGTGGTGGCCCGCTACGCCGAACGCGGCATCCGGACGCTGGTAGACGGCATCGGCCCGGTAGACGAGGTCACCGAACGCGCTATGCAGTCCATCAGGGAGACCCCGGCGGCCTGAACCGGCCGGAAGCTGACCCCCGGCTGCCTATGAGGGCGCAACGACCGCGTCCTCATAGGCAGCGACGACGGCGTTTCTCACCGCATCCACGGTGACACCGGGCACCAGATCCTCGGCGGCTCCCGCCGTCGCCGGTTCCCATGGCAGCTCAAGGGCGGCATAGGTTGCCTCGAGGACGCGCCGGATGGGCGCGGAGCGCTCCACCACTACCACCGAGGAGAAGAGCCACCCGCCGGAGACAACCCGCTGCGCGGTCCCGACGAGTTTCACTGAGTGTGTGCTGCCCACGCCGTGCACACTGAATTCTCCCGGGCAGTACTCGCCGGGAATCTCCCCCATCCGCGCATCCACGCCGACGCGGCGCAGCGCATCCGCCAGCAGTCCGCCCAGGATGCTGAAGCGCGCCCGTGAGCCCAGGACGGCGTCGTCATGGGGTTCTATGTGATCAACGATCAGACAGCCCTCATGGTAGGCCGCTGCCCGACCGCCGGCCTTGCGGATCAGCGGCTCGAAGCCCTGCTCACGGGCTGCCGCGGCTGCCGCCTTGAATCCGGGCAGGCGGGTGTCGCGCTGCCCGAAGGCAACTGTGGGCTGCGGACGGTAGATGCGGAGGATGGGATCGAGACCTCCGCGGGCAGCCTGGCGAAGCAGCGTGAGCCCCCGCTCCATGTCCGCCGCCGCGCCGGACGAGGACTCGTGCAGCACCTGCAGGCGCCGTTGGGACCACGGGTCAGTAACCACTGCGTTAGGCTCCTGTCCCATGATCTTCCTGCAGTTCGTCGTTGCCGCTGCAGCGTTCCTGATGTTCGATGCGGTCTGGCTGAAGTCGATGAGCGGGTTCTACCGCCGCCATCTCACCGAGCTCATGGCGCCGAAACCGGACTTCCGCTACGCCGCAGCCTTCTACCTCATTTATATCGCCGGGATCGTGTTCTTCGCACTTCAACCCGCACTGCAGGCCGGTTCGTGGCCGGCCGCGCTGGGGTACGGCGCGGCCCTCGGATTCTTCGGCTACGCAACCTATGACCTCACCAACGCGGCGACCCTCAAGAACTGGCCCGCCGTCGTCGTAGTGGTGGACCTGGCGTGGGGCACGGTACTGACCGGCCTGATCACCCTGGTGACCTGGCTGGTCTTCGCCTGACCGCCAGGAGCCTATCGGCCGCCGTCGATGTTGCGGCTCCGCTGCTCCACGCCCGGGGTCCCATACGGGTAGTCCGCGAGTTCGGGGGCGCTGACGTCGGAGAGCCGGGCGATCTCATCCTCGCTCAGCAGCAGTCCTGCCGCGCCGAGGTTATCGGCCAACTGTTCGGTGGTCCGCGCGCCCAGGATCACCGAGGTCACGGCAGGCTGCTGGGCAACCCACGCCAGCGCCACCTGGGACGCGCTCACCTGACGTGCTTCTGCGATCTCGAGCACGACGTCGATGATCGCCCAGGTGCGCTCCTGGGCGTTGCGCTTCTTCCACGCTTCCATGCCACGGTCCGGGTTCTCACCGAGGCG
>NZ_KI914581.1:190124-194642 GCF_000520475.1 Arthrobacter sp. 35/47
GGTTCTCACCGAGGCGGGTTGCTCCCGCCGGTGCGGTGTCCCGCTTGTACTTGCCCGTAAGCCAGCCTCCGCCGAGGGGAGACCAGGGCAGCAGTCCCAGACCGGCGTCAAGCGAGGCCGGGACAATCTCCGCCTCGATTCCGCGCACCAGCAGGCTGTACTGCGGCTGCAGGGTCACCGGGAGGTCCCAGCCGCGCGCCCTGGCGGTTCCGACGGCCTTGGTGAGCTGCCAGCCCGTGTAGTTCGAGAAGCCGTAGTAGCTGATCTTGCCGGCGCTCACCGCTTCGTGCAGGAAGCCCAGGGTTTCCTCCAACGGGGTGAGCGGATCCCACGAGTGCATCTGGTACAGGTCGATGTGATCCACATTGAGGCGTTTGAGCGATGCGTCGAGTGCCAGCCGCAGGTGCCTGCGGGACAGCCCGAGGTCATTCGCCCCCTTGCCCATCGGGAACCGGCCCTTGGTCGCGAGGACCATGTCGGAAGCTGCCGGGCTTTTCTTCAGCCACCGGCCGATGATTTCCTCGGAGGTGCCGGCCGTGTAGACGTCAGCGGTGTCGATCAGGTTTCCGCCGGCGTCGGCGTAGTCATCGAGGATGGCGTGCGACGTGGCCTCATCGGCTTCCGCGCCGAAGGTCATGGTGCCCAGCGCGTACGCCGAGACCGAGGTACCGCTGCTGCCGAGGTTCCTGTATTCCATCAAAAGCTCCCTGGGTTGGTTTCTCGTCGTTGTTCGAATCGGTTTGGCAGGATACTCCCCTCATCGTGGCGCTTAAGCGGGCGTGTCCTGCCAATTCAACGCGTGGGCTTAGGGCAGCTTACGCAGGGTCAGGATCTGTTCGCTTCGGCCGAAGGGTCCGTCCAGATCGTGCAGGACCGAGGAGGTCAGGCCTACTCCGTCGCGTCCGAAGCTGACACGGGTGTCGAGACCGAGCCACTCGCCCTCCGGGCGGCGATGGAGGTGCACCTGCAGGTCCACGTTCGGAAAAGCCCAGCTGCCCGCTCCCGGAGGAACGCGGGTGGCTATTCCGTTTGCGGTGTCAATGAGTCCGATAAGCCGTGCCGCGTCCGAGGGCTGTTCACCCTCGACCAGCGGAAGCGGCGTACGCAACCATACACGGCCACGTCCGGCGCGGTGGCCGTCCAGCTTGCGGACGTCAAGAGACTGGATGTAGCCGCCCGGCCATTCGGCGACCGCATCATGCTCCTCGCCTTCCTCGGGACCGGGCATCGGCTCGTCTTCGAGCGCGGCCACCGAAGACGTGTCACATGCAGCCAGCCGCCACGCGCGGGCCCGGATCGCGGTCCGGCCGCCGTGGTTCATCTCCGCTTCAAGCAGTTCGATGGTGCGCCCCGGACGCACCATGCGGGTTGCCACCTCGACCGTGTCCAGCGGGATGAGTCCGAGAATCTCGTAGGAGATCCGTGCCATCTGCAGCTCCGCCCTGGGCTGGAACTGCTCCAGGCAGTGGGCAAGGAGCCCCGACGCGGGCGCCATATGCTGCTCGTGCGCGTTCCAGGCCCCCTGGGCGTGGATGGTCGCCTCGAACTGCCCGACGCCGGCCGGACGGTAGTAGGAATCTGCCATGGTGGTGATGAACACGCTCCTCTGGAAACAAGCGGGCGGGACGGGGACGGCCCTGGGAGCGACAATACCGAAAGACGGCGGCTTCGTGCTGCCGGAGGTCAGTAGTCCGGATCGCCGGAGCGTCCGTGTGCAAGGCCGGTCGGCACGCCGAGGCTGAGAAGTTGGGGCTGGGCGCAGCAGCCTGCTTCTGCTGCCTGCTCATCCCCAGTGCACGACGACGCTCCGGATTCCGTGGTCGGCTCCGCCGGAGCATCGCAGCTGCCTCCGAGGTCCGTGCTGCATACGCCTGTTTCGGGCAGTTCCAGGTGGACTGCGGACGCGGCATCCGTATCGCCTGCGATGGCGGCCACGACGGAGCGGACCTGCTCATATCCGGTGGCCAGCAGGAAGGTCGGCGCGCGGCCATAACTCTTCATGCCGACAAGGTAGAAGTCCTGGTCCGGATGGGCCAGCACGTCAGCACCGTGTGCAGGAACCGTTCCGCAGGAGTGGAACTCCGGGTCGATCAGCGGGCCCAGTGCCCGCGGTGCCTCGACGGCGGGATCCAGCTCCAGCCGCAGCTCGCGCAGGATCGAAAGGTCCGGCCGGAATCCCGTGGCCGGAACGAGCACGTCCACCGGGACCTCGCGCTCGCCATCGGGAGTTGAGGCGTGCACGGTGAGCGCGCCGTCGTCGGCCGTCAGCGAGGTGATGGAGAAGGAGGTCAGCAGCTCCACAACCCCGTCTTCCACCAGTGACCGGAGGCGCCTGCCCAGGGCACCCCGGGCGGGCAGACCGTCAAGATCACCTCCGCCGTAGAGCCGCTGGGCGGATCCCGGACCGCGGACGGCCCAGAAAAGTCGGGTTCCCGGCTCGGCCTTGGCAACCTGGCCAAGGCTCAGAAGGGTGTTGGCGGCAGAGTGCCCGGCACCGACAACCATGACGCGCTTGCCGCTGAACCGGGCACGATCCGCCCCGGTGACGTCCGGCAGAGGCTCCGTGAGGAAGGCCCGCGCGGACTCTTCACCGGAAGCCGGCAACCCTGCCTGCCCCAGCGGGTTCGACTGGCTCCAGGTACCCGAGGCATCGATCACCGCACGCGCCAGGTGGTTCTCGGTTCCGTGCGGACCCTGCACCCGGATCAGGAAGGGCTGATGCTCCCGGTCCCTGGTTCGGGTCTTGTCCATGCCCTGCCGGGTGACCGCCAGAACCTCCGTGTTGAACCGGAGAACGGAGGCGATGGAAGGAATTGCCGCCAGAGGGTCAAGGTAGCGCTCAACCAGCTCGGCTCCGAAGGGCAGGGCGGTAGGCCTGGGCTCCTCCCAGCCGGTGGGCTCCAGAAGGCGCCGGGCGGCGTCGTCGACGTTGTACTGCCAGGGTGAAAACAGTCGGATATGGCCCCACTGCCGGATGGCGGCACCGGCGGTGCTTCCCTTCTCGAAGATCACCGGAGTGAGCCCGCGCTCGAGTACATGGGCAGCGGCTGCGAGTCCGATCGGGCCCGCCCCGAGGATGGCCACTGGCAGTTCGTGATTTTCCGACATGGGGTTCCTTTCGCTCAACGAACAAGCGGGTGCACTGCATTGATTTTTGTCGATGTAAGTATCCGGCGAGACATCGATGTCTGTCAATATATCGGCAATAGGTGCACGATTGCGCACACGTGGTCTAGATTAGGGAAGTGCTGACAGTTCTCCGTCTTCCCGCCTACCGCAACCTCTTCTCCGCGCAGGTCATCGCGCTTCTGGGGACCGGCCTCCTGACGGTGGCTCTGGGTCTGCTCGCGTTCGACCTGGCCGCAGGCCGGGCCGGGGCCATCCTGGGCACCGCACTCACCATCAAGATGCTCGCCTATGTGTCCGTTGCACCGCTCATGGCTGCGCTCGTTGAACATCTGCCTCCAAAGGCGGTGCTGGTGGCCGCGGACCTCGTCCGGGCGGCAGTTGCGCTGATGCTGCCGTTCGTGGATCAGGTGTGGCAGGTTTACGTGCTCGTGTTCGTCCTGCAGTCCGCCTCGGCAACCTTCACCCCGGCCTTCCAGTCGGTGATCCCCGTCGTTCTGCCGCAGGAACGCGATTACACGAAGGCCCTGTCCCTCTCCCGGCTGGCGTACGACCTTGAGTCGCTGGTGAGCCCGATCCTCGCTGCGGCGCTGCTGGTGGTCATGAGTTATTCAAACCTGTTCCTCGGCACGGTTGCAGGTTTTCTTCTCTCGGCCCTGCTGGTGCTGGCCACGCGACTTCCCGCTTCCCCGTCAGCCGCCGGAACCGGTTCCCTTCTCCACCGCACCACCCTCGGGTCGCGGATCTTCCTGCAGCTGCCGCCTCTTCGCGGCCTCCTTGCCCTGAACCTGGTGGTCGCATGCGGTACGGCTCTCGTGCTGGTGAATACCGTTGTCTACGTCCGGGACCTCTACGGCGGCACCAACGCGCAGGTGGCAGTGGCCCTCGCCTGTTACGGCGGCGGGTCGATGCTCGTGGCGCTTACGACGCCGGGACT
Source organism: Arthrobacter sp. 35/47 (assembly GCF_000520475.1). Classification (NCBI taxonomy): domain Bacteria; kingdom Bacillati; phylum Actinomycetota; class Actinomycetes; order Micrococcales; family Micrococcaceae; genus Arthrobacter; species Arthrobacter sp. 35/47. Next base: position 194,188 of record NZ_KI914581.1, read on the forward strand.
GCTGGAACGCTTCACGGACCGCGCGTTCATGCTGGGTGGGAGCGCACTGGTTGCTGCCGGCGTGGGCGCCGCGGGCGTGGTTGCGGCCGTGCGTCCGCCGTGGCTGCTGATGCTGGTGTTGTGGGCGGGCCTGGGAGCGGGCACATCGATGATCAACACGCCGTCGGCAAGGCTGCTGCGGCGTGCCGCAACCGATTCCACCCGGTCCTACCTGTTCACCGCGCAGTTCTCACTGTCCCATGCCTGCTTCATCATCACTTATCCCGTTGCGGGCGGGGTTGGGGCGGCGGCCGGTCAACCTGCGGCTGCACTGATCCTTGCTGCGCTCGCTGCACTCGGCGCTGTAGCGGCATGGCGCCTCTGGACCGTCGGGGCACCGACGCCCAGGCAGGAAGATGCCGTCGGCAGGACAGGAGGACACCGTTGAGCGAGGACCCGATCGGCTCGCGTCCGAG
>NZ_KI914581.1:194742-200122 GCF_000520475.1 Arthrobacter sp. 35/47
CGCTGAATCACCCTGCCGATCCTGATGAAGCACGGCTCGACGTCGGTGCATCCCTTTTCCGGATGCTTTCCGATCCCACCCGCCTCCACATCCTCTGGCTCCTCTCCGGGGAACCCGGTGACGTCGGTTCCCTGGTCGAACGCACCGGAGCAACCAGAACCTCGGTCAGCCAGCATCTGGCGAAGCTTCGCTTTTCGGGTCTGGTCACAACACGGAAAAGCGGACGGAACGTCATTTACAGCATCGCTGACGGCCACCTCGCCCGGCTGGTTCGGGAGGGCCTGAACCACGCTGATCACCGGGTGACAGGGGAACCGGCACACGACTGAACGCCGGGAATCTCCCCGGAGGGCGGTCAATACAAAGCAGGCTTCCTAGTTTAGAGTTCTCCCATGAGCTTCAACGACAACGCGCAGTTTGATCCGTCCAGGGTAAGTGACCGGCGGGGCCGCGGGCGCGGCGTCGCAATCGGCGGCGGGCTGGGTGGCGGCCTCATCCTGCTCCTGTCGCTCTTCTTCGGTCCGGGCGTGGTGGACCAGTTGGGGCTCGACGGCGGCACCGGCAGTGACCCGGGCATCGAAGCGGGGGCCGATCCTGCCATCAACGCCTGCCAGACCGGTGAGGACGCCAACGCGCGGCTGGACTGCCGCATTCTGGGTACCGCTGAAAGCCTCGACAGCTTCTGGGAGCCGTATCTCGAGCCCTACGGGATCCAGTACACACCCCCCGGCGTCGTACTGTTTACCGGCCAGACGAACACGGGCTGCGGGGCGGCAAGCAGCGCCGTCGGACCGTTTTACTGCCCGGCAGATGAGCAGACGTACTATGACACAGCGTTTTTTGATGACCTGGTGACCCGCTTTGGCGCCTCAGCGGGTCCGCTGGCGCAGGAATATGTGATTGCCCATGAATTCGGGCACCACATCCAGAACCTGACCGGTGCGCTGGGCGCCTCCCAGCAGGATCCGCGTGGCGCGGAGTCGGGGGCAGTCCGGGTGGAACTGCAGGCCGACTGCTACGCGGGGATGTGGGCGGCGCACGCCACAACCGTGGCCGACCCCGAATCGGGGGTTCCTTTCCTGCGCGAGTTCACCAGGGCTGATCTGCAGGATGCGCTCTCAGCCGCCTCGGCTGTCGGAGATGACCGGATCCAGGAGTCGACGACCGGGCAGGTGAATCCGGAGGCCTGGACCCACGGCTCCAGTGAACAGCGTCAGGCCTGGTTCCTGCGTGGCCTGGAAACCGGCGACATCGAAGCCTGCGACACCTTCGCAGCAGACGACCTCGACAACCCGTAAGGGCCGAAAAGCGGTTCAGACGACGATCGGCACCGGATGGACGTCATCCGGGGCGTGCCCGGCGCGCTCATGGATACGCCGGACAGCGTCCGCCGACGGCGCTTCGGAGAGGCAGTACACCACCCCACTGTCCGGATCAGCCCACGCCTGCTTGAAGACGACGTCTTCCTCCGCCTGGATGGCGAGGTCGGCATCGTGTGCGGCCTTGAGCTGCTCCGCCGTGATGCCCTTCATATTGCGGTGAATATCCATGAATTCGGCCATGACGATCATCCTCTGAACAGTGGGGCCGAAGGGGTCCCGGAGCCTGGGTAGCTAAGTGCTAGGCACATTGTCCCGCTGACGGTTCAACGGCACAATGACCTTTGCTCAGGTTCCGCAGAAAGTCCGGTAGGAACCGAATTCCTCGGGTGCTCCCGCGGCGTAACGCTCAAGGCCGGCGCGTTCGGTGAAGGGTGCTGTCACTGCGGAGAGGAGATCACCAAGCGGGGCGAGATCGCCTGTTCCGGCAGCGGCGAGCGCTTCCTCGACCAGGTGGTTCCGTGGAATGTAGGCCGGGTTGACCCGGTCCATGGCTTCAGCGGATGGGTCCAGCGCCAGCCACTCCTGCAGCCACGCGTCAAACCGCGCCGTATCGGAGAAGAAGGCCCGGGCAGGTCCCGCGTCACCGCGCGCGGCAGCACTGAGACGTCGCAGGAAGGAGGTGTAGTCGACCTGGCTCTCCTCGAGCAGGGTCAGCAATTTTCCGGCCACTGTGGAGGCGTCGACGTCGTTCTTCAGTCCGAGTTTCGCCTGCATGCCCGCGGACCAGGCCCGGCTGTACCGGGCAGCGAACTCGCCGAGGGCTTCTTCAGCCAGCCTCACGGCGTCGTCCTGGTTCTCGGCGAGCAGCGGAAGGAGGGTCTCGGCAAACCGTGTCAGGTTCCACTGGGCGGCAGCGGGCTGGTTCGCGTAGGCGTAGCGGCCCATGCTGTCGATGGAGCTGTAGACCGCTGACGGATTGAACGTGTCGATGAAGGCGCAGGGTCCGTAGTCGATGGTCTCACCGGAGATGGTCATGTTGTCGGTGTTCATGACGCCGTGCACAAAACCCACCAGCATCCACTGGGCCACGAGGGACGCCTGGGCGGTGATCACCGACTCGAGCAGCGCGAGGTGCCGGTTCGGTGCCTCTGCGGCGTGCGGGTAGTGGCGGTTGATGGCGTAGTCCGCCACGCGTTCCAGCAGTTCCCGGTCACCGGTTGCCCGCGCGTACTGGAAGGTGCCGACCCGCAGGTGGCTGGAGGCAACGCGGGTCAGGAGGGCGCCGGGCAGGAGCTCCTCGCGCTGCACCGGCCGTCCGGTCGCGACGACGGCGAGCGAGCGGGTGGTGGGTATGCCGAGCGCGTACATGGCTTCGCTCACGATGTACTCGCGGAGCATCGGGCCAATGGCAGCCAGCCCGTCCCCGCCGCGTGCGAAGGGCGTACGGCCCGAGCCCTTGAGGTGTATATCGCGGAGGCTCCCGCGCGCATCGGTGACCTCCCCGAGCAGCAGCGCCCGCCCGTCGCCGAGGCGCGGGCTGTACCCGCCGAACTGATGGCCGGCATAGGCCTGGGCAACAGGGGTGGCTCCCTCCGGCAGAAGGTTGCCGGTCAGCAGCCGCACACCGTCGGGATTGCGAAGGAAGTCCGGGTCCAGGCCAAGGTCCAGTGCGAGCTGCCCGTTGAGGACGAGCAACTGGGGTTCTGCGGGTTCGGCTGCTTGCCAGGGCATGCCCATTTCGGGCAGGTGGCGGGCGAAATGGTTGTCGAGGGTGACGGGCGGCGCCGTTGAAACAGTCACCCTACTGACAACACCGGATGCGGCATGGTTGTTCCCCACGGGCAGGTTTCCAACGCGACGCTTTCGTTATCGCTTTCCCCGCCGGCCGGGCGTATTTTTGAACTATGTCGGCGATGGGCCGTCTGCCCGGAGCCGAATCGACGCGAGCCTGGAAAGGAACCGGATATGTCCATCTTTCGAAGAAAAGGCAACGAGTTCGAGCGCAAGCAGGCCGCTGCTGCCTCTGCGCATCAAAAGGACTTCCGTGAGGGGTACGTCCATATCCACGGCAGTGAGAAGAAGGCCGACGAACTGGCAATGAAGGCGTACGGCGACAAGGACAATGACGGCAAGCCGGACGTCCCGTTCATGCCGTTTCCCGGATAGCTGACCATCGTGGCCAAAAAACGGTGGAGCGATCTCACTGACGGCGAGAAAACTCTCGTCCTCACCCTCGGCTCCACACAGTTGGCGCTGGCGACGACTGCCTGGCTCGATCTGGCTACCCGCCCGCAAAGCCAGGTGAACGGGCCCAAGGGCGCCTGGGCCGTGGTCATCGGGCTCAACCTCGCCGGCCCCCTCCTGTACTTCTGGAAGGGAGTCCGGCGCGAGCCCCCTGCCGTCCGGTGAAGGTAGGGCGCGGCATCGCGTGAATGGGACACTGGTCCAATGACGGCGGTGATCCTGGCATGGAATCCGGAGAAATGGAACTGGGACGGGGCCTACCGGACCGCCGTCGCTGCGGTCCGGGACTCGGGACGGCATCTTCGGCCCTGGCCCCTGGAAGGCGACGGGGATCTTCCTGCGGGTGCCGAGGCCTGGCTACTCGTGCAGGGAGACAGACCGAATCAGCGCGGACTGATCGGCCACGGCGTCACAGTCAGTGATCCGTACACTGGGAAACACCCTGATTCCGACGACGGCGGCGGACCGGTCACGTACGTCAGCATCGAGTTTGACCTCCTCCTTCCCGAAGGCGAACAGCTCCGCACCGAGACGCTGGCAGCCCTGATCCCTACCGTCCCCTGGGAGGCGGCGCCCGGTTCCGGGAGCCGCATCCCGCCAGAGGTAGAGAGCACCGTCAGGGATGCATGGGGAAGACATCTGCGGGACAGCATCTGGGGGGAACGCGGCGAACTTGAGGTTGTGCCGGGCGTCTGCCCGGATGAATCGCTTGCCCGCATCTACGTCAACCGGTATGAACGCAGGGCGGAGGACCGACGGCAGGCGATCGCACTCCACGGCCCAAACTGCCAGGCATGCGGGTTCGATTTCGAGGCCACGTATGGCCCTGAGGGCGCCGGGTTGGTCCACGTTCACCACACCGTGCCGGTGTCCCGGCTGGCGTGGAACTATGAACTGGACCCCCGCACTGATCTCGTCCCGCTGTGCCCGAACTGCCACTACATGGCCCACCGGCGGTCCGATCCGTACACGGTCGCCGAGCTGCGCCGCATGGTTTCCACAGCCGGTCATCTGCCGGGCGCCGTTGTCACCGACGCGCAATTGGCTGCCCAGGAGGCGGCACGCCGGATCACCTCCTCCCGCCCGGAATGATGTCCATTACACGACGGCGTGGAGGACTAACTGATCTGCGGCTCTCCTGACGCCGGCTGCACATACGACGCCGACACCCGGCGGTAGACCGGGGTCAGGAAGGCCAGCAGTGCGGCCGCGATCATGATGACTCCGGCAACCAGGAACACCAGTGCGATGCCCCGGGACACGCCCTCGCCCAGCAGCGGGGCCAGCTGCGCGGAACCCTCAGCGGACCGCGCGTACGGAATGATCCAGAACTGGGCGATCGGTGCGATCAGGAACGCGGTGATCGGCGCTGCGGCGGACTCGAACGCCATGGCGAATCCGAACACCCGGCCCTGCCGGTGCAGCGGCACCACCTTCTGGATGATCGTCTGTTCGGCGGCTTCCACGAATGGCACCAGAACCAGGTACAACCAGATGCCGGCGACATACAGCCAGGCCCATTCCCGCAGCGTGAACACCGCACCCAGCACACCCATGACGACCACCGCAAGAAGCATCGTGCGGAGCGGGTTGGACCCGAGCCCGAACTTGCCGATCAGCGCCCCGCCCACAATGAACCCGGTGGCGCCGAACGCGAAGACGGTCCCCCACAGCTCCACGGGGAACATCTCCAGGCCGTAGGGATCCATCAACGCCATGTAGACGCCGCCGATGAAATTGTTGAACGTGGAAAAGAGGATCAGCGCGAACAGCCCGGAGATGGCCATTACGGCGGCCAGGGATCCGCGCAGGTC
>NZ_KI914581.1:200222-210171 GCF_000520475.1 Arthrobacter sp. 35/47
CCCCGCCGCTCCGGCTCGATCAGAATCGTGACGGTGGTGGAGAGGGCTATGTTGCGCATGTTTTCGACAACCGCACCGATCAGGATGATCAGTGTGAACAACCAGAACCATGGCTCCAGCAGGTCCAGCAGGGAGGCTGTGGGCGTGAGCAGGAACATGATCCCGGCCAGCACGAACATCACCAGGGTGAAGCCGGCGGCGAAGCGCATCACGGAAAGTTTGCGGTAGCGGTCCACGTAGGTGCCGAAGCTGATGCTGGAAAGGGCGATCAACAGCATGTAGGCGCCGCCGATCACGCCGGTGGCGATCACATTGCGGGTCTCCAGGTACACCCAGAACGTGAGCGCAAACCACAGGTAGCTGGTGGTGATGTTGGCGAGAGCGGTGTTCACCAGGATTCCGGCGAAGGTACGGGACCGCTCTCCCGGACTGCGCAGCGACGTGTCAATCGCGTCAGGATCGACCAGATTATCCGCCGCCGGGTCCGCGACCGGCACAGAGCCGGCTCTCACATCGATTGGAAGACTGGATCCGCTCTCCGGATCCGCAGCAGCCTTGAACGGAACCGGTTCCTGCTCGGTCATTCGTCCAGTGTACTGAGCGCGCACCGGCCCGGATATGGTTGCCGCTCAGGTCATTCCCCGCCGAAGCGGACCGCCGGCGTCGGGCCGGTGGTTACGCTGGGTGGATGGCGACAGTTCTTCTTGTGCGGCACGGCCGCACCACCGCGAATGCCTCCGGGCTGCTGGCAGGCCGGGCCGACGGCGTCAGCCTGGACGATATCGGCCGTGACCAGGCTGCCCTGACCGCTGACCGGCTTGCGGCCGTACCCGTGCTCGGGCTGGTGTCGAGCCCGCTGGACCGCTGCCGCGAAACCGCCCAGTTCATCCTCGAACGCCAGACCGGCACCCACCCGGCACCGATCGATATTCATCTCGATTCCGGTCTGACCGAGTGTGATTACGGTCAGTGGCAGGGCCGAACGCTGACTGACCTCGCCACCGAGGAGCTGTGGCCTCTCGTGCAGGCGCAACCGTCCGCCGTCGTCTTCCCGGGCGGTGAGTCCATGGCCGCCATGCAGGCCCGGTCGGTGGCGGCGATTCGCCGCCGGGACGCGGCTTTCGAGGCTGAGCATGGGCCAGGGGCCGTATGGGTGGCGGTGAGCCACGGGGACATCATCAAGTCGATCCTCGCCGACGCGCTCGGTATGCACCTCGATCTGTTCCAGCGCATCACTGTGGGTCCCGCGTCGGTGTCCATCGTGCGCTACGGCGCCCACCGGCCCACCGTCCACGCAACCAATACCGAGGCCGGGGATCTGTCCTGGCTGGCAAACACTGTCACCTCCGAGGACGCGCCGGTGGGCGGTGGCGCAGGACACACGGCGCCGTCAGCCTGATCAGCCTAAAATAGGTCCCATGCCTACAACTGTTCACGAGTTCGCCTGGCCTGACCGCGTCGTCATCGGCACCATCGGCGTTCCGGGGCAACGCACCTTCTACCTGCAGGTGCGTGCGGGAAAGCAGCTGGTCAGTATCGCGTTGGAGAAGCAGCAGTCGGCCCAGCTCGCCGAAAAAATCGACGAGATCCTCGACCAGCTGATTGCGCTCGAGGGCAATCCCTTCAGCGTTCCCAGGGGCACTCCGGTCGAATTGGTCGACAATGACCAGCTGGAGACGGTCGAGGAACAGTTCCGCACCGGCGTCATGAGCCTGGGATGGGACCCGACGACCGCGCAGATCGTCATCGAGGCCTATCCCCTGACGGAGGTCGACCCCGAGGACGATGGCATCCTCGTCGACGACGACGACGCCGACGCTTCCGAGGTGCTCAGGGTCAGCATGCCGGTGGGCACGGCACGCGCTTTTGCCAAGCGCACCCGCGAGATTGTCGGCGCTGGACGCCCGCTCTGCGTGCTCTGCGGCCAGCCCATCGACGCCGACGGACATACCTGCACCCTTCCCGAGGCGTGATGCCGGCGCCCGATCTGGTGACCGCCGAGCTGACGCTCACCGGCCGCATCACGACGGCGTCGAACGCGACGTTCGTGGGCAGCATCGGCGACACGCCGGTTGTGTACAAACCGATCGCCGGCGAGAAACCCTTGTGGGACTTCCCGGACGGGTTCCTCGCGCATCGGGAGCTGGCCGCCTATCTGGTCTCCGAGACCCTTGGCTGGAACATCGTTCCGCGCACCTGGCTACGCGAGGGCCCGTTCGGGGAAGGCATGGTGCAGCTCTGGCAGGAAACGGACCCTGGCCAGCATCCGGTGGACCTCGTCCCCGCAGGCCGCGTGCCGGCAACCGGCTGGAAGCGGGTCCTTGAGGGTCAGGATGAGAAGGGGCGGATGGTCTCGCTCGTCCACGAGGACACTCCGGCGCTGCGGCGCATGGCAGTGTTCGACGTCGTCGTCAATAACGCCGACCGCAAAGGTGACCATATCCTCGCCGGATCCGACGGGCACCGGTATGGCGTGGACCATGGGCTCACCTTCCACGGTGAAACCAAGCTGCGCACAGTGCTCTGGGGGTGGCTGGGAGATGCGCTGACCGCGGAGGAGCTCGACGGCGTCGACCGGCTCAGCGAGGCGCTGCAGGGTGACCTGGGCCGGGAGCTGGCGGACCTGCTGACGGTGGATGAAATCACTGCGCTCGCTGCGCGGTGCGCACGGTTGCGCTCAGCCGGACAGTTTCCCGCTCCGGGCGGTCAGATGTCGGCCGTACCCTGGCCCTTGTTCTAGTTTCAGGCCTCAAGTCCTGCGCTCGGGTGATTGGTCGGCTCCGGTTGGTGCCCCTTCTCCCCTGCCTTCGACAGCGTGAAGATCCCATAGCGCATTGCGCCGGTCCGGTAGGCCAGGATCAGCCGCGGAATGCTCAGGACGAAGACCCGGTTACGTGCCCGAAGCGCGAGGCGACGGGTCTGCCGATCGACGAGCAGGAGCTTCAGAAGCCGACCGGCGCAAATCATCCAGGTGCGCTCGACGCGGCGGCTGACATCCTCATAGCCATCGACTGCAAAGCCCGCTTCCCTTGCCATCGCCTCATATTCCTCACGGGTGCCCATTGAGGGCAGACGCCCTTCACGGCAAATCGGCTCGAGCAGATGGCGAACCTTCCACCCGCCGGCACCTGTCCCGGCGAGCCACGCGCAGATGACCAGACGCCCTCCGGGTAACAGCACGCGGTGCGCTTCGGCGAAGAATTCGGGTTTGTCCACCATGTGCTCGCTCGACTCGATCGCCCACGCGGCGTTGACCGATGCATCGGGCAGCCCGTTGGCCAGCCAGTCGCGGACCTGGATGTCCACGCCGGGTGCGGTTTGCCCACTGGCGTAGGCGGCCTGCTCGGCGGAAAGAGTAAACCCGGTGACGCGGACACCCCGTGTGGCTGCAAGCCGCCTCGCGGTGGAGCCGTAGCCGCAGCCGATATCGACGCACGCATCACCAGGCCGGAGGTCGAGCCGATCGCCGACCGTATCGACCAGCACCTCGACGGCCTCTGCGGGCGTTTCACGACCCGTGGTCCACAACCCGTGATGGACGTGGTCGCCCCACACCAGACGATAAACCGGATCGAGCTCGTCGTAGTGATCGGCGACTGCCGCGGCGTTCTGGGAAATATCGGGGACGATCACGCCGTCACCCTACAACGCCGGTCCGCGCATCGGAAGTGACGTCCCGCTCGAACCGGCCCCAACGGGGCATCACCCCCGCGACACATCTCAGGCGTTCCACCGGCAGCTTCCGAAGTTCGTTGGCCGGCACGAGGGCTGGCTGCCCCACAGCGACCACATGCCGCTCATTCTTGACGTCGAACCCTCTGCCGCCCGCTGGAACCCCTCTGTGCCCTGATCCGGTTTCCTCGCAACGAGTCTCATCACGGACCTATGATGGGCTCGTCGACCGACACCACTGAGCTTTGGGGGAATCATGACTTATCCGCAGTACCAGCCGCCTGGTATGCCTGCCTCGAGCGCTGAGCCGCCGCTCTGGGCGCCGTACTATGGCGCGCCGTTCAAGGCCGCCGTGCGGCGCTTCTGGAAGAAGTACGCAACGTTCTCGGGCAGGGCCAGCCGCAGCGAATACTGGTGGTGGACGCTGGTGTCCGTGGGCGTCACATTCCTCATCAACATCCTGGGCGGCGGCGGCACGGTCGACCCGGCCACGGGGATGCCCGAAGGTGGGTCAGCTTTCGGCACGGTTCTGGCGTTTCTATGGCTGGCGGCCACCATCGTCCCCTCGATCGCGCTGATCATCCGACGGCTACACGACGTGAACATGAGCGGCTGGCTGATCCTCATCGGGCTTGTACCGTTCCTGGGCGCGCTGGTGCTGCTCGTCTTCATGATCCTGCCGCCCAGCCCCGCCGGTCAGCGCTACGACCGTCCTGAAGGCATACCAGGCTACTGAGCTCTGGAAGCCCCGGCTGCGATCGGGCCGCAGCTGATCGAACCGGTCGGCAAGAAATAGCCGGGAATAATCAGAATCCAGCTATGGTGTAGCCATTCCAGCCGGTCCCGATCAGTTGGCGTTCGAGCCAGCGAGCCCGCAACGCCGCGTAGAAGTAGAGGTCACCGTTGGTGGTTCGGGCCAGCAGCCCGGGGAAGGTGGGGGCCGCCTCGACCTCATTCATCGATCCCCAGCCCCTGCCCACCACCAGCCTGGGCTCGTCGATGAAGTTGCCGTTGCCATCTGTCCGGTACACGACCAGGTTTCCTGATGACGTTTCCTGGCCAAGAACATCCAGTGCGTCGTCAGAGTTCCAGTCGACCAGGTGGTGGGTGATTGACGGCCCCCATCCGCGTCCTTCGACGACCCTGGGAGACAACGTGGTGCCGGAAAGATTTGGGTAGTTGTACAGCTTCCCGGTGTCCAGGTTCGCGGCAATGATGGACGGATACGGGTCGGACGTCTTCCACTTGTCGACCGAGATGTCGTAAGGGCCCCAGCCCGTTCCGATGGTCACACGGGTGAAACCGCCCGCCGGCTTGCCGTAATAGACGTACAGGTTGCCGTTATCACCCACGGCGATGATGTCCTGCACCCCGTCCCGGTTCCAGTCGGCGATCTTGATGTCCCTCATGGCAGACCAGCCGTGACCGATCTGCTCCCGGCTTACTATGCCCGCGTCGGGGATTCGCCCGTCCCCGCTGTAGACCCACAGCCTCCCCTCGGGATCGAAGGCCACGAGCGCGCCTTCATAGATGGAGGGGCCTGGCGGCTGAGGGGCCGTCTCGGCCTGAGCCGGAAGCGCGGTGAGAGACGCAGAAAGAACAAGGGCAGAGAGCAAGCCCGCGCGGATATGGGTCAGCAGGTTCATCGAGATTCCCCGAAAGTTGGTTTAGAGACACAACCGATTATTCGGGTCCGGGACGATACGCGGGGCAATCCGCCAACGTCGATTCCGTAACGATCCTTCAAGCCGGGGCGGACCCATTCCGGAGGCAGTGGGAGCGGGTCCGGCCCGGCGGGAGTTCTCGCCAGGTCTTGGCGGCTGGTCCCGGTCCAAGCATCCGTGCCGGGGCTTGCTGTTTCCTTGGAACCTGCGATGTGTTCCTTCGGGTCCACGACCGGGGGAACCTAGGCGGGTTGGTGACGTTCTTAGAAGTCCCAGTCCTCGTCTTCGGTGTTGACTGCCTTGCCGATCACGTAGGACGAACCCGATCCCGAGAAGAAGTCGTGGTTCTCGTCCGCGTTCGGCGACAGCGCTGAGAGGATCGCGGGGTTCACATCCGTGACCGAGGACGGGAACATGGCCTCGTAGCCTAGGTTCATCAGCGCCTTGTTGGCGTTGTAGTGCAGGAACTTCTTGACGTCTTCGGCCAGGCCGACGCCGTCGTACAGGTCATGGGTGTACTGGACTTCGTTTTCATACAGCTCAAACAGCAGCTCAAACGTGTAGTCCTTGATTTCCTGGCGCTTCTCCTCGGAAACCTTCTCCAGGCCCTTCTGGAACTTGTAGCCGATGTAGTACCCGTGGACGGCCTCGTCGCGGATGATCAGCCGGATCAGGTCAGCGGTGTTGGTCAGCTTGGCGCGCGAGGACCAGTACATGGGCAGGTAGAAGCCGGAGTAGAACAGGAAGCTCTCCAGCAGCGTGGAAGCAACCTTGCGCTTCAGCGGATCATCGCCCTGGTAGTAATCCATGACGATGTGCGCCTTCTTCTGAAGGTTCACGTTCTCCGTGGACCACCGGAACGCCTCGTCGATCTCCTTGGTGGAGGCCAGTGTGGAGAAGATGGAGGAGTAGCTCTTGGCGTGCACCGACTCCATGAACGCGATGTTCGTGTACACCGCTTCTTCATGCGGGGTGATCGCATCCGGGATCAGCGAGACGGCCCCAACGGTGCCCTGGATGGTATCCAGGAGCGTCAGGCCGGTGAACACCCGCATGGTGAGCTGCTGCTCTACCGGGGTCAGCGTGTTCCAGGACTGGACGTCATTGGACAGCGGGACCTTTTCAGGCAGCCAGAAATTGTTGACCAGCCGGTTCCAGACATCGACATCCTTGTCGTCCTGGATACGGTTCCAGTTGATCGCCTCTACGTGCGACAGCAACTTAACCTTCTCGGTCATTGTGACCCCTTGTCCCATTCGTCGAACTGCCTTCAAGGGCAGTGAATTCAATTAACTAATGTACGACGACGGCGGGCCGGCTTTTGTGCGCCGGCCCACCGGCGTCGTTGTTTGGCTTACGTGCCGGTTACAGCATGCAGCTGACGCAATTCTCCACCTCGGTCCCCTCCAGCGCGAGCTGGCGGAGGCGGATGTAGTAGATGGTCTTGATGCCCTTGCGCCAGGCGTAGATCTGCGCCCGGTTGATGTCGCGGGTGGTGGCGGTGTCCTTGAAGAACAGCGTCAGCGAGAGCCCCTGGTCCACGTGCTGGGTGGCGGCGGCGTAGGTGTCGATGACCTTCTCGTAGCCGATCTCATACGCGTCCTGGTAGTACTCCAGGTTGTCGTTGGTGAGGTACGGCGCCGGGTAGTACACGCGCCCCAGCTTGCCCTCCTTGCGGATCTCGATCTTGGAGGCCACCGGGTGGATGGACGAGGTCGAGTTGTTGATGTAGCTGATCGAACCGGTCGGTGGAACGGCCTGCAGGTTCTGGTTGTAGATGCCGTGCTCCATCACCGACGCTTTGAGCGCCCGCCAGTCGTCCTGGGTGGGAATGTGCACGTTGGCGAAGAGTTCCCTGACCCGCGCGGTCTGGGGAACCCATTCCTGGTCGGTGTACTTGTCGAAGAACTCACCGGAGGCGTACTTCGACTTCTCGAAACCTCCGAAGGTCCGGCCGGTTTCCTTGGCCAACAGATTCGACGCCCGCACGGCGTGGTACACCACGGAGTAGAAGTAGATATTCGTGAAGTCCAGGCCCTCTTCCGAGCCATAGTGCACCCGCTCACGGGCCAGGTAACCGTGAAGGTTCATCTGTCCGAGCCCGATGGCGTGGGACGCGTCATTCCCCTTCGCAATCGAGGGCACCGAGGTGATGTTGGACATGTCCGAGACTGCCGAGAGCGCCCGGATGGCTGTCTCGATGGTGGATCCGAAGTCCGGCGAATCCATGGTCTTCGCGATGTTCAGCGACCCCAGGTTGCAGGAGATGTCCTTGCCGGTGTCTGCGTAGGAGAGGTCGTCGTTGTACGTGGTGGGCTGCGACACCTGCAGGATCTCCGAGCACAGGTTGGACATGATGATCTTGCCGTCGATCGGGTTGGCCCGGTTCACCGTGTCCTCGAACATGATGTACGGGTAGCCGGACTCGAACTGGATCTCGGCGAGCGTCTGGAAGAACTCGCGTGCCTTGATCTTGGTCTTCTTGATCCGGGAGTCGTCCACCATCTCGTAGTACTTCTCGGTGACCGAAACGTCGGAGAACGGCATGCCGTAGACACGCTCGACGTCGTAGGGCGAGAACAGGTACATGTCCTCGTCCTTCTTCGCCAGTTCGAAGGTGATGTCCGGAACCACCACACCCAGGGAGAGGGTCTTGATACGGATCTTCTCGTCGGCGTTCTCCCGCTTGGTGTCGAGGAAGCGGTTGATGTCCGGGTGGTGCGCGTGCAGGTACACGGCGCCCGCGCCCTGGCGTGCGCCGAGCTGGTTGGCGTAGGAGAAGCTGTCTTCGAGGAGCTTCATCACGGGGATGACGCCGGAGGACTGGTTCTCGATCTGCTTGATCGGCGCGCCGACCTCACGGATGTTCGTCAGGGCGAACGCCACGCCGCCGCCGCGCTTGGAGAGCTGGAGGGCTGAGTTGATGGAGCGCCCGATGGACTCCATGTTGTCTTCGATCCGCAGCAGGAAGCAGGAAACCAGCTCGCCGCGCTGCCGCTTTCCGGCGTTGAGGAAGGTCGGTGTTGCCGGCTGGAACCGGCCCTCGATGATCTCGTCCACCATGCGGGTGGCGAGTTCCTCGTTCCCACGCGCCAGGTGCATGGCGACCATGCAGACGCGGTCCTCATAGCGCTCCAGGTAGCGCTTGCCGTCGAACGTCTTCAGTGTGTACGAGGTGTAGAACTTGAAGGCACCGAGGAAAGTCTCGAACCGGAACTTCTTCTCGTACGCGCGCTTGTACAGGTCGCGGATGAAGTTCATTGTGTACTGGTCGAGGGTTTCCCGCTCGTAGTACTCGTTCTTGACCAGGTAGTCCAGCTTCTCCTCGAGATCATGGAAGAAGACGGTGTTGTTGTTGACATGCTGCAGGAAGTACTGGTGCGCGGCTTCCCGGTCGGCCTCGAACTGGATCTCGCCGTTGGGTCCGTACAGGTTGAGCATGGCGTTGAGCTCGTGGTAGCCCAGGCCCTTGAAACGCTCGGGAAGTGCGGGTGCTTCTGTTTCAGCGACTGTCATGTCCAAAACTCTTCCAATCCTTGGGTTACCCGGTCAACGTCCTCGGACGTGCCCATAAGTTCAAATCGATACAGAACGGGAACGTTGCATTTCGCCGCGATGATGTCCGCGGCGAGGCAGTAGGTGTCCCCGAAGTTGGTGTTGCCGGCGCCGATCACGCCGCGCAGCAGCCGGCGATTGCCCTCGACGTTGAGGAACTTGATCACCTGCCGCGGTACCGCGCCCTTGCCGCTGGTGCCCCCGTAGGTGGGAAGTACCAGGACGAATGGGCTGACCGCTCGGAGCGTGTCCTCACTGGTGAGGAGCGGGATCCGTGCGGAGCGGACGGGCAATTTGCTGACAAAGCGGTGCGTATTGTCCGACGCCGACGAAAAGTAAATGAGCGACGCGTCAGTTTCCAACGGCTCGACACCTGCCCGTCCGCGGACATTTCGACTGATGGTTGGTGTTGTCATGTCGACTACATCCGCCCCGCCAACCAGTACGGCGCTCAGCCGTGCCTAGGCTACGGAGGTGATTGACCCCTGGGCGAGCTCGTTGATCTTGTCAGGGCGGAATCCGGACCAGTGGTCCTGGTCCGTGATGACCACGGGGGCCTGCATGTAACCGAGCGAGCGAACCCGCTCCAGTGCTGCCGGGTCCTGTGAAATATCGACGCTCTGGTAGGCGATGCCCTTCTTGTCCAGGGCCCGATAGGTGGCGTTGCACTGTACGCATGCTGGCTTGGTGTAAACCGTGACGGTCATGTCCCTGACTCCCCTTGTGAAGTGCTGTTATTCGGCAATTGTTGGTGGGCTTCAAGCCGCCTTGCGGACCGTCTGAACGGCCGGTGCGGACAATGCCTCGCCAGCAGGTGATTCGATATCTAGATACTACATCTAGTGCAACGCGGCGGCGCCGACCCCAAGATGATGTATTACAAGTATGTCATTTGCCGGTCGAATAGTCCACAGGGAATCCACATGTCAGGACCGTTCTAATCGGCTGAAACCCGCGGTTTCCGGTGCCTCGGTCCACAGCCTGTGGAGCGCTGTCCACACAGGAAAAAGGTGTGCGTGTCGCGACTGCTCGGCGTGTCGCCGTCGTCTTCCGCGGGT
>NZ_KI914581.1:210271-212856 GCF_000520475.1 Arthrobacter sp. 35/47
CCCGCCGACCGCTCGGCAGGCGCGGCGGTTTACTCCGGGCGCCGGACCAGGATCTGGTCGACGCCCATGCGTCCGCCACGGAACGTGAGCTTGGCCCCCACCAGGTACAGCCGCCACACGCGGGCCACTTCCTCGCCCATCATCTCAACGGCGCGCTCCCAGTTCCCCTCAAACCGGGCCAGCCACGCGTCGATGGTTCGCACGTAGTGCTCGCGCATGGCCTCCACACCCCGGATCTCGAAGCCGGCAGCCTCAACCAGGTTGACCGTGTCGCCGACCGGACGCATGTGCATGTCCGGCGCGATGAAGGATTCGATGAACGGTCCCCCGCCCGGGTGCTTGCCGTGCCGGGACATCTGCTGGATCAGCACGCTGCCGCCCGGCCGCACGTTGCGGAACAGGGTGGAGGCATACACTCCGTAGTTGGACTCGCCTACGTGCTCGCCCATTTCGAGGGAAGCAACGGCGTCGTACGGGCCGTCCGTGACATCGCGGTAGTCCTGCAGTCGGATCTCCACACGGTCCTGAAGCTTCCGCTCCGCGATGCGCCGGTCAATGAACGCCTTCTGTTCACGCGAGATCGTTACGCCGGTGACCTTTGCGCCGAAATGCTCCGCCGCGTAAAGGCTGAGGGAACCCCACCCGCACCCGACGTCCAGGAACCGCTGGTTGGGCAGGGTGTCCAGCCCGATCTTCCGGCACACCAGGTCGAGTTTGTCCCGCTGGGCGTCCTCCAGCGTGTAGTCGGGATCATCCGAGCGCCAGTAGGCGCAGGAATACGCCATGTGCCGGTCGAGGATCAGCTCATAGAAATCGTTGGAGAGATCGTAATGATGGCTGATCGCCGCCCGGTCCCGGAGGAGGCTGTGCAGCTTGCCGGTGATCCTGGCCTGGCTGCGCGGAGCAGGCAGGGGCCCGCGCAGAACCCCCAGGTCCCGTGCCAGCCGGCCGAGCTGAAAGGCAAGCTGGGGCCGAAGCGATGGCATCGAGAGCCCCCGTTCGCCGACGACCGTCCACACGTGGTTGAGTGCGTCCTCCAGCGGTCCGGACACGTCGAGCTCTCCGGTCACGTACGCCTGCGACGCGCCCAGCTCACCCGGGCTCCAGAGGAGCCGCCGAAGGGCGTTTGCGCTGTTCAGCTGCACCTCGGGGGCACCTTCCGGGCCGGCCGAGCTTCCGTCCCAGGCGGTCAGCCGCACGGGAAGCTCGCCCCCGACGATGGGCTCGAGAATACGTGCGATGGACGGCGCGATGCTTCGGTTGATGCCGGCGGACTGGCGGGACTGCTGAAGATCTGTCATCGGTGGCTCCAGGATGAGGGTGCACTTGAGCGGAAACGACTGACCGCGCGCGTGCTCATGGGCGGCGGTGAAATGGACGGCGGTATCCGTCCGCCGGTTCAGGGGCGGCGGTCAAAGATCAGTTGCTGGACATCAAGGTAACCCGCCTGGAATCCAGCCCGGCAATAGCACAGGTAGAACAGCCACATCCGCTGGAAGATCTCATCGAAGCCCAGGGCCTCAACCTCGTCCAGGCGCGCGAGGAAGCGCTCCTCCCACAGCCGCAGGGTCTGCGCGTAGTGATCCCCCATGGAGAGCCGTTCCCGGACCCGCAGGCTGGTGTAGCGGTCGGTGATGTCCTCGATGGCGCGCACGGACGGAATGAAACCGCCCGGAAAGATGTACTTGTGGATCCAGGTATAGGAGCGGCGGGTTGCCAGCATGCGCTCGTGCGGCATGGTGATCGCCTGGATGGCCACCCTCCCGCCGGGCGCGAGCAGGCGGTCGATGGTCTGGAAGTAGACCCCCCAGTATTCGTACCCGACGGCCTCGATCATCTCGACGGACACAATGGCGTCGAACTCGCCCTCCACAGCGCGGTAGTCCTTCAGCTCCACCCGGACCCGGTCCGCAAACCCGGCTTCAGCGATCCGCTCCTCCGCGAGCCGCTTCTGCTCGCTGGAGAGCGTAACGGTCACTACCTCGGCGCCCCGGCGGGCAGCCCGCAGGGCAAGTTCACCCCAGCCGGTGCCGATCTCCAGCACGCGGCTTCCGGGGCCGACGTCCGCCTGGTCCAGGAGCCGGTCAATCTTGCGCTGCTGCGCCGGCGCGAAGTCCTCCCAGCGGACCTCCAGCAGGTCCGGGCCCACGCCGTCGAACAGGGCGCTCGAGTAGGACATGGTGTTGTCGAGGAAGAGTGCGAACAGCTCATTGGACAGGTCATAGTGGCGCGAGATGTTCGATCGGGTGTTGGCGGTGGTGTTCCGTTCCCTGCGCGGCGGCTTGGGAAGGTACAGGCCCCGCAGCTTCTGGAGCGGAACCGGCACCAGGTGGGCGGCGCGCTCGGCGAACACTTCAATGACCGCCGTCAGGTCCGGCGCAGTCCAGTCCTTCGCCATGTAGGACTCCCCCAGCCCGATCAGCCCGCTGTCCCCCAACCGAGCAAAAAAGTCCCCGGGGCGGTGGATCCGCATTTCCGGGACGCCGCTTCCCTCGGTGCGGCGCGGTATGCCGCCGTGCACCGTGCCGTCGTCGTACGTCACGCGCATCGGCAGGCGGTTCACTGCCGCCACGAAGATCTTCTCG
>NZ_KI914581.1:212956-226447 GCF_000520475.1 Arthrobacter sp. 35/47
ACTGCCGCCACGAAGATCTTCTCGGCGAGCGCCGCCGCAATACGGTTGTGCGGACCACTTGGCACAAAGGCTATGCCGGGCCAGTCCTGCGGGTCCGCGTCGGTGCTGGACCGGGTGACGGTGGTGGTCATCTCACATACTCCTGTGGTTTGTGGTGCGGTCGGGGATGCAGGGGAAGGCGGCGCAGCCAGAGCCGGATTCCCTGCCAGCGGATCTGGAGCGTTGCACGCAGCGGCGCCAGGGGAATGGCCGCCGCCATGCGCACAACATTGCGCGAAGTCGCCGGGAGGCGGCGTCCGGTCATGGTGGCCGCAAACGGCGGCTGGCCCGGACGGCGCAGCGTAATCGCGACGGACAGTTTCGAATCGGGCTCCGGCACGCTCATCTCGTAGGTTCCGGAGACGTCGTTGAAGGGAGACACGTAGAACTCCTTCGGCGTCACCGCCCTGCCCGAACCGTCAGGATGCAGCAGGTAGCAGTGGCGTTCGCCGTAGGTGTTGTGCACCTCCGCGAGAACGGCACGCAGTCCGCCGTCGCGTCCGTGGCACCAGAAAAGTGTCAGCGGGTTGAACACATATCCGAGGACCCTCGCGCTGCCGAGCATGGTGACGGTGCCGCCGTCGTCGTCGATCCCGTTTGCCGTGAGGAAGCCGGCTACATTCGAGCGGATCGAGGCTTCGGGGTCACCGAGGTGGTCCTCGGCCCGAAACACCGCGAATGGGCGGAGCCAGCCGGGCAGCCGCGGCAGTTCGTCGAGGTCAACGAACCAGCTGTAGCTGCGGTACGTGAATGTGTTTGCCAGCGGCGCCCTCCGCACGTGCCGGATGTTCGTCGCGTACAGGCTGGGCTTCATACCGGCGTCTCCACCGGACTGCGGGTCTCTGCCAGCCAGGACGCGCCCAGCCGTTCGGCGGCCCGAAGGCCGGACAGTGCACCGTCCTCATGGAAGCCCCACCCGTGGTAGGCGCCCGCGAACGCCACCCGGTCATCGCTGAGCTCGGCCAGGCGCCGTTGGGCAGCGAGGGACGACGGCGTGTACTGGGGGTGCTCATAGGTCATGGTGTTGAGGACGCGGCCCGGATCGATCTGGTCCTCCTCCCCCAGGCTCACCAGGAACCGTTTGCCCTGCGCACCGTTCAAACGCTGGAGCCTGCTCAGGTCATAGGTGACCAGCACCCGGTCCGGTTGTGCGTTGCACGCCGGGAGCCGGTAGTTCCAGGAGGACCGGGCGTTGCCGCTGCGCGGGAGCACCGACTCGTCCGTATGGAAGAGTGTGCGGTTCCTCGAGTACGGCATCGACCCGAGCACCGCCTGTTCGAGGGAGGTGGGCTCCTCCAGCAGCGCCAGCCCCTGGTGCGGATGGGTGGCGATCACCACGGCGTCAAAGAGCCGGCGCTCACCGGAGAAAGAGACGACGACGCCGTCAGCCGCCTTCCCGACCCCTGTCACCGGAGTATCCAGCAGCACCTCATCGAGCCGGTCCACGATCTTCCGCACATACTCACCGGAGCCGCCGGTGACCGTCCGCCACTGCGGCGAACCCTTGATTGTGAGCATCCCGTGGTGCTGCATGAAGGAGAACAGGTAACGGGCCGGGTATTCCAGTGCAGTGTGCGGGTCGCAGGACCAGACGGCCGACACCACCGGGGTCATGAAGTGTGCGGTGAAGTAGTCAGTGAAGTTTCCGCGGGCGAGGAATTCGCCCAGGGTGGCGCCGTCGTCGTCGGTCTGTTCTGTCTCACGCAGTAGCGCGCGGGCGCTCGCCTGGAACCGCAGGATTTCGGCGAGCATCCGGAGGTAGCGGCCGCGGGTGAAGGAGCGAGGCTGCGCGAACACCCCACGTCCGCCCTTGGCGCCGGCATATTCAAGGCCGCACCCACCGCAGCGGACGGACATTGTCATGTCGGAGGGCTGGGTCCGTACTCCGAGTTCGGCGAAGAGGCGCAGCAGGGTTGGATAGGTGCGGTCATTGTGGACAATGAAGCCGGTGTCCACGCCGGTGTAGGTGCCGTCCGCCAGTTCCATCCGGTGTGTGTGTGCATGCCCGCCGGCGCGGTTATCGGCTTCAAAGAGCGTGACCCGGTTTTCACGGCTGAGCACCCAGGCGGCGGTCAGTCCGGCCACGCCGCTGCCGATCACCGCAACACTTCGCCGACCCGGCCGGTCCGGCCGCTCTTCACCGCTCACGTGCGCCTCCTCCATACGCCGGCAACAGGAGACGCCGGATTCGACGACGACCTACCCCTGCTGCAAAAGATAGTTCGGATATTGTTCGGAGACGGTGCAGACACGGATGGGTGGGGCGGCCTGCACGAAAACAAGGCGTGAGAGGATGTCGACGTGGTCAATCCCGTTCACCTGCGGACCCTTCTGGAGGTCATCCGGCACGGGTCCTTCGCGTCCGCGGCCACCCGGCTGGGCTACACGGCGTCCGCCGTTTCGCAGCAGATGTCGGCATTGGAACGGGACACCGGCGTCACCCTGTTCACCCGGTCCGCGCGGAGTGCGGTGCCCACCGAAGCCGCCGTGGTGATGGCACGCCACGCCTCGAAGGTGCTCACGGATATCGACACGCTTCTGGCGTCCACGGTGAAAGCGGGTGCTGCGGTCACGCAGGAACTCCGGCTCGGCATCTTCCCGAGCCTTGCCACGTTCGCCCTTCCCCGCCTGGTACGCACCCCGCAGTGGAAGCGGCTCGGCATCAATCTGAAAGTGTTTGTCGCTGAGCCGGCCCAGACCATCCACGGGCTGCGCACCGGCGGTGAGCTGGACCTCGCCCTGGTATTCCAGGTGGGCCAGGGCGGGCTGGCCTGGCCGTCATCGGTGAGCCGGCAGTGGATCGGTGACGACAATTTCCGGGTGGTGCTGCCGGCGGCCTGGGGAATCGCGGACGGTTCCGCAGTCTCGGCAGAGCAGCTGGCGGACATGCCGTGGATCATGCACCATCCCGGCACCTCGGACGCCACCGTCATCGAAAGGCTGTTTGCCAGCTGCAACCTGCACCCGCACATCGCCGCGTACTGCGACGACTTCAATGCGAGCCTGGCCATGGCGGCGGCCGGAATGGGCGCCGCCCTTGTTCCGGAACTGGCCATGCTCCGGGCGCCGGAGGGCATCGTTGCGCTCGATGTCCCCGAGATCCGGCTCGCACGCAGCATTTTCGCCCTGCAAATCGCCGGCAAGCAGACCACCCAGGTGCGTCTCTTCATGGACCAGCTCACCGACGTCCTCAAGGACCGGCAGATCGCGCCGAGGACCAGCAGCCGTCCCGCCTAGGAACGGCCGCCTTAAACGCTGGGAACGGCCGCCCTAAACGCCTAGGAACGGCCTCTTAAACGCCGCCGGGTGCGCAGCTGGACAGCGATACCTTGCGGCAAAGCCTGTTCAGTGGCGCACCCGGCGGGCAGGGCGGCACGGTCAGGAGACCGGAGCCTCCAGCTGTGACCGCACCGAAACCGTCGCGTTGACGAGGTTCCGCAGCGATTCCTCGGTTTCGGTGTAGCCTCGGGTCTTCAGCCCACAGTCCGGGTTGACCCAGAGCTGGCGCGCCGGCACGTGCTGTACAGCCTTCTCGAGCAGCTCGGCAACCTCATCCTGTCCTGGAACACGCGGCGAGTGGATGTCGTAGACACCCGGGCCGACGCCGCGCCTGAAGCCGTGCGCCTCGAGATCGTGCACCACTTCCATGCGGGACCGCGCCGCTTCGATGGAGGTGACGTCCGCGTCCAGGCCGTCGATGGCGTCGATGATCGCCCCGAACTCGGAGTAGCACAGGTGCGTGTGGATCTGGGTGGCAGGTGCTGCCGAGGCGGTGGAGAGCTTGAACGAGTTGACGGACCATTCAAGGTACTCCGCCTGGTCTTCCCTGCGCAGCGGCAGGAGTTCGCGCAGCGCCGGCTCATCCACCTGGATCACCCTGATGCCTGCGGCTTCAAGGTCGGTCACCTCGTCGCGGAGGGCGAGGGCCACCTGGTTTGCCGTCTCTCCCAGCGGCAGGTCATCGCGCACGAAGGACCACGCGAGGATGGTGACCGGACCGGTCAGCATGCCCTTGACCGGCTTGTCGGTGAGTGACTGGGCGAACTGGGTCCACGGAACGGTGATCGGTGCCGGGCGGCTGACATCGCCCCACAGGATGGACGGACGGGTGCAGCGCGATCCGTAGGACTGGACCCAGCCGTGCACCGTGACGTCGAAGCCGTCGAGGTTCTCGGCGAAGTACTGGACCATGTCATTGCGCTCGGGTTCGCCGTGCACCAGGACGTCGAAGCCGAGTTCCTCCTGCAGGTCGATGACGCGCCTGATCTCATCCTGCATCAGCTGCCGGTACTGCTCGGCGGTGAGGTCTCCCCTGTTGGCGCGGGCACGGGCCGAGCGCACCTCCGAGGTCTGCGGGAAGGATCCGATCGTGGTGGTGGGCAGGGCCGGCAGCTTCAGCGCCTCTTCCTGGGCGGCAAGCCGGACGGCGTAGTCGCCGCGGGTGAAGTCCGAGGGCGAGAGAGCGGAGGTGCGGGCCCGCACCTCCGCTCGGTTCACTCCGGGTGCGCCGGCGCGGGAGGCCAGTACCTCAGCGGCCGCAGCGATGTCAGCATCGATGGCTCCCGGATTTCCGATGGCCCGGGCAAGGGTCACCACCTCAACCACCTTCTGGTCGGCGAACGCCAGCCAGCTGCGCAGCTGCGCGTCGAGCTGCTGCTCGTCCTCCACATCATGAGGTACGTGCTGCAGGGAGGTGGAGGTGGAAACCGCAAGGTTCTTCACGGTGCCTTCAAGGCGGGTCAGCTTCTGGGCGGCAACCCCGAGGTCCGCCTTCCAGATGTTGTGTCCGTCCACAACGCCCGCCACGAGGGTGGTCTCCCCCAGCCGGGCCAGCTCGGATGCTGTCGGGACGCTGCCCTTGAACACGTCGATGTGCAGCGCGTCGATGGCGGTCCCGGCGAGGACGGGCAGCAGGGAGCCGAGTGACCCGTACTGGCTGGTGACCAGGATCGCCGGACGGTTCTGCGCTTCCGCAGCCAGGGCGGCATAGGCGCGTTCGACGGCGGCGGCCACCTCGCTCTCCGGGACCGCCTGATCCGCTACCAGGGCAGGCTCCTCGAGCTGGACCCACTCCACGCCGGCTTCAGCCAGTTTGCCCAGCAGCTCGAGGTACAGCGGCAGCAGGTCGTCGAGGCGGCTGAGGGGGTTGAAGCCGGCGGGTGACTCGTCGGCGGCCTTGCTGAGCAGCAGGAAGGTCACAGGGCCGATCAGCGTGGGACGCACCGTGTATCCCGCCTCGACCGCCTCACGCACATCCCGCAGGATCCAGTCATTCGCCAGCGAGAAGGCCGTGTCCGGGCCGATCTCCGGGACGAGGTAGTGGTAATTGGTATCAAACCACTTGGTCATTTCGAGCGGTTGGCGTTCACTGTCGCCCCTGGCGAGCGTGAAGTAGGCGTCCAGGCCAAGCGAGCCGTCGGCGTCGTACAGGTCCTTGAAGCGGTCAGAGACGGCACCGAAGGTGACTGCGGTGTCCAGCACCTGGTCATAGAGGGAGAACGACGCCGGGATCGAGTAGTTGCCGGCCTCCAGTCCGAGCTTCGTGAGGCGGGCGTAGGAGGAAGCGCGAAGCTCTGCTGCGGCCGTCTCGAGTTCGGCCGCCGAGGTACGGCCGGCCCAGTAGGACTCGACTGCCTTCTTCAGTTCGCGGCGGGGGCCGATGCGTGGGTAGCCGACGATGGTTGCTGTGGGGAATGTGCTGCTCATGGATGGTGTCCTTTGCTGGTTTCGTAAATTCGTCAAGCGGTGCGGACGAGCCCGCGTGGAACGGGCGGCCGGCGAAGCTGAAGGCTGTCAAGCACGTCCAGCGCTGCCGCGTGCTCGTTGAAGGTGTACAGGTGGATCCCCGGGGCGCCGGCGTCGAGCGCTGCGTTGGCAAGGTCCACCGTTGCCTGGACGCCGATGCGGCGGCGCGCTGCGTCGTCCTCCGCTGCGGCCAGCCGGTCACGCAGTGCGTAGTCCATTTCGATGCCGGCCAGCTCGCTCAAACGGTCGAGCCTGCGCACGCTGGTCAGCGGCATCACGCCCGGGATGATGGGGATGTCCACCCCGGCGCGGCGTGCTGCCGCGACCAGCCTCTGGAAGTGATCGGGGAAGAAGAACACCTGGGTGATCGCGAAATCGGCCCCTGCCGCCTGCTTGGCGAGCAACGCCTCGATGTCGTGATCGAAGCTCGGCGACTCGGGGTGCCGCGTGGCGTACGCCGCCACACCGACGGCCAATCTGCCTGCGCACAGGTGCGCGGTCCGCCGGCGCTCGGCTTCGCGGACGAGCTTCACCAGGTCACTGGCGTAGGACAGGTCGCCGGGGCCCACCCCGGGGTCCTTCGGCGTGTCGCCCCGGAGCGCGAGGATGCCGCGGACGCCGAGGGTGATCAGTTCATCCACGAGGTCCAGGAGGTACTCCCGGGTGTTTCCCACGCAGGTGAGGTGGGCCAGGGGCCGCAATGCGGTCTCCGTGAGGAGCCGGGACAGCAGGTCGACGGCGGTATCCCGGTTGGAACCGGAGGCTCCATAGGTTACGGATACATAGTCCGGACTGGTCTGCTCCAGTTCGCGGATTGTGCACCAGAGGGTTTCCGCAGCACTGGTGCTGCGGGGAGGAAAGAGTTCATAGGACAGGGCGGGGTACGGCTCGGAAGCAGGGGGGCCTACGGAGTGAGCCGACTTTGATGGTGGAGACATTCGTATCCTCGGTCGTTAAGGACATCCAGGTGCCGGGTACGGCATACCGGTATGCATTAAGGGAAAAGGAGGCAGGCTGCATCCCGGGCACCGCGCGGCCGCGCGGCAGGGAAAACTCCTGCGAAACAAATGTCAGGCCCACATGGGGGCACCCACACTCCCTGAAATTGGGAGTCGCTGACCCGTTACGGAAGTAACTTGATCTGAACGTTACGGCACCGCCGCTCGGGGCTTCAAGATTATTGCGCTATTACGCAACATTCTTCCGGGCCGGCGTCTCCGGCGCGTTCATCTGACTCTCATAATCGGTTGCCATACTGAAGAAATGCCAAGCCTACTTACCGGTTCGCAAGCACGGACCCACGCACGGCAGCTGATCACCCACGAGCGGGTTCTCCTGGCTGTCAAGACCGCCCTCGCGGCAGCGATCGCCTGGTGGATCGCCCTGCGTGTACCCGGTGTTGCCGCCGAGTATCCGTACTACGCGCCGCTCGGGGCGGTCGCGTCCATGTACCCCACCGTCGCGGGTTCGGCCCGGCAGGGCGTGCAGACGCTCATCGGCCTGGCAGTAGGGTTCGCGCTGGCATTTCCGATCATCATCATCGGGGACGTCTCCGTGGTGTCGGTGGCGATCGTGGTGGGCGTCGGAGTGCTCGCCGCCGGCCTTCCACGGCTGGGCGCCGGGCGCGACTGGATCCCCATCGCTTCCCTGTTTGTGCTCCTGGTGGGCGGCGAAAACCCGGAGGAGTATTCCTTTGGGTACCTCATCCAGATGCTGGTGGGAGTGATTGTGGGCCTCGGCGTCAACATGCTGGTGTTCCCGCCCCTGCACCTGGACGGTGCCGTCCGGGGACTGCAGGACTTCCGTGCGCTCCTTGCCCGTCAGCTCGGGGATATGGCGGCGGCCATCACCGAGTCATGGCCCCCCGAGCATGAAGACTGGGCGGAACGGGAGGGCCGCCTGAGCGACCTCGGGAAAGAGGTACGGTCCGCGGTCCAGCTCGCGGACACCAGCCGGCATGGGAACCCACGACGACGGCGGCACAAGCGCGATCTGAACGCGGACTACCTGTGGCTGCAGGCGATGGAACGGGTCGGATTCCACGTCCAGAACATGACCGAGGTGCTTGCCGGAGTCATTTGGCATACACCCGAGTCCACCCCCCTGCCGCCCGCGCTGGTCGAGCCTTTGGGCGACGCAATGGCGCTCACCGCCAAAGCCGTGGATGAATGGGATGCCGAGGGCGCCACCATGACCGCGGCCGAGGATGCCGTTGAGCACCTGATGCAGCAGATCTCCTCCAGTGCAGCAGCCGAGGAACGCATCCAGGCAACCGCGGCGCTCGGCATGGACCTGCGCCGGATCCTCCTGACGGTGCGCGCCGAGTCCGGCTCGCCCCATGCGGAGGAAGCGCCGGACCCGGAAAACTCAGACGGGCAGCAGGCTTAGGCTTCGTCTTCCGGATCGATCCGGACAGAGCTCTCCACAATGCCCATCGTGCTCAGCTGGTCAGACATGCCTGCGCCGTCGCTGGCGTAGATCCAGGGCACGCCCGGCGTGGAACCTGCAGGGTTTGCCTTTGACCGGCCGCCGGCGAGGACCGCCTCGCTGGCGGAGAGCTGCCGAATGGCGATCGCGCGCACGTTCCGGGGATGGTTCCGGGCGAACTCGGCATAGATGGACTCATCATGCTGCCCGTCGTCGCCGATCAGCAGCCACTGCACCGACGGGAACTCCTCAGCGAGCCGCTCCAGCGAGGAACGTTTGTGCTCCTGGCCGCTGCGGAACCAGCGGTCACGGGTGGGCCCCCAGTCCGTAAGCAGCTTCGGCCCGGCCGGATAGAGGTTCCGGGACAGGAAACGGGTCAGGGCGGGGGCCACGTTCCAGGCACCGGTGGAGAGGTAAAGCACCGGTGCATCCGGATGCTTGCGCACGATCCTTTCCATGAGGACGGACATCCCGGGAGTCGGTGTGCGCGCATGCTCATCGAGGACAAACGTGTTCCACGCGGCGAGGAACGGCCGCGGCAGGGCAGTGACCATCACGGTGTCGTCGATGTCGGACACGACGCCGAAGGTTACGTCATCCCGCACCACCCTCACCGGAGCGTCCGCCACCACCGAGTCGCCGGACTTGATGCGGACCGTGTGCCAGCCCGGCTCCAGGGACACGTCGAGATGGACGTCAATGACTCCGCCGCGGTCCGCATGCACTACCTGGCTGGTGCCGTCGACCTCCAGGGTTACCTCCGCGTTGCGCACCGGCGCGCTGGTGAAGTTGCGCCACCCTCGAAGCCCCTCCTTGAGAGGCTTCATCATCTCCTTGCCTTCGAGCGGCCGGAGGTCCCGGGGATTGGACAGGACAACCCGTCCGAGGACCCGGATCCAGCTGGTGGTCCCATAACCCGTGTAGGGGATGATGGTTTCCACGCGGCCGCGCTTCTCCGCGATCCGGGTCTGAAGCGAGTGCCAGGTGTCGCCGATCATCAGGCCGAGGTGGGTGCGTTCGCGAACGTCCCGGTCATGCAGGGGCTGCTGGGATGATGCGTTGTCGGTTGCCATGCAGATAGTCTTGCACGGCCGCTCCGGCGATCTACAGACCAATCCGTCAGGCAGGCACTCCGGCGTGCTGTTGTGCGGGTTTCCACACCGTTACGGTCTGGTGGCCGGGGTTGAGGAACGCGTGGTTCCGGGAGGTCACCGTTTCAGCTGTCTTGCTCTCGACGACCCAGGTTCTCCGACACTGGCGGCATCGCATAAGTCCGTTCATGATCCCCATGCCTCGTTCGTGCTTTTGGTTGCCCGGTTTAAAGTGTGAACCTCTGCACTGTCCCATTCAAGGGTTTTCTTCAATCAAATGGATTTATTTCTTCGTTATACGGCCGGCATGGAGATGCGGCAGCAATCCTCCCAAAAAGCGGGCCGCCGTCGTCGTTCTGTTGCCCTTCCGTGGGAGGATCGGAAGGTGGCCGAACGACTGATGCTCCTGGATACGCCGTCACTGTACTTCCGTGCCTTTTATGGCCTGCCGGACAGTCTCAAGGCACCGAATGGAATGCCCGTCAATGCCGTGCGCGGCCTGTTGGACATGATTGCCCGGCTGGTGACCGACTATGAGCCGACGCACCTCGTCGCCTGCTGGGATGATGACTGGCGGCCGCAATGGCGCGTGGACCTGATTCCCAGCTACAAGGAACACCGGGTGGCCAGAAAAGTTTCCGGGGGCCCCGATGTGGAGGAGACCCCCGAAGGCCTCGTAGCCCAGCTCCCGCTGATCCGCGAGGTCCTGGCTGCCCTGGCCGCACCCGTCATCGGCGCAGCGGACCACGAGGCCGACGACGTGATCGGCAGCCTCGCCAGCCAGGCTACGACGCCGGTCGACATCGTCACCGGCGACCGCGACCTGTTCCAGCTGGTCGACGACGACACGCGGGTCCGCGTGCTCTACACCGCCCGCGGCATGAGCAGGCTGGAAGCGGTCACGGACGTGACTGTGGTCGAAAAGTATCGGGTCCTTCCCGGCCAGTACGCCGATTTCGCCGCTCTCCGGGGGGACGCTTCCGACGGGCTTCCCGGTGTCCCGGGCATCGGGGACAAGACCGCAGCGAGCCTGCTCAGGGAATTCGTGGACCTCGACGGCATCATCGAGGCGAGCACCGATCCATCCAGCGCCATGTCCGCCTCGGTCCGCCAGAAGATCACGGCTGCGTCCGACTACCTCGCTATCGCCCCAACGGTAGTGGGAGTGGTCCGGGATCTTGACCTTGGACACTTCGATGCGCAGATCCGGCCTCTCGATGCAGCCAAGGAAGAGACGCTGAAGAAACTCGCCGCTGACTGGAACCTTGGCGGCGCTGCTGACCGTGTGCTGAAGGCGTACGCCGCGCGCGGTTAGGCGCCGCGGTCGAGCGCCCTGCCCATCCGTTGAAGGGCTTCCGTGAGGATGTCCGGGTGGGTTGCGTAGTTGATTCGCAGGTGTCCGTCGCCGCCCTGGCCGAACACATGTCCCGAGCTGAGCGCCACGCGGGCTTCGTCCAGGAAGAAACGGGCTGGTCCGGCGAGGTCGGTCACCACGGCGAGGCCCTCGCCCCGCGCGCTGTCACCGAGGCCGAGGGCACTGCAGTCGAGCCAGGCGAGATAGGTCCCTTCCGGGCGCAGCAGCGTTGCCCCCGGTAGATGCGCCGCAACGAGGCTCTGGAGAAGGTCCCGGTTGTGTTCCAGCCCGGTGAGAAGCGAATCGAGCCAGGAGCCTCCTTCCCGGAAGGCCGCGGTATGGGCAAGAACGCCGAGATGGCTCGGACCGTGGCTCACTTCTTCCGGCAGCCGGGCCAGGTCGGGTTCCGCCTCCGGACCGGCAATCAGGAGGGCTGCCTTCAGGCCGGCGAGGTTCCACGCCTTTGACGCGGAGGTCAGGGCGAACGCGTCTTCGCTGCCGGCCACGCTGAGGTACGGCGTGAAGCGGGCGCCCGCGAGGACAAGCGGCCCATGAACCTCGTCGGAGATCACCCGCACACCGTGGCGGCGGGCCAGGACAGCGACCCCTTCCAGCTCCTGGCGGGTGTGGACCGTGCCGGTGGGGTTGTGCGGGTTGCAGAGCAGGAACACCGGCCGGTCCGAGCGGGCACGCGCCTGCTGGAACACTCCGTCGAGGCCGTCGAGGTCCAGCCGTCCGTCCGCTCCCAGCGGTGCTTCAAGTACTTCACGGTCGGCGTGGGTCACGAAGGCGAAGAACGGCGCATACACAGGGGGCGTGAGGACAACCACATCCCCTGGGCCGGTGATCAACCTGAGCGTCTCGACGATCCCCATCATGACATCCGGCACCAGTGCGGTCCGCGCGGTGTCCATGGTGTTCCACCCCCACCGGGCCGCTGCGAAGCGTTCGAGCGCGGCTGCGTACCCGGATCCCGCAGGATAGCCGGTATCGCCTGAATCGATTGCCGTCTTCAGCGCGGCATGGACGGGCGGCGCCAGCGGCACGTCCATCTCTGCGACCCACAGCGGCAACACATCGTCAGGGTACCGGCGCCACTTCATGCTGGTCCGTTGCCGGAGTTCTTCCAGGGTGAGTTCGGTAAGCGGGTTCATGGGTCAATCTAAACAAAAATGCCCCGCCCTGAGGCGAGGCATTCTGATCTTCCGTCTGGTGGAGCTGAGGGGACTCGAACCCCTGACCCCCTGCATGCCATGCAGGTGCGCTACCAGCTGCGCCACAGCCCCAAACTCGCTGCCCCCTACCCGACCGGCCGGAGCAACTTGTCCAGTTTAGACAATTTTCCGGTCCCCGCAAAATCGGTGCGGCGGCGCGGTTTCAGCCTTCCAGCGGGGTTGACGGCATGGACGCCAGACCGACGTTGTGCTCGGTCAGCTGCCACCGCGGTACAACCGTGCTGAGAGACGGATTAAGCTCCTCCAGCACGGACCAGTGGCAGTTCGCCACGCCGGCCAGGGATCCCCACAGCTCCGGCGGAATGCCCATCAACGCGGCAACGCCGGCACGGATTGCACCGCCGTGGCTGACCACGACGACGGTGTGGCCCGGCTCGATTGCCGCAACGGCCTCCAGAGCACCCGCCTTCATGCGCTCCCCCACGTCGAGCCGACTCTCTCCCCCACCTGCAGCTACCCGTGGATCTCCGGCGTGCCAGGCCTGCTGGTCCTGCGGGAACCGGCGGCCGATCTCGGCGAACGCCAGCCCCTGCCACCGGCCCGCATAGGTCTCCCGGAAACGCGCGTCGGTGGAGACGGGCATTCCGGTAGCGACGCACAGCGCAGCAGCGGTATCACGCGCGCGCTCCAGGTCGGAAGACACGATCAGCGACGGCGACAGATGCTTCAGTTCATAGGCGGCCTGCGCGGCCTGCTGCCTTCCGAGGTCATCAAGGGCGATGTCTTCCTGCCCCTGGAACAGGCCGCGGGCATTCCATTCCGTCCGCCCGTGGCGCCAGAAGACAATCCTCCGGCCCTCCGGCGCGGAATCACCCGCGGCGCTGTCTACAGCGCGGGGACTCACTCGGCGTCGGCGGCTGCAGCGTCAGCGGACCCGGCGTTCACAGCGGCGTCGTCAAGCTGCAGGTCCACCTTGGGGCAGTCGCCCCACAGCCGTTCGAGCGCGTAGAAGACGCGGTCTTCCTGGTGCTGGACGTGGATGACCACCTCCGCATAGTCGAGCAGCACCCAGCGGCCTTCGCTGCGGCCCTCACGCCGCACGGGCTTCAGATCCTGCTTGGCAAGTTCTTCCTCGATGCCGTCGACGATCGCGTTGACCTGCCGCTCGCTGGGGGCCGAGGCCACAAGGAAGACGTCAGTGATCGCGAGGCGTTCACTGACATCCATGGCCACGATGTCCTGTGCAATCTTGTCCGTCGCCGCACGTGCTGCGGTGCGGGCAATCGCAATGGACGATTCCGATGCGCTCACTAATCTCCTAGGGTGTGGTCAACGGCTAGAGGCCGCTGACAATCATCATGATTCCGGTGATGAGCGCCAGTGCGCCCAAGCCAACTACCGAATACTGCACGATCCGCATGCGCTGGACACGTGCCAGCCCTGCGGTCATCGCGTCAAGGGGTTCCAGTCCGTACGCGCTGCGCGCGCGGATGGGAGTGGCGCCGTCGGACCCGGGACGCCTCTGCTCGCGCACCATCGCTTCCGCCTGTGCCAGTACCCGTGAGCGCCCGGCAGAGTCCGGGGACAGGGCCGACGACGGCGGCATGCTGGGAACGGCGGGGGCGGTCACGACCGGCTGTGCCGGCCTGTCCGCCCGCGG
>NZ_KI914581.1:226547-227626 GCF_000520475.1 Arthrobacter sp. 35/47
GGCCTGTCCGCCCGCGGCCGCGGTGGAGCCGCCGCAGGCGGCAGCGTGCCCGGGGCGCCCCGCCGGGAGCCGGACGGCGCGGGCGCAACAACCGGAATGTGGGAAGTCGACGGCGCCGGAACGTCCGGGCTCTCGGTCGGCACCCGAACGAACTCCACGGGCGAGACGATGGAAAGGTTGTGGGCAGTCGTGGGGTCGTTCAGCAGCGGCTTCCGCTGCCGGTTTTCCTGCGTAAGCTGCTGGATTTTCTGCGCACGCGTGTTCAGCACGGCAGCCCGTTCGGCCAGCGCCTTCTGCTGCGCCAGGATCTCGAGGTCAACCGAGAAGGGGTCATCCTTGGCGGCGGCTTCCATCACCGCGACCTGGTTCCGGGCCTGGTTGATGATCGCCTCGCGGGCGGCAAGCGCCTGCTCTACTGTCAGCTCACCGCGCCCGGCAGTCGGGGGCTGCTCCGGCTCCTCCGGCGTCCGCGACGCAGCGGTTGTGCCCTGCACTGACCCCTCTGCCTGCAGCGCCTTCTCGCGGGCAGCCTGCTGCTGCAGGCGGAGCTGCCGGCGGGTGGGAATGCCTGCGGGCTGTTCTGCCTGCTGTTCGGCCAGCGCCCGGTAATTGCGCCGCATCTCCCGGTCCCGCGCGCGCGCCTGGGACACCCGTTCGGTGGTGGGCGCCGAGGACGGCGCGTCCACCGGCACATCCGCTGCCCGCCTGCTGCGCCGCTGCGCGGCGGGAGCAGGTTCGATACTGACTGCGGACGGCTTTCCGGGTTGCACGCCTGAACGGTTCCCCGACGGACGGTGCTCGGCTGGAGGATGCTCTGACGGTTGCACTGCCTCGGAATCCTCCTGGGACGACGGCGCCTGGTCCCCGGCAGAAGCCGCGCGCGCCTGCCGGAGAGACCTCCGGCTTTGTGCGGACTCGTGACCGTTACTCATTGCTTCTTCACCCAGTGATAGTCATGTTGTTGTGGACACTTCAGGTTCAACCTGTGAGTCTTTCGCCGGCCCGTTCTTCAGGTACAGCCCGTGCTTCGCGATGTACTGCACCACGCCGTCCGGAACCAGATACCAGACCGGCTCCCC
>NZ_KI914581.1:227726-232505 GCF_000520475.1 Arthrobacter sp. 35/47
GGGGCTCGGAGACCCGCCGGCGGCAGTCCGTCGAGGAGATCGCCATGGCCGGAACCTCCATCAGGCTGACATCCGTGCGCTGCGTGCTCAGCACATGACCTGGTCTCGTGACGCCGACAAAGTGCGCCAGCGACCAGAGCTCGTCGACGTTCTTCCAGGACAGGATCTGCGCCATGGCGTCCGCTCCGGTGATGAAGAACAGCTCAGCTTCCGGACGTGTTGTGTGCAGGTCCCGGAGGGTGTCGATCGTGTACGTCGGGCCGGGCCGGTCGATGTCCACCCTGCTGACGGTGAAGCGCGGGTTGGATGCCGTCGCCACAACCGTCATGAGGTAGCGGTGCTCGGCCGGGCTGACCTCCTTGGCGTTCTTCTGCCAGGGCTGGCCGGTGGGGACAAACACCACTTCATCCAGGTCGAACGCCGCCGCCACTTCACTGGCTGCGACAAGGTGGCCGTGGTGGATCGGGTCAAAGGTGCCACCCATGACGCCCAGCCGCCAACGGGATGAGCCGTCGGAGGTGAGAGCGCCCGGGTGAATCCCCTGCTCGGTCGGAGGTGCGGGAGGAACGGCCAAGGAGATCAGTGCTGGGAGGTCTCGCCGTGATCGTGCTTGTTGGGGTGCTGGCGATGCGGGTCAGCGTGCTCCTGGACCGCCTCGTGGCGGTGCCCGAGGCTGGTGAACGCAATGGTCACGAACATCAGCAGCAGCAGCGCTCCCATGATGAGGCCGCCGTACGCAATGGCGGGCATCGGCAGTTCGGCGTGGTGCTCTGCGGTCTCGCCTGCAACCACCGCGAAGTTGAGGATCTGGGTCAGCATTCTTCTCCCCTTGGGAATGACGCGCCCACCCCGCCGGCCGGGCGTGGGTCAGCGCGTGCTTTCAGTACTGTTTCGCTACTATCCTACGCGCTAACCCCGGGCGCCCCGAACTGCGGAACTACGGCCGCCGGGGCCGCAGCGGCCGCTACCGGCGGATCTGACCGTCGCCCTGGATGATCCACTTGGTGGTGGTCAGCTCGCGCAGGCCCATGGGGCCGCGTGCGTGCATCTTCTGCGTGGAGATGCCCACCTCTGCGCCCAGGCCCAGTTCGCCGCCGTCGGTGAAGCGCGTGGACGCGTTGACGATGACCGCCGCCGAATCAACGCCGGCGATGAACTGTTCGGACCGTGCCAGGTTGTTGGTGATGATGGCTTCCGTGTGACCGGTGCTCCAGGTGCGGATGTGCTCGAGCGCTTCGTCGACCGAATCCACCATCGCAACCGCAATGTCCAGGTCCATGTACTCGCGTGCCCAGTCGCCGTCGTCCGCGGTGTCCGCTGACACGCCGTCCGGGAGGATCGCCTGGATCCGGCTGTCTGCGTGGATGCGGACGCCCGCGCCGGCCAGCGCTTCCAGGACAGCCGGTGCCGCCTTCGCGTCCCGGTGCACCAGGAGAGTCTCCACCGTGTTGCAGACGCTGGGACGCTGGGTCTTGGCATTGAGCAGGATGTCCACCGCCATGTCCTCGTCGGCGCTCTCGTCAAGGTAGATGTGGACATTTCCCTCGCCGGTCTCGATAACCGGTACGGCCGCATTGGTCACCACCGTCTGAATGAGGTCGTGGCCTCCGCGCGGAATCAGGACGTCGACGCGGCCGCGTGCCTTCATCAGGATGTTGGCTCCCTCACGGCCGAACTCATCTACGGTCTGGACGGCGTCTGCCGGAAGGCCCGTGCGGTCGAGTGCGTCGCGGATGATGCCAAGGAGGGCCGCGTTGGTCCTGGCAGCAGCGCTTCCACCCCGGAGGATCACGGCATTGCCGCTCTTCAGCGCTAGTCCGGCGATGTCCACCGTCACGTTGGGGCGGGCCTCGTAGATGGCCGCAACCACGCCGAGCGGAACATGCACCTGGCGGAGCCGGACGCCGTTCGGGAGAGTCTGTCCGCGTTCGATGGTTCCAACCGGATCGGGCAGGCCGGCGAGATTCTCGAGCGCTGCGGCAAGGCCGGCGATACGGTCCTCGCTGAGGCTGAGGCGGTCCAGCAGCGCGGAGGAGGTGCCGTTCGCGCGGCCGGTCTCAAGGTCCTCGCGGTTGGCCCGCAGGATGGTCTCCTGGTTGGCGACGAGCGCCTCGCCGATCGCCTCCAGCGCCTTGTCCTTGTGTGCACGGTTGGCGCGCGCAATGACCCGTGAAGCGGTTCTGGCACGGTCTGCGATAGCGTGCACAGCCTGCTCGACGTTCACCGGTGTGGCCGGCTGTTCGCCGTGTGCGGGATCGGTGGTGGTCTGATGGGCAGTCTGCTGTGTAGTCACGTCAGTCATTCCCCCAGTCTAACGAGGACACCGGTGCAACCCCAGCCGGATCAGGAAGCGGCAGGGGCGTTCAGTACCACGAGGTCGTTGACGTGGACCACCGAGCGCTCGTATTCCCGGCCCAGTTCCCGCGACAGCTCGCGCGTGGACCTCCCCAGCATCCGGGGCAGTTCAAAGGAGCTGTAGTTCACGAGTCCCCGCGCAATCACGGTGCCGGCGCGGTCCACCATCTCGACCGGATCGCCCGCCTCGAACTCTCCGCCCACTGACACGATGCCGGCGGGCAGCAGCGACCGGCGACGCTCCCCCACAGCCCTCGCGGCGCCGTCGTCCAGTGTCAGGGTGCCCTGGATCCGGGCAAGGTGCGCAAGCCAGAGCAGCCTGATCGGCTGGCGGCGGCCATTGGTGCTGAACCAGGTGCCGACGTCCTCACCCGCGAGGGCTGGACCGGCGTTGTCGGCGGAGGTGACCAGCGCCGGGATACCCGAGGAGGCAGCGATGGTGGCGGCCTCGACTTTCGTCACCATGCCCCCGGTGCCGACGCCTGCCTTGCCGGTCCGTCCGATGCTCACACCCTCGAGGTCTTCAGGGCCGCGGACTTCGGGGATGCGCTTCGCGCCCGCCTTGGGAGGACCGTCATAGAGCGAATCGACGTCGGAGAGCAGGATCAGGGCGTCAGCCTTGACCAGGTGCGCCACCAGGGCGGCCAGGCGGTCATTGTCACCGAATCGGATCTCAGAGCTGGCCACCGTGTCGTTCTCGTTCACGATCGGCACGACGCCGAAATTCAGGAGGCGCTCCATGGCCCGGTGCGCATTGGCGTAGTGGCTGCGCCGCATGAGGTCGTCCAGGGTCAGCAGCACCTGGCTGACGGTCACACCGTGGGCGCCGAAAGCATGGGTGTAGCGCGCCATCAGCAGGCCCTGCCCTACGCTGGCGGCCGCCTGCTGGGAAGAGAGCTGGTTGGGGCGCCGGGCCAGTCCCAGCGGGGCCAGGCCGGCTGCGATCGCACCGGAGGACACGAGGATCACTTCGGTTCCCTCGTTGCGGCGGGCAGCGAGCACGTCCGAGAGTGCGAACAGCGCTTCGTCGGAGAGTCCTCCGGAAAGCGAGGTCAGGGAGGAGGAACCTACCTTGACGACTATTCGCTTGGCTTTCGCCAGTCCGGAACGGGTCTTGAGCGGGCGCTTTACGGTCATCTATTCCTTCGGTCGGTTACTGGGGTTCTGTGGTTGCGGCGGTGGGTCAGGCTCCGTCGCGGTCAGAGCCGCCGTCGTCCTCTGCCGCCTTCTGGCCGGAGTTGCGGTAATTGACCGACTCTGTCCAGATGCCGGCCTTCCTCTCGGCCTCAAGCTCGGCACGCGCGGCGGCACGCGCGTCCTTGCGGGCCTGATGGTCCTCACGCTTCTGTTCACGCGTGGGACGCATGAGCTCTTCAAGGCGGAGGTCGGTGCCGCGGGGGGAGGCCAGGAGTTCGGCGCCGCCCATCATGGTCGGTTCCCAGTCAAAGACGACGCCGTCGCCCTCGCCGATCACCACGGTATCCCCGGGCTTGGCCCCGCTCTTGAAGAGCTGTTCCTCGACACCCAACTTAGCGAGCCGATCGGCCAGGTAGCCAACGGCTTCGTCGTTGGTGAAATCGGTCTGCTTCACCCAGCGCTCGGGCTTTTCGCCGAGCACGCGGAAGAGCGGCTCAAGGTTCTTCTCCTCCCGGCGGATGATGAACCCCTTCTGGTTGACCGCGCGCGGCCGCAGCACGGGCGGGGTGACAACCGGAGGTGCCGTCTCGAGCTTCGCCCGGGCCTCGCGCACAATCTCCGCCATCGCGAAGCCAAGCTGCCGCAGCCCTTCATGGCTCGCGGCGGAGACCTCGAACACCCGGTAGCCGCGGGATTCGAGCTCCGGGCGGACAAACTCCGCCATGTCCCGCCCGTCAGGCACGTCGACCTTGTTCAGGGCAACGAGGCGGGGGCGCTCGTTCAGGGGTATGACCTCGCCGCCGGGACCGGCGTAGCTCATGTCCACCGAGTAGCGGTCAAGTTCGCGTTCGATGATGCCGAGGTCCTTCAGCGGATCCCGGTCCGTCTCCAGTGCGGCGCAGTCCAGGACGTGGACCAGTGCCGCACAGCGCTCGACGTGGCGCAGGAAGTCATGACCGAGACCTCTGCCTTCACTCGCTCCCTCGATCAGCCCGGGAACATCCGCAATGGTGAATCGGACGTCACCGGCTTCGACGACGCCCAGGTTGGGGCGCAGCGTGGTGAATGGGTAGTCCGCGATCTTGGGGCGGGCTGCGGACATTGCGGCGATCAGGCTGGACTTCCCGGCCGACGGGAAACCGACCAGCGCGATGTCCGCGATCGATTTGAGCTCCAGGACCACGTCCCGGGCGTCACCGGGAATACCCAGGAGGGCGAACCCGGGGGCCTTGCGCTTCTGGGACGACAGGGAGGAGTTTCCCAGGCCGCCCTGTCCGCCTGCCGCGG
>NZ_KI914582.1:0-12717 GCF_000520475.1 Arthrobacter sp. 35/47
CATGAGCACAATCCTTTCAAATTGTGTCTCACATCAGTAGTACACCTCACACCGGGCTGACGAAAAACGAGGTGTCCTGGCGGATCTCCGACCACTACCCCCTCTGGGCAGAATTCATAGCCCAGCCCGCCACCGGCACACCCCTCCCCCGCTCTGGCCCCCACGTTTACTCCACGGGTAGCGTGGCGAGTGCCTGGACCACCGATAAGGAAGGACCCGCCATGAGCGCAGCAATCGAAACCTATTGGGAAGACAGCGAATGGCACAACCGCCGGCAAGGAGAAGACGAACCCTTCAGCTCCGGCAGAACAAAGGACGAAGCCGTCGCTACCGGGCGTGAAGAAGCGATAGCCGACCAGGTTGAACACATCATCAAGAACCAGGACGGCCGGATCGGTGAACGCAACAGCTACGGCAACGACCCACGCAACATTCCCGGCTGATGCTTCAACACGAGTTCAGGACCAGGAGGTATCCATAAGAAACAGATGCTGTGCAGGTGGATAGATTCGTTCCACTCTCGGTCTCCAACCAACCAAACCCAGTTCGGCAGAACACGGCTGTCAGGACAGCGCACCCGGCAACTGGGCGGGCCGGGCGGTTTCCCCCGGACCTCCTGAGGGATCGTCAGTTCTGGGAACCTTCCGGCAGCACTGTGAAGCGCAGGGAATAATTGTTCAAAGTTCCGGGCAAATTTCCCCCCACGTTCAGCCGCCCGGCCGATTCGAGTTGAAGCCTTGGTCCTTCGATGAGGTG
Source organism: Arthrobacter sp. 35/47 (assembly GCF_000520475.1). NCBI lineage: Bacteria > Bacillati > Actinomycetota > Actinomycetes > Micrococcales > Micrococcaceae > Arthrobacter > Arthrobacter sp. 35/47. Next base: position 757 of record NZ_KI914582.1, read on the forward strand.
GGAGAGGAAGGCGCTGGTCAGCATGAGTACCAGGTGGCGTCCGGGGCACGCGGCAGGGCCTTCGCTGAAGGGAATGAGCGCCCAGTCGCCGCCATCCTCGTCGTTGAGCCAGCGTTCCGGGGTATAGGTGTGTGGGTTGGGGACAGCCCGTTCATCGCGGTGGAAGAACGGGGCGTAGATGAAGACACCGCATTTCGCCGGCATCGTTCCGGCGTCCCAGGCGACGTCGCGGGTGGCCTGGCGCAGCACCATCGGCGTGGTGGGCCACAGTCGCAGCGATTCCAGGACGCACGCTCGTAGCCATGGCAGGTATTCGCGCTGATAGCGTTTCTCGGTGGCCTCCTGAACCGTCCAGGAAAGGACCTCGGGATGGGCTGTGATTGCGGCGAGGGTGCGGAACGTCGCCATACCGGCCGGGTCGAACGCGAACAACCATTGCGGGATTTGCTCGACCGGTGCGGCGTCGTCCTGGGTGTTCATTCCAGCCATCATTGAGGCGAGGCAGCTCGGCGGGGCTGCGCGCAGCCGGTCGTCGACGGCGGCGAGAAACTGTGAGCGCAGCCGACGTTTGCGGGGCTTGAGGAAAGCCCAATTGGCGTCGGAGCGGAGCTGTTGGAGCATGTCGGTGAGTTCGTGATCGTCCGCGGCCGCATCACCGAAAACGATCCGCCGGACCATCCGATACCAGGACCGGATGAAGTCCTCCCACTCCAGCTCTCCGGCTGAGCGGGCTGTTTGCAGCAGGCCCCCGGCTTCCTCGGCGACGACGGGGAGGAAAGATTCAGCTAAGTGGTGCACCGGGCTGGCGCTGTCCAGAACCTGTTCCTGCAGCGCGCGGCGGACGCTTCGCTCCCGGCCAGTTGAGATGAGTGAGTTCCGCGGCTGGAAGTGCGCCAGGGCCGCCTTTTTCTCACTGCTGGCGGTGGCAAAGGGATCCGGAGTTTCAGCCAAGATCCGGTGCACGTCCTGGGGCTCAAGCACGATCGCTTGTCGGCGCAGCGGCAGGCGGAGGAGCACCGGCGATGCCGGATACTTCGCCGCGAGCCGCCTCAGCGTGGCCGCTGCCCGTTCGTCGAACCGTAATTTCTCGGCAAGAGCCACCATCGACGGTCGCCTGATGATCGGGCCTTTGGCGACAGTCGGCACGAATACGTTCGCCATGAAGGTTCCGGTTTCCCGGGCTGTTATCTGCGGCAGTGAACTCATACTCCACTGTCGTCCGGAATGGTACGACCCGGCAAGCACTCCCTAGGTGTGCGTCCAGCCCGCATTCGGCGGTCATCGCGCTGGCTGCTGCCCTTCCTGCAACGGTGATGAGTACTTGTTCGGGACCAGCATCACGGCCTCCGCCCACTGGGCCACGCGGGCCAATCGTAACTGGCAAGGGTTATATCTGAGCCCTTCAGCAGCGGAAGCATCAGAAAAGTTAGGGTTAGCGAGTCCGGAAGGTGCTCATATCCGAGCCGGACTGAGGCGGCCGACACCTGGATCAACCAGGTGCCATGCGTGCCTAGCTGTATTGACCACAGAGGTTAGTGACGGTGGGCGTGTCTTGGTGACATGAAGAAGACCTCCGGGTGAAGTGGGGCTTGTCTAGAGCATCCACTAACCAGGAGGTCTTCAATGTCCCACCCTAACGCCCTCGAAGGGCCGGCTGTTGTTGGCCCAGTGTGTTGTCGATGATGGTTGGCCACTGCGCCGGGCAGCGGAACGGTTCCAGGTTTCGGCCACCACTGCTGCGCGCTGGGCACGCCGGTATCGCCAGCACGGATCCGCGGGGATGATGGACGCCTCCAGCCGGCCCCGTCATTGTCCGCGCCGGACGCCGGCCCGTATGGAGCGGCGGATCATCGCGATGCGCCTCAGCCGGCGTTGGGGACCGGCACGGATCGGGTACCACCTCGGGGTGCATCCCTCGACCGTGCACCGGGTCCTGACACGGTACGGTCTGGCCAGGCTGTGTTGGCTGGACCGTGCCACCGGCCGGGTGATCCGCCGCTATGAGCACACCGCCCCGGGGGACCTGGTGCACGTGGACATTAAGAAGCTCGGGCGGATCCCCGACGGCGGCGGTCACCGCGCCGTGGGCAGGGCCGCCGGGACGGCGAACAAGACCCGTACCGCGGCCAACCGGCGCCCGGGTTATCACTACCTGCATAACGCGGTCGATGACTACTCACGGCTGGCCTACACGGAGATTCTCAGCGATGAACGCAAAGACACCGCAGCAAGGTTCTGGGAACGGGCCCGGGCCTACTTCGCATCCTGCGGGATCACCGTTACACGGGTGCTGACCGATAACGGCTCCTGCTACCGGTCCCGGGCCTTCGCCGCGGCCCTCGGAGACGGTGTGAAGCACAAACGCACCCGACCGTACCGGCCGCAAACCAACGGCAAGGTCGAACGCTACAACCGCACCCTGCTCGATGAATGGGCCTACGCCCGCCCCTACACCTCAGAAACCGACCGTGTCGCCGCTTTCCCGGCCTGGCTCCATCATTACAATCATCACCGAGGCCACACCTCACTCAAAGGTCAGCCACCAGCCAGCCGCGTCACCAACCTCTCAGGGCAATACACCTAGCTGGCCCGGAGGCTCTGGTCCGTCCTGATGATCCGCGGGACGAGTTTGACGTAGGCCACCATCCCGATGAGTTCCACCAGGGTCTGGGTGACGACGACCAGCGATACCAGGGCGAGCGGTTCCGGTAGTGCCAGGGCTAGCGGGAGCACGACCAACGAGTTCCGTGTAGCGCCGCTGAAAATGACGGCCTTCGTACTGCCGGCATCCAGCCCCCCGACCTGGGCCGCTGCCATACCCAGCGGGACCATCACCACGAGGAACGCAACATAAACGGGGATAACCGACAGCAGGGACGAAATCTCGTTTCCGACACCGACGATCTGCGAGCCGATGACGACGGCCAGCGTGATCATCATCAACGGAACCATCAGCGCTTCCATGATCGACATCACGGACCGGCCGATGTGTGCACGCTTGGCCCAGTATTGCGTGAGCGCCGCTAGAACAAGCGGGGTAATGATCAGCAGGACAAGCGCCTCGATGAAAGGCCCGGGTTCAATCGCTGACACCAGATCCGGACCGACGAACAACAGCAGATACAGGGGCAACAGCAGCATCTGCGTCAGCATCAGCAGCGGAGCAGCAGCAAGCAGCCGGTCACTCGAACCGCCGGCCAGACCGGAAAACACGATCACATAATCAATGCAGGGGGTCAGCAGCACCATCATCACCCCGATCAGCAGAGCCTGATCACCTGCGACGAAACGCGACAGGCCAAAGACAACGCCCGGGACGATCGCAAAATTCAGCACAAGAACGGTCGCCATGAACCGGATATCGCGTACCGCAGCCCCGATCGAGGCAAAAGGGATGCCCAGGAACGTCGCAAACAGCAGCACCCCAGCACAGGATAGATCGCCTGCTCAAGGGGTATGGACGCTGCCGGAACCAGCCAGCCAAACACCGCGCCTGCAATAATGGCCAACAAGTACAGGCCAATCTGGCGGCGTTCCATGACTGTGACCAGACGTGTCATTCCCACCCGCCAAACCTAGCCGATAAAATCAGTTAAGCACTGGGCCGCGGCCCCTGTTTCGTGCCCGCGTTGTGGTGCTGGAGGACCCCAGTTGGCGCCTGCTTCCTGACCCAACCAGAGCCCAGCCTGCTTCGTAACTTTTGGGCCGGTGCCCCAAGTCCTGACCATGTCCTTAGGGCAGCGCGCTTGGTGATTGGGCGTCGTCGCCGTCATAATCCTCGTGGCCGGTGCTCGGGGGGGGGTGACTGGGTACTGGAAGGGGAGTGGAATCGGCGTTTGCCTAGAGCCACAGTTTAGAAACCGAACGACGGCGACCTTAGTTTTCCGTGGGCAAGCCCGCCGTGTCGTTTAAAACCCAGGCATTGTTCGCTCTGTTCGACCCGCGAGACTGCTCCGCCCAGGTCCACCAGGACGGCACTGGACGCTACCTGGTTTGGGTCGAAGAGAACCTCGACTGCGAGATTCCTGCCGTAGGTGGTGGCGGTCCAGATGTCGGTCTCGGTGAATTCCCGAATGATCCAGCCGACGTCGTTCACGGAAGCGCAGGCGTCGGTGGTCGGGCGCTGGATGCGGTTGAATTTCGCTGTCTGGATTCCCGCAGGTTCATTCAAGAGCAGCTGACCTCCATTCCGTACGGGATCTGGCAAAGGCCTAGCATTTGACCGCCGAGAGAATTCGTGACGCGTTTTCATGATTTCTGAACAATTACTTGCCGCCTATGGGCAGAAGCCAATGGCCATTTACAGGGGTCCGGCCCACCATATCGGTGCGGGTTTTGGGTGGTCGTGGAGGACCAGCCGGCAGCTAGGGAGCGTCGGGTCGCGGCGTTCCTGGGAGCGGAGGCGGAGGCGGAGGTGGACTTTTTCGTAGTCGACGCGGCAGCGTGTAGCGATTTGTTTTATGCTCAGCCCCCTCGTGTACATGAGCACCCATTCCCGGCCCGACGTCGCCGACCTCCAGTCTTTGGTGATGTGCCGCTCCCCATCCACAGACACCGCTGAACCTAACTGTCGGATTCGGGCAAGGTGGTCATGCTGAGGGAGGGTAGTTATGCGGCCTGCGGGAGGCAAGATGCTGGTGCCGGAGGCCCTACGAAGGTCTATTGGTCTACGCGTACGGTCGTGGTGAAGGAAGCGCCGCTGTCTCCGGAGTATTCGATGCCCTGTTCCGTCGAAACCCAGATGCGAAGGCCGGTCTCACGCTCCTTGCTGGCGGCGATAGCTGCAGGTGCCGCCGTTGTTCCGCCGGTCTCTTCCCAGGTCTGTCCAGCGTCCCGGCTGGTGTAGATGACACCATCTGGACTGACGCCGACGACAGTTTCCTCATCCGCGAAAGTGGTCAGCAACAGCACCGGGGAGTCGGCAGGTAGCTCCCAAGTCAGCCCGCCGTCGGTGGATCGTTGTACCCCCTCTTCCGTGGTTGCCAAAACGGTCGGTGAACCAGCGTAAGCCGAAAGGTTCGCTGGCTGGAACGGTGCCTCAACTTCGGTCCATTCTTCGCCGTCTCTCGTAAAGCGTAGTGTCCCATCGAAGCCGATGATTCCTTCGCTTGAAACTGTCATGGTGTGGAAGTCCGACTCACCCTGTCGAGACAGTTCCTGCCATGTTTCCCCTCCGTCGGTGGACTGGACCAGCCCAAGCGGGTTGGGCAAATCACTGCCCGGCCCCGGGTGGCCCGAAGCATAGTAGAGGTCTGGACTGGATGCGGCGAATCCCATCAGATCCAGCGTGGGGCTGATTTTCTCGATCGGCTCGTCAGTGACGTCGAAAAGTCCCTCATGCGAGGCTAGGAGCACCCGTTGGCTGCTCTCCTCGAAACTCAAACCGTGAACGTGCCCGAACGGGTTGTCGCCACTGGTCCCGGCGCCGGTCGTCTCATCCGCCGCTTCTTGCCCACAAGCCGTAACGGCCAGAACCACGACCGCGAGCCAGCTGATGGCTAACTTCTTCTTCATCTGTACGGTGAACCCTTCGGATTGGAGCAGCGACGCCCTTGATGCCGCAGTTTATCGATGAGCCGCGGCAATAGCACTAAGAAGAATAGTATTCCGTCGGGGCACGATCAAAATCATGGCTGTAGCGGTGCCTGTCCATTTGATGAGGTTCAGCTTCGCAGGTGTTCACTTTCCTGTCACTTGTTAGGCATTTGTGGTCGGTACCGTCCTGGAGGATGGACACCGCGAACGGTGTCCTAATCCCGTTACCGGTGCGACTACAGAAAGACCAAAAGCGATGAAATCGAAACAAATCAGGCGTCCCCTTTACGTTGGCGGGGCTGCGGTGCTGGCCGCCTCGGCGGTCACCGCGGGGATGGTGCTTCCGGCGACGGCTGGTCTTTCCGACGGGCAGCAGGCCGACACAGGTCAGGACAAGGCGCGCAACGTGATTCTGCTGGTCGGTGATGGCATGGGTGACTTCGAATTATCTGCGGCGCGGAACTACCAGTACGGTGCCGACGGTCGCCTGAAGATGGATGCGATGCCTGATCGCAGCACCGTCACCACCTACTCGGTTCAGGAAAGCGACCCGGCGGCTCCGAACTACGTGGCGGACTCCGCAGCCACTTCCACCGCATGGTCAACGGGGGTGAAGACCAGCAACGGGCGAATCTCCACCATTGCCGGGGCTGACGAGGATGTGCCGACCAGCATGGAAATGGCCCAGGAGGCCGGGATGCTCATCGGCAACGTGAGCACCGCCCGCCTCACCGATGCCACCCCGGCCGGAGCTATGGCGCACGTAGCCAAGCGCGGATGCGAGGGCCCGGTGCAGACCACGAAGGACTGCCCGCAGGACGCCACCGAGAATGACGGACCGGGTTCGATAGCAGAGCAGTCCATTGATCTGGGAGTGGACGTACTCCTGGGCGGCGGAGCAGACCGCTACGACCAAAAAATTATAGCCGGCGAATTCGCTGGTCAAACGGTCACCGACTCAGCGGCCGCCCGCGGCTACAACGTCGTGCGCGATGCTGACAATCTGGACGGAGCGCAGCTGCCAGTGCTCGGGCTGTTCTCCGGAGGCCACCTACCCACCGAACTGACCGGCGCTCAGGCCGCCCCCGGTGGTGTGGACGTAACCTGTGAGGCGAACCCCGAATTCACTGAGGAAATCCCCACCGTCGATGAGATGACCGACCAGGCTCTGGACATGCTCGATCGGACCCAAGGAAACAACGGTGCCGCCAAAGGCCAACCAGGATTCTTCCTGCAGGTTGAGGGCGCTTCCATCGACAAGCAGGACCATGCCGCCAACCCCTGCGCCCAGATCGGTGAGACTGTCGCTTTCGACCGGGCAGTGCAAGTCGCCCTGGATTACGCCGAGGCCGAGGGCAACACCACAGTCCTCGTTACTGCCGACCACAGCCACACCAGCCAGATCATTCCGGCCGACGATACCGACTCCCCCGGTGCAACGGCGACCCTTACCACCTCCGACGGCCAGCCGATGAAGCTCAACTACGCCACCTCCCCGACCACCAAATCCCAGGACCACACCGGTTCAACCGTGCCGCTGTTGGGTTTCGGGCCCGGCGCTGAGGACCTCCCGGCGCTGATCGACCAGACCGACATCTTCGGCATCATCACCACTGCCCTTAACCTGCGCTAACCAACAGGGCTCTGCACCATCGGATGGTAATACCAGAAGTTCACCCCGCCCCCGAAAACCGGTCAAGACCCACAACCGATCGGTGAATCAAGGCTAAGCGCCCGGTAGTTACTCGCTTGCTGGGGCACTTCGGGGCCAAGATCGATAGCCCCGTTCAGACCAATGGCGCTCCACGTCGCCGCCTATACGTTGTTCCTGGTCGCTTGTGGCGGTGTTTATACGGATCCGTCACGCCCGCATCTCGAACGGAGACACTGGAACCGTCGCCCACGGACCATCAAAGCTAAGTTATGGCGCGGCTCGGTGTGTTCCATAGCTTGGGAGCCTGGCTTCCGGTCCCGTTCGTTCCTTCGCCTCTGGCCCTTAGCGCCGATCAGTAGTGTCAGTCGGGCTCGGGGTGGGCTGGCGCGGCTGTGATGGGGTCGTTGGGGTCGACGTCACCTATTTTGAGGCCGACGCTGAATTGGGCCATCATGTCGTGGTCTTCGTGGGGCAGGTTGTGGCAGTGCATCATGTACTTGCCTCGGTGGTGTTCGAACTTCATCAACAGCCGCACCGTTTCGCCCTCACCGACGTAGACGACGTCCTTGGGTCCGCGTTCGTAGGGAAAGGGAGGTTTTCCGTTACGGCTGAGGATTTGGAAGTCTACGAGGTGGATGTGGACGGGGTGGAACCAGCCACCGGAATGGTTCTCGACCTGCCATATCTCAACGTCGTTCAGGTCCGGATCAGCAACGACCTTCTGGTACTTGCTGCGTATGACTTCTTCCCAGGTTGTCCCTGCGATGGTCCACCGGCCGTTATCCCGCTGAACGCGCATCGTCCTCGTTTTTTTAGCCTGCGCTGGTTTCAGATCCATGGTGGTGCTGGACGCGAGGACGGTGGGAATGGTCTTCCATGTGTGGTCGGCGGTGTTTACCGGTTCATCGGTGACGTCGAACGCCATCACGCGGTTGGTGAAGTCGTAGTCGACGTTGTTCTTATTCGACTGGTTCCTCAGCTCAATCCGTGTGCCCGCCGGGTATTTTGAGAAATCGACCAGGATTTCGTATCGTTCAGCGCTTGCATGACGCCACGCGGATACCTGTTGCGAGGCTGGCATCAGTCCGCCGTCGGTGGCCACAACCGTAACGGGGTCGTTAGTGCTCAGGGCGAACCGGTAGGACCGGGAAATTGAGGCGTTGAGGACTCTGAACCGGTAGACACGTCGTTGGACTTTCAGGACCGGCCACGGGGAACCATTGACCAGGATGACATCGCCCCAAAGCCCGGAATGGGAGTTGTCGTTGAAGGACAGGCTACCGTCCGCGGCGAACATGGCATCCGAGACTGTTAGCGGAACATCGAATCTGCCTTGCGGTAGAAGCGCCCGCTCGACTGGGTCATGCAGGTGATATTGGGCCGCCAGTCCCGAGTACACGTTCCAGGCGGTCTTGTGCACCGCGTGATCGTGGTACCAGAGAGTCCGCGCAGGCTGGAAGTTCGGGTACTCGTAGTCCTTGCACAGCCCTTTGGGGGTGAGGTCGCTGGCGTACCCGTCGAATTGGGGCAGCGACGCTGAACCATGAAGATGGGTGGAAGTGTTCAGCACATGACCGTACTGCGGGTGGACGAGCGGCAACAGGTTGTCCATCCGCAGACTTATCCTCGTGCCCTGCTCGACGCTAACTGTCGGCCCGGGGAAGATCCCGTTGTAGCCAAGGACGGGAGTCATGAAGCGGGGAACGACGCCGGCAAGCCCGGGTGTTTGCCGGATTCTGTAGTAGCTGACCTTCCGCCCAGCGCTATCAAGGAGGGTTCTCTCCGGTGCCAGGACAGGTGGAATTTTCAGGAGACTCTGAAAAGGTTTAGGCATGTCGGCCTGAGCCAACCGGCTAGCCGACTTGGCCTGCAGTGTATTCAGCGGTATCCCCAGGGCCGCTCCTCCGACAATCCCTGCGCCAGCATATTGCAGGAGATGGCGGCGCGTGATGGACATAATTTCCTTTCCGTCCCCACGTCCTACCCCGTGCTTGAGCACCTCTCATCGTGTGGTACTGACCTTGTAAATAGCTTGAGCCGTCCCCTGGACCCCGCTCCGCGGCCTTGCAAGTCCTTACACGAGCAGTGCATCAGCAAAACTGCATGTCCGCGTCCGGTTCAGCACGGGCGATGTCAGCGACCATTAAGGCTGGACGATTCAATATGTCAGCGCAGAAGGCACCAATTACTCAGCAGCCCGGTTTGGCTGCTGCAGTGTCGGGTGGGATTCCATCTGATCGTTACGCGCACCGACCGATGTCCGCTACCGACCGCTTGACGAGGATGAGTTGTCCACAGGGAAGCGGTGGGCACAGTGGGGGTCACGTTGGGTTCATGCATACGGATTTCGCGTTTTACCAGCAGGGCTCACGCCTTAGTGGATGAGCCCAAGGCAAAGGACTATTACATCGCTGCCGCGGTCATTTCACCGGATGTCTGCGCGCGTAGTCCTCAGTGGGCGGCGGCACCGCGGATGGGCCTCGGTGCCGCTCAAGGGCGAGAAAAACGCTGTGCGGCGGTCTTCCCTCGAGCACTGGCATGCGAACGGTGCTTTGTGGGATGAAGGGGAAAGCTGACGAGGCCGCCCCGCGCGTCTAGAAGCGCTCATGACGACTTATGCGCCGCGGCGCGGCTAGTTGTATTGACCACAGAGGTTAGTGACGGTCGCCGACTCATTTCCACCCGTTGCTGTGCAGATGCTTCGGCTGGAGGGGTGTTTAAGAGATGGATCGGCGGACGGTTCTTCATCAGCAGCGGGAGCTGAGGCACAAAAAATCAGCGGTATGACTCTGACAGGATGACCATTCTACCAGCGGAGCCTTTCGGACGCTGAGGAGATCTCGGCAGCTTTCGACGAGATCGCTGTGGAGGTGGTTCGGGCCGCGGTTTAGCTTGCTATTACCCATATGGCTTCGGCAGCTGAGGAGCTGAGGTCAACATCGACTGCTCGGTCGTTGAGGTGGATGGTGGTGATGTCGGCGTAGGGGCGGTGTGCCCGCACTGTGAGCTGAGTGTCCGGTGTCAGTCCGAGTTCTGCGAAGTAGCGCAGCATGTCGGGGTCGGCGTCGGAAATCCTGGTGATCTTGACTGGCAGGTGAGGGTCGACGGCGGCCAGCTGCGCCCCTTCGGGCGGGTGGGGGAGGTCTCCGGGTGAGGGTATGGGGTCACCGTGCGGGTCCCGTGTCGGGTGCTCGAGCAGTTCATCGATGCGGGTGATCATGGTGTCCGACACGGCGTGTTCGAGGACTTCGGCCTCGTCGTGGACTTCGTCCCATCCGTAGCCCAGGACCTGCACTAGGAAGGTCTCCAACAGGCGGTGCCTTCGGACCATTGCGACGGCATGTTCGCGGCCCGCCGGGGTCAGTTCGATACTTCCGTAGGGAGCATGGCTGACCAGTCCCTGCTTGGCTAGTCTCCTGATCCCGTCCGACACGGTGGAGGGCTTAACCCCTATACGTTCAGCCATCGCGCCGACGGTGATCGGGGACGCGGACCACTCCGTAGCGGACCAGATCATCTTCAGGTAGTCCTGTGCCGTCGCGGTCAGGTTTGAAACACTCATGTCTCGATAGTACCGAACTGAAATGTTAGAGTATCCAAAGAATAGTCTTTTGCCATAGGAGTTTTAGATGGATGGGTTGCCGAAATTGGATTCAAAGGCGCTGCCGAGCCGGCGCCGGATGCTTTCCGGTGCCGCCGCGTTGGCCGCCGTGCCGGCGCTGGCCGGGTGGGCGTCACTGGATATCGAGGACGTCGGGGGGCTCGCCGGTCCCGGCGGATCGCATCACGGGGCGGGAGCCGGGCAGCCCCCCGGCACCCGCCCGACGGGTTTGAACAACCACGGCGGGCATGCGGGTTTCGCGGGCGGGTCTGTTCCGGTCGAGCGTGCCGGTATCGACCCGAGCTCGATTCTGTATGACTTTGACCGCGGCAGGACCAGCACGCTCCCGGACGGCAGGACGTTGCGTGAGTGGGACATTGTCGCGGTGGACCAGGAGTTCGAAATCGCACCCGGGGTGATGTTCCCGGGCTGGAGTTACAACGGCAGGATCCCCGGACCGACCCTCTGGGCGCAGCAGGGTGATGCGCTGCGGATTCACTTCACCAACGCTGGAGCGCACCCGCACACCATTCATTTCCACGGGATCCACCGGGCTGAGATGGACGGCACACCCGGCATCGGCGCAGGCTCCATCGCTCCCGGCCAGAGCTTCACGTACGAGTTCGACGCCACCCCGTTCGGCACGCACCTGTACCACTGCCATCAGTCACCGTTAGCCCCGCATATCGCCAAAGGCCTCTACGGCGGGTTCATCATCGAGCCCAAAGAAGGTCGTCCCAAGGCCGACAACGAAATGGTCATGGTCATGAACGGCTACAACACCGACGGCGGGGACGACAACGAGTTCTATTCGGTCAATGGTCTGCCGTTCCACTTCATGGACTTCCCCGTACAGGTCAAGCAAAACGAGCTCGTGCGGATCCACCTGATCAACGTGCTCGAATACGACCCGATCAATTCCTTCCACCTTCACGGCAATTTCTTCCACTACTACCCGACCGGCACGATGCTCACGCCCAGCGAATACACGGACACCGTCTCTCAGGTCCAAGGCCAGCGCGGCATCCTGGAGTTGCGGTTCCCGTACCCGGGCAAATACATGTTCCACGCCCACAAGACCGAATTCGCTGAACTGGGCTGGATGGGATTCTTTGAGGTGAGCGCTTCATGACCAAAACCGACACCATCAAAACCACCCCGCCGGGACCGG
>NZ_KI914582.1:12817-24725 GCF_000520475.1 Arthrobacter sp. 35/47
CCCCGCCGGGACCGGCAGGAAACGCTCCGCGGCGGCCGAAGCCGCGCTGGCTGCTCGGGCTCGGGCCCCTGGTGCTGATAATCATCCTGGTGAGCCTGTTTTCGCTCCTGAACGGACCGGGACTGTCCGGCCTCGGCGAGGGCGTGCCACCCAAGGAAGACGTGGCGGTCGAAGACATCCGCCTGACCCCCGGCCAGATCAGCCTGACCGTCCGTAACCAGGGACCCGACCCGGTCTCCATTGCCCAGGTCAACGTCTCGGACTACTACGCCACCTTCACCCAAACCGATGCTGAGCTTGCACCGATGGAAGCCAGCACGATCACCGTCAACTACATGTGGGTTGATGGGGACCCCTACGAAATCGCCCTGGTCACCTCCATCGGAGGCAAGATCACCACCACCATTGACGCCGCCGCCCTCAGCCCGGAACGCAGCACTTCCTTCTTCGGGCTCATGGCCCTGCTCGGGATCTACGTAGGCGTCATCCCGGTCGCCATGGGCATGCTCTGGATGCCGTTCGTGCGCCGCTCATCGGCGACTTGGGTACGCGGGCTGCTCGGCCTCACCGTCGGACTGCTGGTCTACTTGACCTTCGACGCCACGCTCGAGGCGTTCGAACTCGTCGAGAACAACAGCTCCTTCGGCGGCCCGCTCGTCGTCATCCTCGGAGCCCTCATCTCCTACCTGATACTGGAAGCCACCGACGCGTGGATGCGCCGGCACCAGGACCTTACCGGATCGCACCAAGAGACTGCCCTGCCCCCTGCACGGCTGGCCCTGCTGATCGCGATCGGCATCGGACTGCACAACCTCGGAGAGGGACTGGCCATCGGCTCGGCCTACGCCGTCGGATCGCTCGCCCTCGGCGCTTCCCTGATCATCGGTTTCGCCCTTCACAACACCACTGAAGGCCTCGCCATCGTCACACCCCTAGCCAAGGAACGGCCAAGACTGGGCCGCCTGGCGATCCTGGGCCTCACCGCCGGGGCCCCGGCCGTGCTCGGAACCCTGATCGGCGCCACCGTTTACCAACCCACCCTTGCCGCGTTCCTCCTCGGCATCGGTGCCGGAGCCGTCGGCCAAGTGGCCATCAAACTCCTGCCCATGCTCAAGAACAGCACCGGCCGAACCCTCACACCCCTGACGGCCACCGGAATCATCCTCGGCATCGCCGTGATGTTCGCAACCGGACTGCTCGTAACGGCGTGATCGCCTTCAGCCGAGGCCACCGTCCCCTTATGTGAGTTGATCCTCAAAGACGGCGATGAGCGGCGCATGAAAGGACCCTGGCTCAGCAGTCAATCTTCGCAGCTCAGCGAGTAGTGGCACTTTCGACTCCGCTACCCAGTGGGCTTCCTACCAGTCCCGCCGGTCTTCCCTGACGGAACGAACCCTCCGGCTTTTCGTACTGAATCACACCATGAGACGACCAATCCTTTGACTCCTGCAGTACGAACAAGATGTTAGATGATGTGCTCGCATGGAAGAGTTGCGCCCTAAGTAAGATATACGATCTGGAAAGAACGTAGGAACATGATCAGCAGTAAAGGAAAAGTTCTCTTAGTTTCGGCTGTGATCCTGGGTGTCGCGTCCGGATGCTCTATAGCGCCGGAGGGAACTGAGGATGATTCCTCCTCCGTGAATTCCAGCAGTGAGGAATCGGGTGGAGCCGGAGCATCCCCCGCGCAGCCGGAACCCGTGGATCCCGCCGATGATGACCCTTTGAATGTGACTGCTAACGGTGGGAAGCTATGTTCCCAGCAACCGCCGACGGGATCCTCTTTTGTCACCATCTTGGTGCACAACGCGACCGACCAGACATTCACCCTCGGAGAAGTGAAACTTGGGTCCCCGCAGCAACTGACGCTTCAATCCGCGCTAGCCAGCCCTGCTAGTCGTGAAGGCCATCACAGCACTGGCGATCAAGCCTCGGACACCGGTGCTGAGGAGAGTGAAGCGCCAGCGCCGGTAGAGCCGTTACCTACCGCCGGATACGAAGTGCAAACCCACGATTACGTCAACGTTCTGGTGGAGGTCTCAATTGATGAGAATACCGACAGTGGAACCGCAGCATACCTCGAACTCGATTACTCAAGCGCTGACCGCGACTACGCTGCGAGGCATCCACTGGAAATTGAACTGACCAGGGAGGGCTGCTCTTAAAGCCAGTTCCGATCGACTTTCCCTTAAAACTTCGAAGGAAGCGGTCTCCTGCAGCCGCTTCTGGCACCAAGACGATGGGATTGATCGTCGAACCGTGGTTGCAGGGATAGAAAATTGGTTTGGTCCAGCTGTGTACGAAGAAAGCAAAGTGAACCGAGGATGACAATGATCTCGATGAGTAAGGTCGGCGCGGTAAAGATAATCACGACGTCGTTGGGTGTCTCGTGGTTGGTTGCTGGCTGTTCAGGAGGAACTGCCAGCTCCGAAGAAGCTCCAAGTGAATCCGCGCCTGCGGTTCCCGAGTTAACGGCCGCCCCTACGGCTGAGAGTAAAATCTGTCAGGCTCTTTATCCTCAACAGGAAATGTTCAACTATTTTCCTCCGTTGATATTGTCCGAGCGTGAAGGAGCGCCGGAAGCGTTGGAACTGATGATAGCCAATGTTGAAGAAGTCGATGCTTCCGCTGTGCCAGAGCTGGAAGCGGATCTAGAGACTCTGGCAGCGACCATGGCTCTTGGGCGGGGCGAGGCGAAAGATTTCGACTACGACGGCTTCGTGGCCGCCAAGGTGGAAGTCGATGAATGGATGAATGACGCCTGTTACTAACTAGATCGATAGTCGCCGATGGCCGCCCGCATAAGGCCTGTCTGCCCTTCCTCGGCTCCGTCGGTCAGATTAGTCCACTCAGCTCGGCGGATCTCGGTATTGGGGTATCCCAAAACCTGCTGCAGTTGCTGGGCTTCTACCGGAGAACGGAACTGCTGGGTGAGGCTTTGGCTCTCCGGCATGGATTTGCTTCGAGTGATCCCCTTGCCCCGTGTCCTGCCATTCCTCGCAAGGCGATGATCACCGCAGTTGTTGCCAGAGTACCGCCAGCGATGACCCAGATGATGGGTCCGGCGAGTTCAGGTGCGACGGATGGTTGTTGCCCCCATGGCTGTCCGACAGCGGTGTACCAGGCTTCTCCCAGTCGCGTGGCTTGCGCGCCGATCGCCTGCCCGTAGACGCCGTACAGCAGTGCGGTTCCCGCGACGGCGCCGAGTTTCATCGGTAGCTGTGCCGGTTGTGCGGCGCCGATCAACGCTGCGACGTATATGCAACCGGAGAACAGCGCGAGAAGCGTCATGATGGCGTAGCCGAGCTGGCTCAGGGCCGAATAACTAAGCAGCGGCGTGTAGTAGAAGGCGACGAGGGTCCCGGCGACCAGCAGCACGGGGACATACGGGGTAGCAGCAGCCGCCCCGAGTGCCGGTCGGAGGAATGACCGGAGCATTTCCAGGCCTCCGGTGCTTCCGTCAGTTCGGGGTCTGACGGCGAGTTCCGCCAGCGATAAAGGTGAAGCCATAACCAGGAACAGGGGAACCACCGCCGTGAGGAGCATCTGCGTCAACACATGCGTGTTGAACAGGTAGCCCTGGTAGACGTGCACGCCGCCGTTTGTCACAAGGAACAGCAGGGTGAGGCCGGTCAGCCACAGCGCCGTCCGATGGGCGGGCCACCGCATCCCGGAGGTGCGGGCCCTGCGCACCCCTGCCAGGTAGACGAATGCTCCGACGGCGCACACCACGCTCCACAGCGGATCCGGTTCCCACTGCGCGAGGAGACTCCCGAGCGCGGGTGCCGGTGGCGGCTCACTCGAGGCGGTCAATCCCAGCGATGTGGGCGTCTCGGTGCGAGCCAGGGACACGGCCAGCCCCGAGGCAGCACCCATGACGCCCAGCTCCACAACGACGAGCAGCCAGAAGTATCGTGCGGCACGGGCAGGCTCGGTGTCCAGGCGCCGGACCACCCAGAGACGGTGCAGCGCCCCGAACACGCCGAGGATAAGGAACACAGCGGATTTGACCACCACGATTCCGCCGTAGGGGGTTCCGATCTGGGCGAGGGAGCCGATTGCGGCCGACGCGGCAAGGACGCCGGAGACGGCAAGCACGATGAAGGAGAGTAATGCCAGGGTCGAGTACCGGCGGACGACAGTACCCAGCCTGCCGGCGCCGAGGAACGGGCGTAGCCAGACCAGACCGGCCAACCCGCCGAGCCATACGACGGCAGCGCCGCTGTGGAGAAACAGCGACAGCGTGCTGTCGGCGTGGTCAGCTCCCCCGCCGGCATGAGAATTCAGTACCGGAGGGATAAGCCCGGAAAAGGCAAGCGCCGCCGTCAACGCAACTGCTGACTGCCCGCGCAGCATGAAACACAACCCTGCTGTGATGGCTGCGATACCCGTTGCCATCACTCCGGAAAGCGCCGGATCTTCAGTGACCAAAAACGAAAAGAAAGCCTCGAAAAAACCGTCAGCGGACAACGGGATATTGGCGATCAGCTGAAAATTCACAATCGTAAAAACACCAGCCGCCAGTGCCCAGACTGATGCCGAGTACCCGGCGAAGCGTCGTGCCTGCCGGTGTGCGGGTTCATCAGGGGCAAGCACGAAGAGAGCCAGCACCAGAGGACCGGCCGTGCATGCTGCGGCCAGATTGAAGACCAGCTTCACAACGGGCACAGACCACAGCGCAGCTTGGCCCACCCGGCCCAACGGGCCCAGTTCCGTACTTCCACCGTAAATGAACGCCCAGCCCAAGGCGGCCACCGCTGCAACCGTCAGCACAGCAATCGCCACACCACGCAACACCATAGACATCCCGAGCCCCTCCCCTGCGGTCGACATCTGGCCCGTTGCTCCTCAGTCTCACCGCGGCTGCTTGGAAAATACCTGTAAATACGTTCAAAAAAGGCTCCCCAACCGTGGGTCGGACATGACCTGAATGACGGCACGGGGCCAGGATTGTTCGCCACGGCGCCCTACGGGCGCTAGGTTGCTGATGTGGTCTAGCTAGAGGAAAGCCCTAGTTCTCTACCAGCCGTTGAGGGCCCTGCTTCCCGAAAGTGTGTGGGTGGGCCATCTTCCCGACGCGTCGCTGCCCGACCCGCTTGTTTCGTTTCGACGGCAGACCCAGCGCCACACGCGGTGCGGTAGGCCCGTAAGGCTCACGGAAGTGCTGAGTCAGGTGGCGTCCTGAACAGGGCATCCCTCCCCGTAGGCGTCAGACCGTTCCTTCGGCATCACTCAGGAAGAGCCAATGGCCGACCAGGATAGCCAAGGGAGCCACCAAGAGTTAGTGCACCCTCAACTGCCACCGTTAAAGGGAATGGCGGTGCACCCCAACATGCCGTAACCGAAATGTGACAAACCGGCGCAGTTGCGGATACGATCAGGCGCGTGCCAGATGTTGCTGGCATCCCCGGGTCAGATAACCGAGCTCTGCCACTGACTTGGGTCCGTTCGTTGTAACCGCATGGCAGAGGCGGGGGAACCAATCAAGTGGGCACCGGCTCCGGTGCCCTTGGGGTTAAGCCACTGAAGCTCTATGAAGAGATTCAGCATGGCCGGGTGACTCCCATCCGAACCCGACAGCTCACCTCGCAGGCTTTGGGAGAGGCAACTCACTGTGTCACATCGTTCTGCCTTGGGCCGCCACCGCGCTGAGCCCATTCAAACCAATCCGATCACAAGCATTTCTCAGGCTGTTTCATCCAACGCTGGATCCGTCGGCCGCCATGCAGCAGTTATCGTTGCCGCATCCGGTCTGATCCTAACCGCCGGTGTCCCTGCCACGGTCGCCTCCGAAACGAGTCGCCAGATATCCGGCAGCAGCAGCATCGAGAACTACATCAGCACCCCCGATGCACCGGTCTCAGCGTCCGCACAGGCCGAAATTGCCTTCGAACGTCAGGCAGTGAAGGCCACTCCGGCCCCCGAACCGGTGGTCGTGGAACCGATAGTTGAACAAGCATCGATCCAGCAGGTCCCGGTCCAGCAAACCCCTGGTGTGGAAGTTGCCCCCCCGCCTGCACCTGCTGTACAGGCTCAGGTAGCCCCCCCGCAAGTTTCCTCCCCAGCTGCCGAGACCGCCCCGGCCGCGGAACCGAAACCTGCTCCCACCCCTGCTGCCAGCGGTATCGGAGCGGCACTGGTTGCCTCGGCCTACGCACAGATGGGGGCCACCCAGGACTGCACCGTCCTCGTCGAGGTTGCGCTGCGCTCCATCGGCAAATCCGTAGGCGACCTCGCACCCGAACAGTTCTACCAATACGGCACCGCCGTCAGCACCCCCACCCCCGGGGACCTCGTCATCCGCCCCGGACATGTCGCCATCTACGTCGGCAACGGCCAGGTCATCAGCAGCGGCATGAACGGCGCCAACGCAACCATCCTCCACCCCCTCTCGGACCTCCCCGGATCCTCCTACGTCCGCGTCAACCCATAAACCAGCAGCAACCAACGAAAGAGAGGACAGCCCACACGGGCTGCCCTCTCTTTCGCTTTTCCCGGTCAGCGAATGGGCCCGCGGACGAACAGTAGGGTAACCGCCGTGAAGCCATGAACGAAAAACCTGGGTTACGCGGACACCACCGAGGAAGCCGTCGCAACAGGCACCGGCAGGTCGCCGGAGCGGAGAAAGGTGTTCACATCCGCGCCCGGGCTAAGGCAGCTTCCATCGAAGGGACGCCGGCCATGCGCACTGGCGCCTAGCTGGATTTGAGCCTCTCGTTGCCGGCACCAACCAGCCAAACACCGCGCCCGGGCAATGCCAGCAGGCACGGGCCAATCTGGCGGCGCTCCATGACTGCAACCACACGCGCTACTTCCACATGCCGAGCCTAGCCGATAAAATCTGTAATTTCCGCTATGATCGCTTTATGACGATTACTCATTCGGTCGCGGGTGCTTGTGTCCGGCTCGATCCTGCTGCCGCCCTGTTCCACTCCCTCAGTGACCAGACGCGGCTGAGCATTGTAAAGCGGATGGCTGGCGGTGAAGTCCGGGTCAGCGACCTTACCGGGGAACTGGGTCTGGCCCAGTCCACAGTCTCGGCGCATGTGGCCTGCCTGCGTGACTGCGGCCTGGTCGAGGGCCGGGTGCAGGGGCGAAGTGTGTACTACTCGTTGACCCGCCCGGAGTTGATGGACATGCTGGCGGCCGCCGAGGTTCTGCTGGCTGCCACCGGCAATGCGGTGAGCCTGTGCCCGAATTACGGCTCGGATCGGGCGACTGCACCGATGGTGAAGGAGGATGCCTGATGAGCGACGCATGCGGTTGCAGCGATGATAAGCACGGCTCGGTTGGGTCGGAGGAGGAGTCCGGGGGGGTCTGGCAGGTGTCGGAAGTCCGCGCAGCCGCTGCTTCCGGTGCCCTGCTGCTGGTGGCGTGGGTAGCCTCCGCTGCCGGGGCGCAGCAGTGGGTGACGTTGCCGTTGGAGATCGTTGCCCTGCTGGTCGCAGGGTGGACCTTCGTACCCTCCACGCTTAGGCGCCTGGCCCGCGGCAAGATCGGAGTTGGCACGCTGATGACCATCGCCGCGGTCGGGGCAGTCGCCCTCGGCGAGGTCGACGAAGCAGCCATGCTGGCCTTCCTCTACTCGATTTCCGAAGGACTGGAGGAGTACTCGCTGGCGAAAGCCCGCCGCGGCCTTCGGGCACTCCTGGACCTTGTCCCTGCCGAGGCGAGGGTTCTCCGGGGTGGCGTCGAGACCACCGTCGCCCCGGCCCAACTCGTCCCCGGCGACGTGATGGTGGTCCGTCCCGGCGAGCGGCTGGCCACCGACGGGAAGATTATCACCGGGCGCACCTCGCTGGATACCTCTGCCCTGACCGGGGAGTCCGTGCCCGTGGAAGCAGGGCCCGGAGCTGAGGTTTATGCCGGGTCCATCAACGGGACCGGCCCTCTTGAGGTCGAGGTCACCAGTAGTGCCGAGGATAATTCCCTGGCCCGGATCGTGCACATAGTCGAGACCGAGCAGTCCCGCAAGGGCCCGGGCCAGCGGTTGGCCGATGGCATCGCCAAAAAGCTCGTTCCCGGCATCCTCATCGCCGCGGCCCTGATCATCGTCTACGGGTTCATCGTCGGGGAACCGCTGCTGTGGTTCGAACGCGCACTCGTGGTGCTCGTCGCTGCCTCGCCCTGCGCGCTGGCCATCTCCGTCCCGGTCACGGTCGTCGCGTCCGTGGGCGCCGCGAGCCGTATCGGTGTCCTCATCAAGGGCGGCGGCGCGCTGGAGACCCTCGGGAAGATCCGCACGATCGCCCTGGACAAAACCGGCACCCTCACCCACAATCATCCGGCCGTGATCGACGTCGCCACCACCGGAAACGCGACCCGCGAACACGTCCTCGCCCTCGCGGCGGGACTGGAAGCGCGCAGCGAACACCCGCTGGCCCGGGCGATCCTCGCCGCCACGGGCCACCGGGCCGAAATCACGGACATGGACACCGTCCCCGGTGCAGGCCTTGAAGGAAGACTTGGCGGCACCCACGTCCGCCTCGGCCGACCCGGATGGATCGATCCAGGCCCGCTGGCCACCGACGTCGAGCGGATGCAGAAAGCCGGTGCGACCGCGGTCCTCATCGAAGAAGCAGGACAGGTCATCGGCGCGATCGCCGTACGCGACGAACTTCGCCCCGAAGCACAAGCCGTCATCGCCCGGCTGAACAAGTCCGGGTACACCACTGCCATGCTCACCGGTGACAACACCATCACCGCCAACGCCCTCGGTGCGGCCGCCGGCATCAGCGAGGTGCACGCTGACCTGCGCCCCGAGGACAAAGCGGACATCATCCGCACGCTCAAAGCCAGACAGCCGACCGCCATGGTCGGTGACGGCGTGAACGACGCCCCGGCGCTGGCCGCCGCCGACACGGGCATCGCGATGGGCGCCATGGGCACCGACGTCGCCATCGAAACTGCCGACATCTCCCTGATGGGTGAGGACCTGAACCACCTGCCCCAGGTACTCGACCACGCCCGCCGGACCCGGGGCATCATGCTCCAGAACGTGGGCCTGTCACTGCTGCTGATCGCCATACTGATCCCACTGGCACTCTTCGGGATCCTGGGCCTGGCAGCCGTGGTCCTGGTGCACGAACTGGCTGAAATTGTCGTCATCGCGAATGGCGTGCGCGCCGGGCGTATTACCCGAACGACACCGGTCCGCATCACCAGCCCGGCGCGGGACACCACTGGAATCACCGCATGAACCTCGGCAACGCCGGCTCAACCCGGAAAAAGCGAATCCCGAATCTGGGCAGGCCTGCTGCCTGGCTAGGTTTGGCAGCCTTGTTCGCTGCCGTTGATCTTGCGGTGAAGGCCCTGGTGGAGGCCCGCTTTGGGAACGGTCAGTCCATCGAGCTCGGGGTGTTGAGCATCCAGCTCGGTTACAACACCGGCGTCGCGTTCAGTATCGGTTCCGGCCTGCCACCCTGGGTGGTCATAGTCTTCACCGGCGTAATCACAGCGGCGTTGGCAGGATATGTTTGGCGGCAGGCCTCCACACCGGGGCAGCGGTTGTCCCTGGTGGGATTGAGCGCTGTACTGGGCGGCGCCACCGGAAACTTCATCGACCGACTCGATGGCGCCGGAGTCGTCGATTACTTCCACACCGGCTGGTTCCCCACCTTTAATCTCGCGGATGTGCTGATCACGCTCGGCGTGGTCGCGATAGCCATCTCCGCACTGACAGCTGATTCCGAACCATCCCCCACTGGGAACAACCCGAAAGATCACCGCAACCCGTCCGCCCACGAACCGGCTGGCTCGGAACCATACTCCTAGACTTCTACACTCTGTAGAAGTCTAGGAGTATGGTGGATAGCAACGAGTGAAGGATCCATTGTGCTGCACGAAAACCTAGCTGGATATCACCGACGAGGAGTCCACGCCCCGCCTTCGCTGGGCCGGGGTGAGCCCGAGACACCCCTGGCCGGACACCGCGCAGCATCTGTTGACCGCGCCGATCGCGTCCGGGCCCCTTACCAGCATGTCGATATTGGCGTCGCCGACTGATGTCGCCTAGTTCACAGACTCAGCCGCCGCCGGTCTCCCTCAATGCCATGGGAATGCTCCGGTGGGCGTGGCGTCAGTTGACGAGCATGCGGACCGCGGTGCAGCTGCTGCTCCTCCTCGCCGTGGCTGCAGTTCCCGGTTCGCTGTTCCCACAACGTCCGGCGAACCCGGCCGTGGTCACCCAATACCTGGAAGACAATCCGGGGGTCGGGCCGTGGATGGACCGATTTCAACTGTTTGACGTTTATTCCTCTGTCTGGTTTTCGGCGATCTACCTGCTTCTGTTCATCTCCCTGATCGGATGTGTGATCCCCCGAGCCGGGGTGTACTGGAAACACATGCGCTCCCGTCCCCCGCGAACCCCGCGCAGGCTCTCACGGATGCCAGAACACGGGACCCTGTTCCTACCGGCGCAGGCCGCTATGACGCCCGCATCGGCAGTGGCGGACACGTCGGCCCTCCTGCGTCGACGCGGCTACCGGGTCCAGGTCCAGGACGAGGACACTGATACCCCCTCGGTGGCCGCCGAACGGGGTTACCTGAAGGAAGCGGGCAACCTGCTCTTCCACGTGTCCCTGATCGGGGTGCTCATCTCCGTTGCTGTGGGCGGACTGTTTGGATATCGGGGCCAGAAACTGATCATCGAAGGCGAGGGGTTCACGAACACGGAGATCAGCTACGATTTCTTTTTCCCGGGCACCAATTTCGATACGGACTGGCTCGCGCCCTTCTCCCTGACCCTGGATGACTTCGATGTGACGTTTGACCGCAGTGAGACGAATTACGGCAACCCTGTCGACTTCACCGCGTCCATGACCACCCGAGAGAACCCGGAAGCGCAGCCGCGAAACGAAACATTACGGGTGAACGAGCCCATCGGGTTCGGTGGAACGAACGTATACCTTATTGGGAACGGGTACGCCCCTGTGATTACGGTGCGCGATGGAGACGGGAACATCGCCCTGCAGGGGCCTGTGCCGGCCCTCCCACAGGACCCCACCTACAACTCGAGCATCGTTATCAAAGCCCCGGACGCTCAACCGGACCAGCTCGGCTTTGTGGGATTCTTCCTGCCCACGGCGGTCGTGGACGAAAACGGTGTCGCGTTCGGCTCCGACCCTGACCCGTTCAACCCGCAACTGAATTTGAACTCCTACTATGGGGACCTCGGGCTCGATGACGGTATCCCCGTCAACGTGTACCAGCTCGACACCACCGCCCTGACCCAGTTAAACGGTCGCAACACCCCCGACGGGGGAATCGTCCTGGGCGCCTACCAGACATATGACGTGCCCGACGGTAGAGGGTCGATCACGTTCGACGGCCTGAAACGCTACGTAGCGTTGGACATCGTCTATGACCCCGGAAAAACGGGGGCGCTGATCTCCACGTCGCTGGCCCTGACCGGGCTGGTCCTCACCCTAAGCATCAGCCGCCGACGGGTCTGGGTCCGTGCCAGCACCCACGACGACGGCCGAACCCTCATCGAATACGGTCTCCTCGCCCGCGGAAAAGACCACGGCCTCGCCAAGGAAGCCCTGAGCATCGGCTCCGCCCTCTCCACGTACTGGGCCAGCAAAATCCATCACACCAACCAGCCACAGCAGGAAGGCAGCAACCAGTGACACCCGTGAACCAGGTACTCGGGGACTACAGCGAGCTGTTCATGCTGCTCGCCGCCCTCACCTACACCATCGCGTTCCTCGCCTTCACGATCGACCTCATGCGGGCGAAAACCATCACCGCCCAACCGGCGGACGTGAAGGACCAGTCCAACCAGTCCCGCCTTCCTGCAGCAGTGGGCGCGGGAGTCGAATGGTCCCACAGCGGCACCGTGCCCGACGGCGGCAACCAAGGACTGGCGGATACCGGTGCGAACCGGGACACCGGCATGGCCTACAAG
>NZ_KI914582.1:24825-34423 GCF_000520475.1 Arthrobacter sp. 35/47
GGCCGCCCGGGTCGGGGTGGCGGTCAGCGCCGTAGCGCTGCTGATTCACCTCGCAGGCGTGGTCGCGCGTGGTATCGCCGCAGGCCGGGTGCCCTGGGGGAACATGTATGAGTTCGTGACCACGGGCGCGCTGCTGGTCATGGCCGTCTTTCTGCTCTGCCTGATCTTCCGCGACCTACGCTTCCTCGGCACACTCATCACCGCCCTGGTGCTGGTCATGCTGATGGCCGGCGCCATCGCCTATCCCACTCCGGTCGCGCAGCTCATCCCCGCACTGCAAAGCTACTGGCTCATCATCCATGTCTCCATCGCCGTCCTCGCCTCGGCGATTTTCACCCTGACCTTCTGTCTATCGGCGCTGCAACTGGTCAAAGACCGGCAAGAACGCTCCGGACGGCCCGCCCCCACCGGTGTGATGCGCCTGGTTCCTGCCTCGAAGTCGTTGGAACAACTGGCGTACCGGCTCAACGGCATCGGGTTCATTTTCTGGACCTTCACGCTCATGGCCGGCGCCATCTGGGCAGAAGCCGCCTGGGGCCGGTACTGGGGCTGGGATACCAAGGAAGTGTGGACCTTCGTCATCTGGGTCATCTACGCCGGTTACCTCCACGCCCGAGCCACCCGCGGCTGGGAAGGAACCCGGGCAGCCTGGCTGTCCATCACCGGCTACCTCTGCGTGATCTTCAACTTCACCATCGTCAACGTGTACTTCTCCGGGCTCCACTCATACTCGGGCCTGTGATGCACGCACAAACATGCACCGCCCGGGAGGGTCGGAGAAAGGAACCTACCGTGCCACATGGGATGCCTCTAGGGTTCCCCGGAGCGCCTCTGAGGCTGTTGGCGGCCGGTGTGGCCCTGGTCCTGGGCCTGTCCGGGTGCGCCCCCAACGACGCCCTGGCTGAGCAGGCCAACGCCGGGGATAACAAGAACTACATCGCCGGCGACGGGTCAGTCACCGAGTACGCCCCGGAGTCCAGGGGTGAACCGGTGCAGCTGACCGGCACCTTCTATGACGGGACGGTGGTGGATTCCGCGGACTTCAAGGGCCAAGTGACCGTGTTGAATATCTGGTACGCGGCCTGCGCGCCGTGCCGGGTCGAGGCGCCGGATTTGCAGGCGTTGTATGAGAAGCACCAGCAGTCCGGAGTGCAGTTCATCGGCGTGAACATCCGGGACGAGGCCGCGACGGCAGCAGCATTCGAACGCACCTTCGGGATCACCTACCCAAGCATCGACGACGCCGACGGGGCCGTGTTGCTGGCGATGACCCAATATGTACCGCCCCAGGCGGTACCGAGCACCCTGGTGCTGGATCGGCAGGGCAGGGTGGCCGGGCGCATCATCGGCCTGGCCGAGAAAAGCACTTTGAACGCGCTAATCACCGACGCGATAGCCGAACCGTGACCATTGTGGCCGTGATCCTTCCGGCGGCGGTGGGGAATCCTTTCGCCGAGACCGTCCTGACCGGGTCCCTCCTGCTGGCCATCCCGGTTGCGGTGCTGGCAGGGCTGGCGTCCTTCGCGTCCCCCTGCGTTCTCCCACTGGTGCCCGGATACCTCGGCTACGTCACCGGGCTGACCGGTGTGGACCTGGAAAAGCAGCGCCGCGGGCGGATGTTCGCTGGCATCGGCCTGTTCGTGCTGGGCTTCTCCGTGGTGTTCATGGCGATCGGCGCGGTCTTCGGGCAGCTCGGGGCGTGGCTGCAAAGCTCCGAGCAGGCCTGGATCACTCAGATCCTCGGCGTGATCGTGGTCCTGATGGGCGTGATCTTCCTAGGCGGGCTCTCCTGGTTCCAACGCGACGCGAAACTCCACGCGAAAGCCCCGCCCGGGCTCTGGGGAGCACCGCTCCTGGGAGTCACTTTCGGTCTAGGGTGGGCGCCCTGTATCGGGCCTACTCTCTCAGCAGTCCAGTTGCTGGCCTTCAGCGACGGATCCGGGGCCGCCAAGGGAGCGTTGCTGACCTTCTTCTACTGCCTCGGACTGGGAGTGCCTTTCCTGCTGATCGCCCTCGGCGCCCGCCGCGGCATGGGTGCCCTCTCCTTCTTCCGCACCCACCGGGCAGCCCTACAACGCACCGGCGGCACCATACTCGTCGTGTTGGGCCTGCTCATGGTCTCCGGGGTCTGGGGAGCCTGGGTTAGCGAATTACAGGACTGGTTCGCCAACGACATAAGGATGCCGATCTAAATGCAAGGATTCGCCCTCGTCCTGGCCCTCGCGGCCCTACCTGCGGCCGGGAACTTCCTCGGCGGGATCGCAGCGGAAGTGTTCAAGGTCTCCGAACGCGTCCTGAGTCTGGCACTGCATCTCGCGGCCGGGATCGTCCTGGCTGTGGTCGGGCTTGAGCTGATGCCCGAAGCCCTCACCGCCACCCCGCCGTGGGTTCCGATCCTCGCCTTCGTGCTCGGTGGAGTGTTCTTCATCGGCATCGAACGGTCCATCGGATTCGTCCGCACCCGCCTCGGCACCGGGAAGGAAACCGCCGGACCCCTGGCGATCTTCTCCGGGGTCTCCCTGGACCTGTTCAGCGACGGAGTGATGATCGGCACCGCGACCGTCCTGAACCCCTCTTTGGGCCTGCTGCTCGCCCTCGGACAGGTACCGGCGGACCTTCCGGAGGGATTCGCGGCCGGCGCCTCACTCAGACGGGCCGGCATCCGCCGCCGCACCCGCGTCCTGATGGCGCTCAGCTTCACCCTGCCCATCATGCTCGGTGCGACCATCGGCTACTTTGCCCTACAGAACGCCCCCGAGATCATCACCCTGTCGGTACTCGCCCTCACCGGTGGTGCACTGACCAGCGTCGTCGTCGAAGAGATCATCGAAGAAGCCCACGAGGGCGACACCAGCCCACTTGACCCCGTTTTCCTGACCGCAGGATTCGCGCTCTTCGCCCTCATCACGGTCTATCTGGGCAGCTAGTCCAAAGATCATACGACCGAACACCCCGCCCTCCTCTACTGACGTGAAAGGCACCCTGTGAGCCAGGACCTCCCCCTCTCTTCCTCCCCGCTGCACGAGCGCGCGGACGCCAGCACGGCGCGGTTCGCCCGGCACGGTCCCTTTGCGTTCCTGCTGCTGATCACCGGTTCAGTGGGATGGGTCGCGTCGGCGGTCCTGGTCCTGGAACGGCTCTCCGCCTACGAGGATCCCGGTCATGTCACCAGCTGCGACGTCAACCCATGGGTTTCCTGCGGGCAGGTGTTCAAGACCTGGCAGGCCTCAGTGTTCGGCTTCCCGAACCCGCTGATCGGTATCATCGCGTTCGCGGTTGTTATTACAACCGCCATGGTGCTGCTATCCGGGGCACGGCTCGGCCGCTGGTACTGGGTAGGGTTGCAGGCCGGTGTCACCACCGGCTTCGCCTTCGTGGTCTGGCTGTGGAGCCAGGCCGTATACGACATCTACATCCTGTGCATCTACTGCATGATCGTCTGGGCCATGATGATCCCCCTGTTCATCCTGCTCACCATCCGCAACCTGATCCACGGGATCATCAAAGCCCCGCCAGCCGTTGTGCAGTTTGTGGCCGACTGGGCCTGGACCATCGTTGCGCTGATCTGGGTGGCAACCGCAGCCTCCGTGTTCTTCCGGTTCCTGCCCGTCTTCATCCGATAAACGACCACAACCCAATCGAGCGACCGGATAACCTCCCTGGTCGCGCCCAGCCTTTACGAGGAAAGTGAAATGAAACTCAAACCAGCCCACGTCACGATCGCCGTGCTGGGCGCTATCCTGTTGCTCGCGCTCGGCGTCATCGGCGGCCGTTTCCTTGCAGGGAATCCGGAACCGGGCGATGCCAGCGCCGACGCCGGATTCGCCCGTGACATGCAACGCCACCACGCCCAGGCAGTGGAAATGTCGATGCTTGTCCTGAACCGCACCGAAACCGAACCGGTCCGTGCCCTGGCCTATGACATCGCGCTAACCCAGCAACAGCAGATCGGTCAAATGTTCGCCTGGCTCCAGGACTGGGGGCTACCGCAAACCGGATCCGGGACGCCCATGCAATGGATGCCCGACCATCAGATGGGCGCCGACCAGATGTCCATGCCCGGCATGGCCACCGAAGAAGACCTCCAACAGCTCCGGCAAGCAGAGGGAACCGAGGCGGAGCGGCTCTACCTGGACATGATGATCGACCACCACCGCGGTGGAGTGCAGATGGCCCAGGCAGCACTCGACACCGCCACCACAGCGCAGGTGAGGGATCTTGCGGACAAGCTCATCGAATCCCAATCCTCGGAAATAGACGCCATGAACACCCTGCTGCAGGCTCTCTAGACCAGGCCCTCGTTCCCTTCAACTCCCTAGAACCGATGAAAAGAGCAATCATGAACAAACAGAACAAGCAAGCAAACCGTGACCGGCAGGCCCGGCTCCAGGCCATCCAGGCGCAGCAGAAAACCGTGGAACGACGCAAGAATATCGCGGTGTACGGGACGGTGCTCCTGCTGGCTGCCGCCATCGCGGCGGCCGTGACCTTCGTCATCGTCGACGAAATCCGTCAGGACGCGGCACTGACCGCTGCCGCCGAAGCACCCATCGACGGGGTACAGACCTTCGAGGATCTCTCCCGTAACCACACCGAAACACCGGTCGACTACCCCCAGAGCCCCGGAGCAGGCGGTGACCACGCACCAGTGTGGACCAACTGCGGTGTCTACACAGAACCCATCAGCGAGGCCCGTGCCGTGCACACCCTTGAACACGGTGCCGCCTGGATCAGTTACCGGGCGGATTTGGATCCTGCAGGCGTTGAAGCGTTGACGGAGCTGGCCGGGGAGCGCAGTTACGTGCTGCTCAGCCCGGTGGAGGGCCAGGAGAGCGCGGTGACGGCCACCGCATGGGGAACCCAGCTGGCCGTAGAAGACGCCGAGGACCCGCGCCTGGAGACGTTCCTGGCCAAATACGTGCAGGGGCCGCAGACCCCCGAGGCGGGTGCCCCCTGTACTGGCGGCGTCGACGCGTAGCGGGTGCCGGTGATGCGCATCGAACTCCGATACTCCGTCGGCTGCCCGGCAGCGCAGCCATTGCGGGAAACAACCGACCACCTCCTGGAGGACGTGGCCCCGCAGGAACACATAGTGTTCACCCGGATTCCGGCCGCCGAGGGTTCCTCCAAGGGGATCTTCCCCGGCAGCCCGATGTTACTGGTGGACGGACGGGAGGTCAGGCCGAGCGATCTTGGACAGGTATATGTGTCGGGGTTGGGCCTTCCCGACCCGACGGTTCCGCAGGAGCCGGAGATCAGGGCAGCGCTCGGGCAGGCGGCTATGAGCTCGCCGGTCCGCTTGCCGCTGCGCCACCGCCGAATAGTGCTCATTGCCGCACTGCTGATCCTGCTCGGGGCGCTGCTGGGCCAGCTCGCCGTCTGGGGGGCAGCCGTGACCCTGGCCGGTCTGGCCCTGCTGGCCGTCGGTTTTGCCAGCAACGGCCGCAGGAAGGGCACCCAACCCTACATGTGGGCAGCAGGCTTCGCCGCGCTCTCCTGGCTGCTGGCGACGGCCGCGATCTGGTGGGAGGTGTTCTTCGGCTCTCCATTACCACTGGGGGCAACAGCTCGGATGCTGTTCTGGGTCGGTCTCACCTCAGCCCTAGTCACCGTGCTGAGCGTCGTAGCCGGCACAGCAGCTCGCCACCGGCTACGCCAACAGCTGCGACAAGACCCGGCGGACCAGAAACAGGACTAGGACCAGAAAGAACCATGACAACGCCCCGCATCCACCGACACAGTACGAAGGAAGGCCCAGGATGTTATCAACCGCTTCAGTGTTTGCGCTGGTACCACCCCCGGATGAGGGCCAACTGCGGCCTGGCCTGGACCCCAGTCAGGTCACCCCCGGTCTGCTGGGATTCCTCATGACCTTGTTCATGGTGATCGCCGTGATCCTCCTGATGCGCTCCATGGCCGGACGCGTCCGCAGGGTCCGCTACCGGGCGCAGGCCGAAGAACGGCAGCGCACCCACACCGCCGATGCATCACCGCCCACTACATCACCGCCCGCTGCGCTCGGCGCCGCGCACGCACCCGCACCAGCGCCCCACACAGACACCGGACCTGTCAGCTAAATCGAGTTTTCGACATACCCTGACCTAACATTTAGGTATGCCGAAAGCTTTCCTTCGAGGGCCCGCACGTCGGGCGTTCCCGCTGCAGGGTGTGCTCCTGCTGGGACCGGCGTTTGTGGCGTCAGTGGCCTACGTTGACCCCGGGAACGTTGCGGCGAACCTGACCGCCGGCGCACGTTACGGGTACCTGCTGGTGTGGGTTCTGGTTGCCGCGAACCTGATGGCGGTGTTGATCCAATATCAGTCCGCGAAGCTCGGACTGGTCACCGGCCGATCGCTGCCCGAACTGATCGGAAGCAGGCTCCCCGCGGGCCGTCGCCGGGCCTTCTGGGTCCAGGCCGAAGTGGTCGCCGCCGCCACCGATGTGGCGGAGGTGATCGGCGGAGCGCTGGCGCTGAACCTGCTCTTCGGGACCCCTCTGGTCCTCGCCGGACTCATCATGGGAGCAGCATCCATGCTGCTGCTGGCCCTGCAGACCAGGAACCGGCAGCACCTGTTCGAACGGGCCGTGCTGGTCCTCCTGGCCGTCATCGCAGCCGGGTTCACCGCCGGAGTTCTCGCTAACCCGCCGGCGGCCGGTCCTGCCCTGGGCGGGCTGGTGCCCCGGCTGGAAGGAGCCGATACCGTCCTGCTGGCCGCGAGCATGCTCGGCGCGACCGTCATGCCCCACGCCATCTACCTGCACTCAGCGCTCTCCGTTCACCGCCACGGGACCGGACACCCACCCTCGCATCTGCGTCGGCTGATCCGTGCCGCGCGCGTCGACGTCATTGCGGCCCTCGCCCTGGCCGGCACCGTCAATATCGCCATGCTGCTCGCTGCCGCCAGTAGCCTGCGCGGGGTGGAAGGAACTGAAACCATTGAGGGGGCCTACGCCGCGATCGGGCAGAGCCTCGGCCCCATCGTGGCCGCCGCTTTCGCCATTGGGCTGCTCGCTTCAGGGCTGGCATCCACCTCGGTGGGCTGCTATGCCGGGGCCGTCATCATGGAGGGCCTGCTCCGGTTCCGTGTCAACGTGTGGGTGCGCAGGGTCGCGACCCTGGTGCCGGCACTGGTCATCCTCGGCACCGGGATCGAGCCGACCATGGCGCTGGTGATCAGCCAGGTGGTCCTGAGCATGGGTATACCGTTCGCGTTGGTGCCGCTGGTGCGCGCCTCGGCCGACCGCCGTCTGATGGGCGACCACGTCAATTCGAGGGCGTTGAGTGTCTGCAGCTATGTCAGTGCGGGGCTGATCATCGCCCTGAACGTTGCCCTGCTGGTCTTGACGTTCACCGGTGCCGGGTAAATGGGTCCTTACTTTTCGTCCTGTCCGGTCGACCCGACACTGTCCGCGATCAGGGCATGGAACTCCTCCAGGGTCGCCACCTCCACCTGCTCACCGTCAAGGAAGAAGGTTGGTGTTCCAGTGACCTGCAGGGCTGTTCCGTCCGCGACGTCACGCTCAATACGTTCCCGGGTGTCCGGGTCCGCTACCGCCGCGTCGAAGGCGGCCATGTCCAGGCCGAGTTCCTGTGCGAAGCCCCGGAACACGTCGGCCTTGGACTCACTGGCCTCGCCCCAGTCCGCCTGGGTTTCATACATCCTGTCCAGCATCGGCAGGAACTGTCCCTGCTGCGCGGCGGCTTCGACCGCCAGCGCCGCGTTCATCGAGTTCAGGTGCCCGGGAAGCGGGAAATAGCGGGCGACGATGGTGAGGTTCTGGCCGTATTCTTCTTTCAGTTCATCGACGAAGGGTTTCGCGGCCCGGCATGCCTCGCACTCGAAGTCCAGGAACTCGACCAATACCGCCCGCTCCTGCGGCGCCTGGGAAATCACCCGACTGCCCTCTCGCACCACCTGCGCTCCACCGGCGTCGAGCGCCAGGGTTTCCTGCTTGTCGGCCCTGACGATGTTTGCTATCACGAGGGTGAGGACCATCGCCAAGCCGGCAACGGCAATCACAATCCACACGGTTCGTTGCGCCCTGGAGGTGCGGGGCTTCACGGAGGTAGAACTCATCAGGTAGGGGTTTCCTTACGGGCTGGGATCTGCGAATCAGACTGGCTGGAGTATGCGGGTCAGTGTGCTAGACGGTGTTCGTGGTCGCGGTGACCGGCCGGTTCGATCTGGAATGTCGAGTGTTCGATACCGATCCTAAAATGCGTGGAGACGCACTCCTGCAACCGGTCCAGTACCTCATGTGTTTCTCCTGCGGCAACGATTTCATCGGTCAGCACGACGTGCGCAGTCAGGACGGGCAGGCCGGTGGCGATCTGGGTGACGTGCAGGTCGTGTACCTCCACGACCCCTGGCATCGCCAGGATGTGTCCGTGGATCTGCGCCGGATCAATGCCCGGCGGGGTGCCTTCCAGCAGCACGTGCACTGTCTCCCGGAGGAGTTTGATCGTGCGTGGCAGGATCAGCGCCCCGATCAGCATCGCGACGATCGCATCGGCACGGACCCAGCCGGTCAGGGTGATGATCACCGCCGCGACGATCACCGCAACCGAGCCCAATGCGTCGTTGAGGACCTCCAGGAACGCCGCCCGAAGGTTGAAGTTGGCCGACCTGCTCCTGGACAGCACGAATAGCGCGGCAATGTTGCCGGCCAACCCGATCACCCCGAAAATCACCATCTGCTCCGAGGCGACCTCGGTCGGGGTAATCAGCCGTTGTATTCCCTCGATCAGAACATAGGTTCCCACCGCCATCAGGATCCCGGCCTGTACCATCGCGGCCACGACCTCGGCACGCCTGAACCCCCAGGACCGCTTCACGGTCGCCGGACGCAACGCAAGGGTGGCGGCGGTCAACGCCATCGCCAGTCCCCCGGCGTCGGTGAAGACGTGCGCGGAGTCGAAGAGCAGCGCCAAGCTGCCGGTCAACCATGATCCGAAGACCTGGAACACGAAAACGCTCAGCGTAATTCCCAGCGCAATCGCGATGGGCCGGCGATGCGTCTCGGCAACCGTCGCAGGTTCGTGGCTATGGTTATGCATACCGAGAATGATACACGAAACGCTGAACTCAAGGCCGGGTGTACTCTGGTAGCCATGGAATCGCTGACAACAGGGCAGGTCTTGGCCAAGTTCGGATACGCCCTATCCGACCCGACCCGGGCACGGATCCTCCTGGCGCTGCGGTCCGGACCGAATTATCCGGCCGTCCTGGCCGACATCCTCGACGTCTCACGCCAGAGCATGTCGAATCACCTGACCTGCCTGCGCGGATGCGGTCTGGTGGTCTCCACCCCGGAGGGCCGTAAAGCCCGCTACGAGCTGGCCGACCCGCGTCTGGCCCACGCGCTCGGTGATCTGCTCGAGGTGGTCCTGGTCACCGACGCGACACTGTGCCACAACCAGCGGACCATAGCCGGTGGATGAACCGGCAGTGGAAGGTCCGGTGTGGATTCCCACCGCCCCTCCCTCGCTCGAAACCTTCCTCGCTCCCACCCTGCAGCCGCTCCCGCTGATCCCGGCCATCGCCGCACTGCTGGCGCTGCTCTATCTGGCCGGAGCATTACGGCTCTGGTCCGCCCG
>NZ_KI914582.1:34523-36373 GCF_000520475.1 Arthrobacter sp. 35/47
AGGTGGCCGATATGGCGGACCCTGGTTTTCCTGTCCGGGTGCCTAATCATTGCGGTGGTTATGGGGGCAGGCATCGAAGGATACGGGCTGCGCATGTTC
The DNA here is from genome assembly GCF_000520475.1 of Arthrobacter sp. 35/47. Lineage (NCBI taxonomy): Bacteria > Bacillati > Actinomycetota > Actinomycetes > Micrococcales > Micrococcaceae > Arthrobacter > Arthrobacter sp. 35/47. The sequence continues at coordinate 34,623 of NZ_KI914582.1, forward strand.
TCAGTGTTTATGTTCCAGCAGCTGACACTGATGATGGCGGTACCGCCCCTGCTGATCCTGGGACGGCCCGGCACCTTGCTGCTGCGGTCCACCCCCCACTGGGGTCCAGGGCGGCTGGTCCTCCGGATGGCGCACGCCGGATTACGCTCCCGGATCAGCCGGATAGCACTGCACCCCGGGTTCATGATCCCGCTGTTCCTGATCAGCTTCTATGGGGTTTACCTGAGTGACCTGGCCGATCAGCTACTTCCGACCTGGTACGGGCATGTAAGCCTCGAGGTACTTTTCCTGGCCGCCGGGGTCCTGTTCACCGTCCCGCTGATTTCCACCGACCCGCTGCCGATTCGGCAGACCCATTTCGGCCGGTTCGTCGATATTTTCGCCGAGATGCCACTCCACGCCTTTTTCGGGGTGATCATTATGATGGCTACCACCCCGGTGGTGGATTTCTTTTCAACCCTTCCGGCGTCCTGGGATGTGGATCCGATGACGGATCAGGGCATCGCCGGCGGGTTGGCCTGGTCCTACGGTGAGCTGCCGTCCGTGCTCATTCTGTTGTTCATCCTGATGCGCTGGCAACGCGACGACTCACGACAAGCAGCCGCCGCGGACCGGCACGCCGTACTAAACGGGACGCCGGAATTGGATGCCTACAACGCCTACATTTCACGGCTCAACGACCGCGCCGACCGCACCCACCGCAGCTGAGAGGCTCCCATGACCACGGGAAAAAGCCGCCAGCCGGCCCAACGCAACCTCGTCCTTGCCGCCGGGGTGGTGATCGCCCTGGCCACCACCGGGGCGGCGGCTCTGGTCCGCCCGCCGGAGGTGGCCGATATGGCGGACCCTGGTTTTCCTGTCCGGGTGCCTAATCATTGCGGTGGTTATGGGGGCAGGCATCGAAGGATACGGGCTGCGCATGTTCTCAGTGTTTATGTTCCAGCAGCTGACACTGATGATGGCGGTACCGCCCCTGCTGATCCTGGGACGGCCCGGCACCTTGCTGCTGCGGTCCACCCCCCACTGGGGTCCAGGGCGGCTGGTCCTCCGGATGGCGCACGCCGGATTACGCTCCCGGATCAGCCGGATAGCACTGCACCCCGGGTTCATGATCCCGCTGTTCCTGATCAGCTTCTATGGGGTTTACCTGAGTGACCTGGCCGATCAGCTACTTCCGACCTGGTACGGGCATGTAAGCCTCGAGGTACTTTTCCTGGCCGCCGGGGTCCTGTTCACCGTCCCGCTGATTTCCACCGACCCGCTGCCGATTCGGCAGACCCATTTCGGCCGGTTCGTCGATATTTTCGCCGAGATGCCACTCCACGCCTTTTTCGGGGTGATCATTATGATGGCTACCACCCCGGTGGTGGATTTCTTTTCAACCCTTCCGGCGTCCTGGGATGTGGATCCGATGACGGATCAGGGCATCGCCGGCGGGTTGGCCTGGTCCTACGGTGAGCTGCCGTCCGTGCTCATTCTGTTGTTCATCCTGATGCGCTGGCAACGCGACGACTCACGACAAGCAGCCGCCGCGGACCGGCACGCCGTACTAAACGGGACGCCGGAATTGGATGCCTACAACGCCTACATTTCACGGCTCAACGACCGCGCCGACCGCACCCACCGCAGCTGAGAGGCTCCCATGACCACGGGAAAAAGCCGCCAGCCGGCCCAACGCAACCTCGTCCTTGCCGCCGGGGTGGTGATCGCCCTGGCCACCACCGGGGCGGCGCTGCTGCTCTCCGGGGCCG
>NZ_KI914582.1:36473-56530 GCF_000520475.1 Arthrobacter sp. 35/47
GGGGCGGCGCTGCTGCTCTCCGGGGCCGTGGAGCCGCGGGCCGTGGCCGACCCCGGTGGGGTCGTCCGCTGGGCGCTGCCGGTGGCCACCCTGGCCCATCACCTTGCCCTGTCGGTGGTGCTGGCCTCCCTGGTGTATCTCACTGTGATCCTTCCCTGGCCCGCCACTCAACCGTTCTCCTCTACAACAGCTCAGTCGTGGCCGCCGGCCCTGAGCAGGGTCCTGTCGGTGGGAACCGCTGCGGGGCTCATCTGGACTTTCTCGGCCGTCGCGGTCCTCATCCTGGGTTATGCCGACACGATCGGCAGCCCACTGTCGGCGGATGAGGCGTTCACCCGGCAGTTGGCCTTCTATATGGTAAACATACCCAGCGGCAGAGCCTGGTTGAGTGTGACCATCCTCGCAGCCCTGACCGCCACCTGCTTCTTCGCCGTCCAGAGCCGTATCGGCTTCGTCCTGACGGGGGTGCTGGCCGGTTTCGCCGTGGTACCGCTGTCGAGCATCGGACACGCCGCCGGCAGCACCGACCACAGCGCCGGGGTCAGCGCCCTGAGCATGCACCTTCTCGGGGTCAGCGTGTGGGTCGGCGGAGTCATCGTCCTGGGACTGCTGTGGGATGTCCTCCCCTCCAACACCACCAGTGGTCCTGCGAAGACAACCATCAGGATCTTCGCCCGGTTCTCCATCCTCGCCGGTGCTGCGTTCGCCCTGGTCTTCGTCTCCGGCGTGATCAACACCGTCCTGCGCGTCGAAAGTATCCAGGGGCTTCTCTCACCGTATGGGGCGCTGATCATCCTCAAAACCCTGGCCACCCTCATACTCGGCGTCATCGGGTACATACACCGGGGCAGGATCACCGCCGCCGGGCGGAAGAACATGGCCTGGAAGCTGATCGGAACTGAAGCGACGATCATGGCCGGTGTGATGGGAATCGCCGCTGTCCTGGGACGGACCCCGCCGCCGGTCCCCCAGATACCCGAACCGGACATCACCGAAACCGAGGTCCTCACCGGGTACCCGCTCCCACCCGAGTTATCCGTGCTCACCGCACTCACGCAGTGGCGCTGGGACCTCTTCTGGGTGACCGTCGCGGTCATCGCTGCCTGGCTTTACCTGGCAGCTGTCCGCAGGGCAGCATCGTCAGGCGTGCAGTGGTCGAAGCGCCGGGTCCTCTTCTGGCTTGCCGGGCTGGGCCTGCTGGTCTACGCCACCTCAGGGGCACCGGCCATCTACGGGCTGGTGCTGCTCAGCGCCCATCTGACAATGTTGCTGACCCTGGGACTGGCCGTGCCCTTGCTGCTAGTCTCCGCCCGTCCGGCGCAGCTCCTCAAGGCAACGATGCCCGCGCGGTCCGATGGCAGCACCGGTGTGCGGGAATGGGCGCTGCAGGCTGCCAGCCACCCGGTCCTGGCGCGGTAAGCGACACCGTTGTGTGCTGCCGCGGCCCTCCTGGGCTCCCTGATCCTCATCTACGGCACGGCGCTTTTGGCCACCATCACTGCGAGCCCGCTGTCGCTGCAACTGACCAACGCGTACCTGGTTTGCCTCGGGCTGGTGTTCTTCGGCTCGCTCCTCCACCAGGTGCCCAGCCGAATGACCCGCGGTCGGCTCGCCCCGGTGCTGGCCTTACTGTCCGTGGCCCTCGCCGCAACAGCCTTCCTGGCAGTATCCCCGGAACCGCTCCACGCTGACTGGTTCAGCAACGCTGAACGCAGTTGGGGTTCCTCGCTCGTGGAGGATCAGCGACTCGCTGCGGCCACGGTAGTTCTCCTGGCCGGCGCCGCACCGCTGCTGGCATCGGCGATCATCCTCATCCGCCGGCAGCAGCGGCGGGCGCCCACAACCGCCTCAGTGGGCTCCTAGCCCTCCGTACCGTCCTGGCGTGCATCTGCTTTGACGGCTTGGCGGTGCCCCATCATGAACGCGGCGGCGCCGCCGATCACAATGACCGCGATCACAATCGGCAGCAACCAGTTGACGCCCCCGGAACTCGCGGCCTCTTCGGAAGCTGGTTCGGCAACCGGGTCCGCCGGGCTCGAAGTCGGAGCAACAGTTTCAGGGGCCACCGACGGCTCTTCACTTTCAGTGGCCTGCGCGCTCGGAGCGGCGGTGGAGGGATCCTCAGCCGGCGTCGTGCTGGCCGGTTCGTAGGTGAACTCGAAGACGCCCTCAATCGGGTGCCCGTCGGAGGACACGGTGCGCCATGCCACGCTGTACACGCCGGGGGCGTCAATGGCGGCCGGGGCTGACATGACGTTTTCCTCCAGAGTCACCGGTACTGCTTCCACCGGGGTCCCGTCCGGTCCGGTGATCTGTATCCGGCTCAGCTCCAGTCCGGAGGATTCCAGGGGTGTCTCGGAGAGAGTGATGGTGATGGCCTCCGGAGCGGTAGCGATGACCTGACCCTCCTCCGGTGCGGTCCCAATCAGTGAGTCATGCGCGGTGGCTGCCGGTGCTCCGATAGACCCGATCATCAGAGCGGCGAACACTCCCAGCAGCGCCCTTCGAAGGCGCTGGGTTCGAGGACGACGGGCGAGAGTGGTGGTGGCTGGATCGGGTGTGTGCATGACTCTCCTTGGGTGGTAGCGGACGGTTGAAACGATCAGAGCCACTGGGTGGGATCAACCACCGTGTCATTGATCATGACCTCGAAATGGAGGTGACATCCGGTGGAGTTCCCTGTCGTACCGGCATTCCCGATCAGCTCGCCCTGGGACACAATCTGCCCGGCGCTGACCCCGATGACCGAAAGATGGTTGTACGTGGTCTTCAGCCCGCTGCCGTGATCGACGACGATTCGGTTTCCTCCCCCGTAGGGGGACCAACCGGCTTCGACCACCTCGCCGCCCTGGGCGGAGAGAACCTCGGTGGTGCAGGAGGCTACCAGGTCGAGACCGGTATGCAGCTCGCCTGCGCCGGTCAATGGGCTGGTGCGGTACCCAAAACTCGATGTCGTGGCGATAGAACCAAGCGGGGCGGTGAACCGTGCTCCTACAACCGGATCAACGGGCTCCTCGATAGCGGGATCTGCTGCTTCCGCGGTGGGAGCGTCCACAGAGGGTTTACGCGTTTCGGCCTCTACCGAGCCTGCGGCCAGCAGTGAGCGATCACCAGCTTCCGCACCTGACCCGGGGACAGCCGCAACGGCGCTCCGGGTGAACGCGACTTCCGCCTCTGGATCGGCGGTGACCTTTTCAGATGGTGCGGTCTTGGTTTGGATCGGCGGCACAGTGCTGCCGCTTCCTTGTGCGGGGACCATGACGCTGCTGAGCAGCCCGGCTGCACCCAGCACTATCGCTGTAGGTTTGATCCAGTTCCTACCGGATTCAGCGGCTGGACCTGCCGCGCGCCGCCGTCCTTGCCTTGGCCGGCGCTCCGCTGCCCGGCGGCCATGAGGCGCCGGTTCCGCGCGGCGACGGCTGGCGGCCTTGTGTGATGACAAGAACATTCCTTCCCGAACGCCGCTGAAGTTAGCTGTCGGATTCGGGCAAGGAATCAGCCCGGCCGGCCAGTGCACACACTGGAACGGCTTCACCCCAAGACGGCACAACGGCCGCCACAAGAAGTGGGTCCTCCACCCCTGCCGGTATACGGACGATGGCTGGCTTCCCGGCAGGGTTAGGCGTTAAAACCAGCGTCGCCAACTCATCTCGGCGACCAGATCACTCTACAGGGACGGATGTATAGTTACAATTTCGCAACCTATTGAGAGTAGGAATCAATTACAGTCCCACAATTCTGGGTGCGGGGTGTGTGCGCCACCGAGGGAAAAGCTGTCCCGGACGAGTTTCAGCTCAGCAGGGCTGGCAGGCTCTGATCGCTCATGGGGACGATGAGATCGCCGCACCAGCAGGGAAGGTGTTCGTCCCGGCCAGGGGGACCCAACCTCGAGAACGCAAGGGGGGTGGTGCCGAGTTTCTGGTGGAAAGCGGCACGAGATGAGTACCTGGTCGAGAGACACCCGAAATGAGATCAGCCTGGTGCCCGTTCTCTGCCTTCCGTGGACCTTCCCAGACGAATAAATTAGGCTGGTTCGGTGCCCAGGCTTCTGGTGCATGCAGGTGCCGATGGCCCGGGTGCCCTAGCCACGATGGTCATCGGCATCTGGTTAACCTGATCCGGTTTTACCTGCGGTAGCGTGGCGTGATCCGCCCATCCGTCCGCTCGCTTAGGCCTCGTGACTACCCGGCGCTACAGCGCAGGAAGCGCCGCCCGATAGGCAATTGATGAGCCGACGGGAACGCCCACATTTTGGGATGTGGCAAGCTGTTGACCATGTCCGAAGCTTCCGCACCGCCAATCACGACCCTTTACGACGAACGGTTGTGGCCGACACCGTTTGTGTGGGTGCTTGTCTCAGGAGTGGCAGGAGCGTCAATCCTGGTGTTCGCGCCCATCAGCATGCTGACCGGGGTCATCGCCTGCATCGTGATCTTCCTCATCCTCACCGCTCTCCTGATCCTGTCCACCCCGCGAATCACACTGACCACCACCTCACTAAGCGTTGGCCGTGCCCAGATCGAGCGGGAGTATCTAGGTCCGGCACATTCCTATGTGAAACACGAGGCCACCAACCAGCGCGGACCGGCGCTAAACGCCCTGGCATATCTATGCATCCGAGGCTGGATTGACCCCGTGGTACGGATTGACATAGAAGACGAGGAAGACCACACCCCCTACTGGCTGGTATCGACCAGACGTCCAGCTGAACTCGTCAACGCCTTAGGCGAGGAAACGCTTCGCGAGAAAACAGCCACGACTGAATCCGTCATAACCACCAGTCGCGCACTTCAACTAGATCTGGTAGAAGGATCCGGGTCTAACGGCGGCGCACAATAGACTGACCGCTATGGAATATATCTCCGTGCTCTTGCCCTCCGCGGCCGTGGGAGCCATCTTCTACTTTGTTATGCGAGCCATCTTCAATGCCGACAGAGCCGAACGGGCAGCCCAAGCCGCCGCGGAGCAAGAAGCAACACTCGGCACACCGGACCAGGCGACCGGGCAGGAAGCTCCACCGGAAAATAAGATCTGAACTATTTTCAGGACAGGAGCAGGACATGCCGCGCCTGGGCTTCCATTGGAAGCACACTCGCGACCCTGGTATCCACAGAGCCATGCGATACGCCCATAATCACGCCCTCCTCAAATCGTCTTCCTTCCTGGGCTGTCGAGCGCCACCCTGATGCGGCCGTTACGTGAATGTGACATTCGGGGGCATGAAAGATATGATTGTCGCGGTGTCTGGGCCTAGCTATGGGTGACACTCCTCCAGCAGATTGCCTAACTCTGTCGCTGTGGAGGTCCGTTCTGAAACACATCACGACAGAGGCGGGGGAACCGAATATCGGGTTTCGAAAGAAACCCTTGGGGTGAAGGCGAAAGCTGCACTTGCTTCAGTGCCGCAGTGCGCCCGGGTGGCTCCCACCCGAATCCGACAGCTAACTTCGCAGGCATTGGGAGAGGCTGACTGACCATGTCAAAAATTCGCCATACCGCGCGCCACCGCGCCGTCCCTACCAGTCCCTTGCATAGCGTTGCCAAAGCGGCTTCGTCTGGGGTTGCAACAGTGGGACGCCCGGCAGCGGTAGCCGTTGCTGTATCGGGTTTGATGCTTGGGTCGACGTTGCCGGCCAACGCCGGCGCGACCACCGCCCCGTCCGCCGCGCAGCAGCAACCCGTGGATGCATCGGTCGCGGAAACGGTCGCGCCGGCGTCTGCCGCTGTGGCCGTAGCACCGGGGGTTGCTTCCCACACTGTGCAGCCAGGTGACACCCTGGGAAAGATCGCAGCCTCCTACGGTGTGAGCCTCGAAACGATTTTCGCTGCCAACGGGCTCGGGTGGGAATCCATCATTTACCCCGGTGATGTCATCGCCCTGTCCGGCGGCCCCATCGGTGTTACGGCACCGATATCTCCTGCGCCAGTGGAAATCAGCACCATGGGCATCACAACCGCATCCAGCACCATCGAACGCGCTCCAGCTCAGGCATCAAGCACTGTAGCAGCGAGCGGAATCGGCTCGGCGCTGGTTGCCTCGGCCTACGCCCAAATCGGCGCCACCCAGGACTGCACCATCCTCGTCGAGGTAGCGCTACGCTCCATCGGCAAAACCGTAGGCGACCTCGCACCCGAACAGTTCTACCAATACGGCACCACCGTCAGCACCCCCGCCCCCGGCGACCTCGTCATCCGACCAGGGCACATCGCCATCTACGTCGGCAACGGCCAAGTCATCAGCAGCGGCATGAACGGCGTCAACGCAACCATCCTGCACCCCCTTTCCGATCTCGCGGGATCATCCTATATCCGCGTCAACCCATAACCTCTAACCGAGCAGCAATAGAATCTCCGTAACCATCCCGTACACGAGCGCTGGGAATCGGATACCGAAGCGACACAGGGTACGGCTAACCAGCCGTCCCCTGTGTCGCTTCTTTGCTAGGTGTCTGCGGGTTGGTGGGCGCCAGGGAAGGGCGGGAATGCTGTCGCGTCATCCCAACGGCTGGGGGCGGCTTTGATGGGATCGTTTTCTTCGGGTTCGAGAGCGGCGGTGCCGACGCGGAATTGGACCATCATGTCGTGGTCCTCGTGGGGAAGGTTGTGGCAATGGATCATGTAGCGGCCACGGTGCGGCCCGAATTTCATCAGGAGATGTACGGTTTCCCCCTCGCCGACGTAGACGACATCCTTGGGCCCTTGCTCGTAGGCGTACGTGGCGCGATCTTCTCCGCCGATGATTTTGAAGTCCACCAGATGGACGTGCATGGGATGGAACCATCCGCCGCTGGAGTTTTCGAATTCCCAGATCTCAGTGCTGTTCAGCTCGGGGTTGGCAACGATCCGTTGATAGTTGCTGGCCACGACGTCAGCCCACGTTTGACCGTCGATGGTCCACTTGTTGGTAAGGTCATCGCGCTCGAGCCTGAAGTTGCGGCGGATTAGGGCGTCGGTGGACTTGAGTGCCATCACTTCATTCCCCGGGTCCAACTCGCCGGGAAGGGTATTCCACGTCGGGTCGCTGGTGTCGACCGGAGAATCAACGACATCGAAGGCCATGACCTTACCGGTGTGGTCGTAGTCGACATTGTTTTCGTTGGACAGGTTCAAGAGCTCGACACGTTGCCCGGGCTGGTAGTTGCGGAAGTCGACCAGGACTTCGTAGCGTTCGCCGCTGGCGTGACGCCATTGACTGATGGTTTGCGCGCGGGGCATGAGCCCGCCGTCCGTGGCGACGATCACGACGGGGCCGCCGGTACTGAGCTGGAAGCGGAAGGAGCGCGACACGCACCCGTTGAGGAGACGGAACCGGTAGATACGCCGTTGGACTTGCATCACCGGCCAGGGCCGGCCGTTGATTAAGATCACATCACCGTAGACACCTGACTGGTCATTATCGTCATAACCCAGTTCCCCGTTCTCAGCGAACATCGCGTCGCTGATGGTTACCGCGACGTCGAACTTGCCTTGGGGAAGCAGCGCCCGCTCGGTGTCATCGTGAATATGGTACTGCCCCACCAGGCCGGAGTAGACGTTCGGTGCGGTGTTGTGCACGGCGTGGTCGTGGTACCAGAGGGTCCGGGCAGGCTGGAAGTTGGGGTACTCATAATCCTTGGCGAAGCCGGTGTGAGTGATGTCGCTGGCATACCCGTCGAATTGCGGCAGGGAAGCCGACCCGTGCAGATGCACCGATGAATAGAGGAGGTGCCCGGCCCGTGGATGGGTTGCCGGCATCTGGTTGCGAACCCGTAGGAACGCTTTCGTGCCCCGCTCGACCTTGATCGTCGGACCCGGGAAAATGCCGTTATACCCAAGAATCTGTGTGAGCAGATTCTTGTTCGGCAGGATCGACGCGGATGCCGCCACCTGTGCAACTGAGTAATAGTTGATTTTCCTCTCAGGGTCATCGGGGTTCCGAGTCACAGCGTAGGGCTTCAGGAAAGGGGCCTGCGTGAACGGGGTCCGGTACGGCAACGGCATTTGCTCATCCGGCAGAGCACTGGCTGACTTCGCCTGGACCGAACCCGCCGGTACTGTTAGTGCTCCAACCCCGAGCGCACTCAAGCCGCCGAAGAGCAGCACCTGGCGTCGTGAAACAGACATAATTCCTTCTCCTGATTGGTGGCACTACTTAACGGTGCGTGGGAGGGGTTATAGAAACCCTGTGCCCGTCGGTGTCCGCGGACCCTGACCTAAGCGGCGGACGTAGTCTGACGGAGGAAACTTCTAAGGGACGTGGCCGGCATGTCTCTCCGAGTTGCTGTCCTCGCCGTCAATGCCGGGCAATGGTTCCCGTGGCGGGGGTTGCAGTCTTGGTCAAGCATCGGTGGAGCAAGAGAAGAGCGGACAGGACATCAGTAAGATCGCCTTCGGTTTCTACGGCGGCGAGCAAGAGCCGTCCGTCGGCGTCCCGCAGGGCGGGCGCGCATCCGAGTTCGCCGTCCATCACCGCAGGCCAAGGGCAGTGGCGAACTCGGCGGCCTGATCTTGGTCGGCGTTGACCTAGGCAGCGTGCAATTCGCGTACCTCCTGGGCCCGCGGCGAGAACGGTTCGTCGCCCAGGAGCGATTCGTAGGCGGGCGACAATGCTTCTTGCAACAGTCCCAAAACCTCCAGCCGCGCCGCCTGCTCAATCAGCGGCTGCGGTGTGGTAGCGATGCCGGAGGCTGGTGGCCACACTCTCCTCCCGCCAAACCTTCAGGGACCGGTGGCGTCGGCGTTACTGACCCCGCGGCTTCCTGGACACTCGAAACTCTGGGGTTGCGCTCGGCGCTGACTTTCCCGGCAGCGTACACCCGGTACCTCGAGGACCCCGGAGTGGTGGCTGATTCCGTCATCGTGGCGGATCACTCCAAAAGTAGTAGGTATAGCAGTAGCGCCCACGCAAGTACGCGGGCGCGACCACATCAGCCTCACGTGCCAGGAGGCCCCGTTGGTAAAGGACAGCGCGTAGCGATCTTGCGCGTGGTGCCTCCGACATTGATGCCGGGATATGCAGTCTACGGCGGCACCGCCCGGTGCGGCTGCGCCGCACCGAACCCAGTCATCGACCTCGCTGGCCTGGAGATTTCCGCAGTCGGCCGAGCTTATGGGCGGGCATGCCCTGCTCGGCGATCCAAGTGTAAACAGTGTCATTGGTGACGCCGAGAGCAGCGGCAATGTCGTCCGCTCACAGCCACGGCTCGGTCACATCAGTCCTCCATCGCGGCTCACGCGGATCGACGCTGTTCCTTTTGAGCAGGGTTCGTGCGGGCATGATCTAGGGACCTTGCGCGACCCTTCCCGCCGCGGGACGCTAACCTCAGCCGGCGTTAGCGTTGACGTGTGCCAAAAGCCACGCGGTGACCGTCGATCGCCAGCGTTCGGGGTCGGAGTTCCATGACAGCGTATGGCCAGCTCTGAAGGCTTCGAGCTCGACGAGGTCGGGGCGAAGATCGCGAAGGGCTTGCGAGACCCGAATTGGGGCGGAGTCATCTCGGGTCCCGTGGATGATCAGAGTGGGCACAGCGAGTTCTGCGGCGCGTGCGACCCAATCAAGATCCCCAAGCGGGATGGCCGTCGGCAGACCGGTCATGCGTGACAGCGGGGGAAGCGTGAGCCACGGGATGGCAAGGATTCCTGATGCGGCAGGCAGCCCGCTCCGAACGCAATTCGCGTTGATCACCGTAACCCAGTCGAGCACCGGAGACTCCAGCACGACCCCCACGATGATGTCGTGGTAGCGCGCACGGTCGACGAGTTGCAGCGCGATCGCGGCGCCCATCGACCATCCGAAGAGAATGATCCGATGTGCTCCGTGTTGTATCGCGTAATGTACTGCTGCTTCGGCATCCTCGACTTCCATGAATCCAAGCGAGGACCGGCCAGGTCCCGCCTTCGGCCCTTCTCCATCGTTTCGATAAGTGATGACGAGCGATGTGTAGCCCAGGTCCGAAGCGACCCGCACTCCGCGCAGTGTGCCCGCTCGGGTGCTCCCCAGACCATGAACGTGGATCGCCCACGTCGAGCGGTCACTCTCTTCCTCCAGGAGCCAGGCCGGAGCACTTCCCACGGCGGTGTCAATCGTGACTTCTCGGGCGGAAAGGCCGGCATCAGTTGGGCTCGCAAAGTAGATCCCGCTCCATGAGGTTCGATCGCCAGCCGCCAGGGCGAAGCCGGCAGAAGCGCTTGTCACGAGCCGTGCGATTCGACCTGGCCCTCGATCGAAGACTTCGGCAGAGAGTTGAGCCCAGCCGCCATTCTCGAACCATAGGTTGTAGATGCCATCCGCGACTGTCTGGCGCGTTCGGTCCAAGACGATCAAGCAGCGATCACCATCGCGCTCCACGTCACGTACGACGAGGTCGAATCTCCTCGGGCCTGCGGATGCCGTCAACCGCCGAGCAATGCCCCAACCGAGGCCCAACCCGCATGCAGTCAGCAACACCGCTCCCGCGGCGAGGAGGCGTTTCAAACGTGCCCTCGTTCGGAACCACGGCGAGTTGAAGAAGAGTCGGCTGCCTGCGCCCCGCGTCCGTCGAGCCCAAGGAGGTGGTCCTCCGCCCGCCCCAGAAGTGCGCGCTCGTGACCGGTCACCTCAAACGAGACGCGTGGATCGATCATGGCATCGCGGATTTCAACGATCTCTCGATGAAGGCGCGTCTCGGGCTCCTCCATGCTGGCGGCCGAAGAGTGCGTCTGGCTCAACCCCGGGCGAACGAGCGTCGCCCGACGCCAGATGGGCTCCAGCTCGTTCACCAGCGCACCAGTTCTCACGCCCCGTGAACGATCTCGCACGTAGCGGACGGCTGATTGCCCTGCCAAACCAGTGCATAGGAAGACGAACGTCAGCAAGTAGAGAGGCCCGTATGCCGCGGCGACGGCGTTCATCAAATCGAGGTTGCCAACGACGTGCGCGACGTCCATGATCAGGACGACCAGGCACAGTGCGACTCCAAAAGCCGATCCAAGAAGCAGCAAGCCGGCGGGAATGCGCTGAGCGCCATCGCCCAGGCGATATTGACGTCCCGCGAGGATCAACATCGCTGCGACCACGATTCCGCAGTACGTGAAGCCGATCATTGAGTAGGTGGCAGCCGCAGGCTGCGCTCCGAGGTCGCTCATAAAGGTCGTCGTCGTCGCCCCCCGGTCGATGAGCAGAAAAGCAAACCCAACCCCGACGAGTGAGAGGAGGAGCGCCGGAAGACCCAGGGCGACACGCACCAGTCTTGGTCGATACCCTCCGGCTTTCATGATCCCCCGGCCGAGGAAAAAGAGTCCGATCATCAACGCGCCATCGGCGACAAGTGTTGCCATGTTGGTCGCGCCAAGGGCCGTATCAACGGTGCTGTAGATCGCGTCCACGTTGAGGGTCATCGCGACGGAAATGGTCAGTGCAGCGTACGTGATGCTGCGCTCCGTGCGTCTGCGCCGCAGGATGAGCAGACTCACCACGAGCACCCACATGAGTACCGCGACAAGTGCCTGGATCACCCGAAAATCTCCGAATATCGGGACTCCGCGAAGGCCGATGCTCGGATCGCAGCGGCGAGCCGATCGGCCACGGACTCCGCAGCGATCTCGCTCTCAGAATTGGGATCTTGCCGTCTGAGCAAGCGCCCGCGCGTGTGCGCTGGGATGTCGGGGAGCAAGACGTCGTCAACCGCGCATTCGTCGCCCTGGCCGTGGCCAAGGAGCATATGGGCGAACTCGTGGAGGACGAACTGCTGACGATGCAGGACCGAGTCGCTGCCAGCGTGGAGGACGAGGTCTTCGGAGTCCATGATCAGCCACAGCGCGCAGATCCCGTCGTGGTCACCGAGCTCCGCTAGTTCGACGACGCGGAGCTTGCGCTGCCTATAATTCTGCATCGCTTGGCACAATTCATCGAACGTAAAAGTGCTGTCCAGCGCGAGGCTCGCTACGGCCGTCGACACGGTCTGTTCGATGTTCAAAGTGCGGTCGCTCTCCTCCGGGAGCATGCCGATGCCGGCTCCGTGTGGAGTGGCGCCGTCACTGCTCAGGTGTGTGTCACTTCTTCATCCAGGAACCTGCTGATCGCCTGGAGCGCCTTCGGCGATATATCCCCCAGCGTGCGTGCCGCGTACGACTTCACCTTGGCCGCCCGCATCGAGCGCACGAGATCCAGCTGCGCACTCACTTTAGCCGGAATAGGCGCGTCGCCCTCCCCCGCCAGGAAGGCCGCATCCACGTCGAAGAATGCCGCCAATCCCTCGAAGACCGCAGCGTCCTGCACAAACCTGTGGCCGTTCACCATGTACGTCCACCGTGACCTCGACAGACTAGTTCCGCGCTGATCAAGGTAGGCCGCGATCTGCGAGTAGGTCGGTTCGGAACCCGACTCGGCGATCGCGACATCCAGCAGGAGCCGCAGACGCTTCGCGAGGTCCTGCGCCGCTGCTTTGTTCTCGTCTTCTGTCATTTTCGTTTGATCACCCTTCCCCTCGGATCAGGCAAAGGCATCGTCGTTCGGCTGCCCCCGAGCGGAGTGTTGAGAATGCTCAATATAACCGTTAGGCATGCTCAAATCAAGGGTTGCGCACGCTCAACGGGGCTGTTAGAACGGAACCCTCACGCATTTGAGCATGCTCAACGACGGGCTTCGAGGGAGGGGGGCACGGCTCTGTCAAAAAGCGCCGCTGTCGCCGCGCTTCCAACCCCGGGAAGGTGAATGCGGCCCGGCTCGAACACAGCCTCCGACGGCGTGCTCCATGTCCAGTGCACTGGCGGCTTGATCGCTGTGGAAACGGTCCGGTCCCGTCGTCGGTCACGCTCCGTTGGGTCTCCCGGCTCACCTCAACGGTGTACCGCCATGCACACGAGTGCCGTGGCCCCCGCCGGAGAGGAGACCCAATGATGGCATCGATGGAGGAAGGCCGAGCTGCGCAGGAGGCGAAGCTCGACGCGTTGCACGAGAAGTTGACGGACGCGGTCGCACAACTGGTCTCTGGTGATGATTGGGCACGCGCGTTGGCGTTCGCCGCACGGTTCCGCTCTCGTTCGTTCAACAACACGTTGCTGATCTGGGTTCAGCACTGCGCGGCTTTCGACGCCAAACTGGTGCCCTCGCCTATGCCGACGTACGTCGCCGGATACAAGCAGTGGCAGCAGCTTGGCCGTCAGGTGCAGAAGGGGCAGCCGGGGTACCAGATCCTCGCGCCGGTGACCGGCCGGTTCGCATCGGCTAATCCGTCCGATCCGGCGTCGTGGCGACGACTGAACCGGTCCGAGAAGCCGAAGCCGGGCGAGGTTGCTCGGTCGAAGATGATTGGCGTGCGGCCCGCGTACGTGTGGGACGCTTCCCAGACTGCAGGCGAGCCGCTCCCCTCCCCTCCGGCGCCAATACTGCTCGAAGGTGAAGCTCCCGCGGGGCTCTGGGAAGGACTCGCCGCCCAGGTGCATGCCGCGGGATTCAGCCTGCTTCGCGTCCCGGACGAGGCATCCATCCATGGGGCGAACGGGATGACCGACTACGGCGCGAAGACGGTGGCGGTGCGGGAGGATATGGACCCCGCCGCGCAGGTGAAGACCCTAGCTCACGAACTCGGCCACGTGCTCATGCACGGACCCGATCAACTCGAAGCGCGTCAACATCGTGGGATCGGTGAGGTCGAGGCGGAGTCGGTCGCGCTGATGCTCGGCGCCGCCCACGGCTTGGACACCAGTGGTTACACGATCCCGTACGTGTCGACGTGGGCGGCCACGGTCGATGGCAAGGAGCCGGTCGAGATCGTGAAGACCACCGGTGAGCGGGTCCGCAAGACCGCCTTGGCGATCCTCGACCAGCTCGACAGCGCCCAGGTCGGCGACGGCACTCCGCCGGGCCTGGACCATGAGACACTGCAACGCGATCAGACGGAACGGGCTTTGGCCGCTCGCGAGCGGTCAACGCCGGAACGTGCGATGCCGCAGCCATTGGGGACCGGTCCGCGGCATATCCCTGCCATGTCGACGCACGGGCCGGAGCTGTGATGGTGTCCCCCGACGTCTTCTACGGTGCGTTGACGCGGGCGTCCGGCCGGTGGCCGTTGTCCGCTGCGGCCCGGGAGTTGGTTCGTTCAGGGGTACCGGTGTTCCCGTGCGTGCCTGGTGGCAAGCGCCCACTCACCGAGCACGGCTTCCACGACGCCGCCACCGACCCCGATCAGGTGGAAGCCTGGTGGGGTCAGCATCCGGGGGCGAACATCGGCGTCCCGACCGGCGCGCCCTCGGGTTTCGTCGCGGTTGATGTCGATGTCCACGGCCCCGTCGATGGGTTCCGCGGGTTCTCGCGCGCTTCCCGCGCGGGGCTTGCGGAGGGGTGGCAGTTCCTTGTGACCACCCCGTCGGGTGGGATGCATGCCTACTACCCGGCCACGCCTGGCCAGGAACAGCGGTCTTGGCAGGCGGCGCGCGCCGGGATCGACTTCCGTGGCGACGGCGGATACATCCTCGTCCCACCCTCCGAGGTGTCCACCACTGGTGCTGTCGCCGGATACCGACTGCAGCGGTTCAACGCCGGAGCTTCCTCGGTGCTGGACTCGGATCGGCTGAGGGACTTCCTCGACCCGCGCCCGGCACCTCGCCCACCGGAAAACCCAGGTCTGCAAAGACAGGCGGATATGTCGCGGTTGGCGGTGTGGGTCGCAGCCCGCGGAGAGGGTGAGCGGAACCGTGGCCTGTTCTGGGCCGCATGCCGCCTCGCGGAGAACGGTGTCCCGGCCTCCGACGCCCTCGACGGGCTGAGCGCTGCTGCTTCCGATGCGGGGCTGGGTGAACGGGAGATCACCGCGACCGTCCACTCCGCCTACCGTGCCGCCCACCCCACCAGGGAGGACTCCGCCTCGCCCACGGTCCGGGACTCTTCACCGGCAGCTCCGGACGACTGGTTTGCCAGAGACCCCGTTTCACGGCCGTCGAGTGTGCGGGGGCTGGGATGACTACATCCATCCTCGACAGGCGGGCCAGTCGGCGGCGGGCTGTGGTGACGGCCGGTGCCGGGACGGTGTTCATCGCCGCCGGGGCATTCTGGCTCAGTTTCACAGCCTTGGCGGACCTGGCCGCCCGGTCCGGGATCAGTCAGGGGCAGGCGTGGGCGTGGCCGCTGATCGTGGACGGGATCATCGTGGTTGCCACTGTCGCCGTCGTCGCCCTGGCCGGGCAAAGGTCGGCGTGGTATCCGTGGGCTCTGCTCGCCGGTGGGGCCGCGGTGTCGGTGACCGCGAACGCGATCCACGCCGTCGTCGCCGCCGATGCCGACGTTCCGGGCGTGCTGGCCGCTGCGGTGGCCGCAGTGCCACCGGTCGTGCTGCTGGCAATCACCCACCTGACCGTCATCCTCACCCGACCCGTCCCCGCCACTGGCGAGCGTTCATCCTCGGACGAGCCGGCCGAGGCCTCCATCGCCGTACCTGCGCAACGAAGCCTCGTCGCTCCAACGTCGTCGCCCATCAAAAGCATGCCGCTGAAACGGCCCCCGTCGATCAAGGAGACACCGCGCCGTCCGACTGATGCTGCGGGCACGGATCGGAGGGACCGCGCACGGGAGCTGTATGGTCGGGGCTGGTCGAACAAGAAGATCGCCCGCGAGCTCCAGGTGCATCCCTCGACGGTGGGCCGGTGGTTCACCAGCACACACCTTCCCGATGACGCCGCGCACACCGACACCGAGCGCACCGACACAGCGGAGGCAGAAAACACATGAGCACCGATCCCATCCGGCCGCACGAGCGCCGTCAGCGGGAACCTGAGCCGGACACGACCCGGGCGACGGCGGAGCATATCGAGAGGACCCAGACGCCGGAGGCAGTGCAGGCCGCGAAGGTCGTCCGCCGTCCGGGAAGCGCTACGTCACAGGCAGCGGCATTCGCCAGACGTGCGCGGGGTGTGGAGTGGGTGCGGCCCATGGACCTGATCGCTCGTCACGGCGCCGCGGTGGCGGGTCGAGCTATCGACTTTGAGGTCGAGCTGGCCCGCCGCTCCCGCCGCCTCCCGGACCGGGCGGTCCGTGCGGGAAGCCGCGGCGTCAGCACCGTGCAGACGGCCGCGAGCGAGCGGGCTCGTCGTCTGCCGCCGGTGTCGGAGTTCGGACGAACGGGTAGGTCGCAGTCGTGGGTGACGCGTTCATGGATCGGGCTGGGGTGAGCTGACGATGCCCGCCCCCAGCACCGAGACGTCGCCGATGACGACTGCTGGGAAACCCCTGCGCACATGTCTGTCAGGAGGTGCCCTACCATGACCGAGAAGGCACACGCCACCACTGGCCAGACGATTGAGAGCGCGGGGGACTTCACGACGAGTGAGGGCCTGCGGGTCCTGCTGTCCCGGCTCCATACCGCAGGACCGGGCGCGTGGCAGCACGACCCGGCCGGGGCGGAGCTGATGGTGTTCGTGGCCGAGAAGTACGCGCCCTTGGCGCACAAGCACGGGCTGGACCCGTGGGAAGCCGCGTCCGCAGCGTTCGACGTGATGCGCACCCAGGCCGCCCGCACGGCGGTCGACCCGTGGGCGGTGGTGACCCATGCGGTGCGGATCACCTGCATTTTCGAGGAACGCGCCCAAGGCCTGCTCTGCTCAGTGCATCAGGCACGGCGCCCGCACATGTCGGCGTTCCACGACCCCGAACGCTTCAGCGACCGCGACAACCCGCTGACCGACTACGACCCGGCATTCCAGGTCACCGACCCCATCCCCACCGGGCACGACCAGGACGAGGACGAGAAGGAGGACTCCGCAGGGGCGTGCACCACGGCGTTGGCGGTAGTCGAGGACGCCATCGCGTTCTTCACCTTGCTTGACTGGCCGCCGGCGACGGCGCGGGCCGGGATTGAGCATGTCTGCGGGGCGCTGACCCGGACCGGCACCCGCCAGGCCACCTACGACGCGCTGCGACGCGACAAGCACGCCCGAGCCCTCCTCGACATCCCCCGCGCCTCCTGGACGGCCCTGCTGAAGGCGTTGCTGGGCAATCCCCACCCCGCCTACGCCGCCACCACAGCCGGGCGGGGTGTGCTGCTGCGGCTGTTGATCGGCGAGAACCTGCCTGTGCTGCTGCGCGACGACGACCTCACCCTCACCGTCTGCCTCGCCGCACCGCGCGAACATGGCGGGGGTGGGTCGCGGTGAGCGCGCCAGCGGGGTTCATCGAGCTGGAGCGCACGGTCGCCTCGATCCGTGTCGGACGCCGGCACCGCACCGAGCTAGGCGACATCGAACAACTCGCCGCCTCCATCGACCGCGAGGGGCTCCTGCAACCCATCACCATCACCCCCGACGGCGTACTCGTCTGCGGTGCACGCCGGCTGGCGGCCATCACACGGCTCGGGTGGAAGAAGGTCAACGTATGGGTCCGCTCCGGGATCTCCGACCGACTCGGACACCTCCTCGCCGAACAAGACGACAACGTGCTCCACAAGCCGCTGACCCAGACCGAGGCCGCCGTTCTCTACAGGGAGCTGAAAACGCTGATGGCCGAGGACGCCGCCCGCCGGGAAGCCGCGACCCGGTTCAGCAGCGACCACCAGCCCGGAGGTGACGGGGGTGGAAAATTTCCACCCCCGTCACCCGGACCGCGCGGCAAGACCCGCGAGCAGGCAGCAGCGATGATCCCCGGCGGGGCCTCCTACAAAACCCTCGACAAGATCAGCTACCTGGAGCAGATCGCCGACGACCCCGCCCAACCAACCGAACTCCGCGCACATGTAACCGCCGAGTTGGCACGTATCGACGCCGGCGCCCCGGTGCACCCGATCTACGAAGCGGTCCGTACCGCCGTCACGACCGCTCAAGGACAACGCGAGGCGGACCTGCACCAGCTCGCCGCCGACGCGCTCGCCCGCGCCAAGAACAGCAAGACGAAGAAGCGCGCACCCCGACCAGTCCCGTCCGCGGATGAAGCTAGCGAGCCGGTACGGTATCCGGTGCGGGCGTTCGTGCTCACCTGGGGCGAGCTAGTCGACTGGTGGACCCACTACGACGCCGGCCAGCTCGCGACCGAACTCAGCGACGAACAGATCGAATCCTTCCTGACCACCGCCGCCGGGACGGACCGGTTCGCAGAGGAGCTGCGTGCCGCCCGCGACCGACAGACCGGCGAGCCCGTGCCTGTCCGGGGTCACCTGCGCGCCCTCTGATCTCTCCACGGCGAGGCCTGGGCGCTGGTGGTGCACCTACAGGCATGAAGACACCCGACCTCACTGACACCCGTATCCGTCGCCGATGGATCGCCGTGCTCGCCGCCCTCGTGGCGGTCCTCGTCCTGGCCGGAGTCAGCGTCTACGGTCTCATCACCGGACCACCCACCAGCACCGAGACCGACAACGGCGTCGGGTCTGGGCCAGTGGTCACGACGCCCGCCGTCCCGGTCCCGACCGTGACGGCGCGTCTGCCGATTGTCGCCGGGTCGGATGATCCGGAGACCTTCGCCCGCAACGTCGCGACCGCCCTGTTCGGGTGGGACACCGCATCCGGGTTCATGCCCCTGGACTACACGTCGGTTCTCCTCGCCGTCGGTGACCCCACCGGTGCCGAGCAGGCGGGGCTCGCCTCCGACATCACCACGTACCTGCCCACCCGGCAGGCATGGGTCGAGCTGCGCCGGTACGCCACGACCCAGCACCTCACCATCGACACCCTGTTCGTCCCCGACGCGTGGGACACGGCCGTCGCGCAGGCGCAGCCGGGGCTTGCCGAGGGCACGACCGCCTACACGATCGAGGGCACCCGCCACCGCGCCGGCCTCTGGAACGACGAACCAGTCGCCTCCGAACATGCGGTGGCGTTCACGGTATTCATCATCTGCGGCCCGGCCTATGACACCTGTCATCTGTTGCGGCTGTCCCAACTCGATAACCCCTTGCGATAAGGCCGGGGGGATCGCTCGTGAAGACGCTCGCCGCTGCCGCTCTCACCCTGGTCCTGCTCGGCCCGTCGTTCGCGCTGGTCGGGATTGGGGTGCTGATGAATCCCGCCTCCACCGCCGCGTGCACCGTCGCCGGGAACGGCATCACGATCGGCGACGTCCCCGAGTCGTTGACCGTGACCACCGTGAACGGCGAGACCTTCACCCTCGACAACCGGCAGCTCACCCATGCGGCGACCATCATCGAGGCCGGCACGGGCATCGACGGGGTCACCCGGGACGGACTCCAGATCGCGCTGATGGCAGCCCTCACCGAATCCACCCTGCAGCAACTCTCCAACACGGGCACCTACCCCGAATCCGCGGACTACCCCAACGACGGCGACGGCTCCGATCACGACAGCCTGGGCCTGTTCCAGATGCGGCCGCAGTCCGGGTGGGGTTCGGTCGCCGACCTCATGGACCCGACCTACCAGGCGCGGGCGTTCTTCGGCGGGCCAGAAGGCCCCAACTACCCCAGCCCCAGGGGGCTGTTGGATATCCCCGGTTGGCAGTCCATGGACAAGGGCGAAGCGGCCCAGGCCGTCGAGGTGTCCGCCTATCCCGACCGGTATCGCAACTACGAGCCCGTGGCCAAGACCATCCTGACCACCCTCGCCACCACGACCACCACCGGCGCCACGGACACTACGACCGTCGCCGGCACTGTGGTGCCGGTCGTGCGGACGGTCCCGGCGGAGTCGTCGCGGGTGTTGTTCCTGCTGCCGGCGGGCACCTGGGTGCCCTCCTCGGACTACGGACCCCGGGTCCACCCGCTCACCGGGGAGAACTCGTTCCACACCGGCACCGACTTCGCCGCCCCGGACGGCACCCCCATCCTCGCCGCAGCAGACGGGACGGTGACCGTCGCGGAGTTCTCCGGCGGTGACGGTGGACTCATCGTCATCGAACACCACATCGACGGAGCGGTCGTGGCGACGGCGTATGCGCACATGTGGGAGACCGGCATCCACGTCACCGCCGGCGAGACCGTGACCGCCGGACAGCACATCGGCGATGTCGGCTCCTCCGGCAACTCCACCGGCCCGCACCTGCACTTCGAGGTCCGCAACGGTGGCACCAACGGTGAGCACACCGACCCCGCCGCCTGGCTCAATACCCACGAGGCTGCCGATCTGCCAGAGCCCGCCACTGGCGCACCCGGCGGCTGCAATCCCGA